>NZ_JAXCWM010000008.1:0-16913 GCF_034045115.1 Massilia sp. CFBP9012 | reverse complement strand
CACACTTGGGTTCCCGCCTCCGCGGGAACGACGTGGTTTTTCCTATGAAGCGGGCTTATTCAAGCGCCCGAAATTATTCCGGACACCAGTGCGCCCTCGCCGGGCGCCTTGGCGGGAACCCAAGCCTTTTAAGCCGCCACGCGATTTAGCAGTAGTGGCAGCGCATGCAACCTTGGGTTCCCGCCTTCGCGGGAACGACGTTCATGCGGTGGTGATCGATGCGGGCGTCAGCATCAGACCCGTCGGCATCAGATCCAGTACTCCGTCAGCCTCGACATCATCTCGCGCAGCCGATCGCTCCACGGCCGCCGCTTCCAGTCCGCGAGCTTGATCTCCTTCGAGTGCCGCAAGTCTTCCCTGAACGCCGCTTCCATATCGCGCCCGAACTGCGGATCGAGCACCACCACATTGACCTCGTAGTTGTGGATGAAGCTGCGGCGGTCGATATTCGCCGAGCCGATCGACGACCACATGCCGTCGATCACCGTGGTCTTGGCGTGCAGCACCGCCACCTGCAGCTGGAAGATGCGCACGCCGCCTTCCAGCAGCTCGTGGTAGAACGACTCGCCCGCATACTTGATGAAGTCGTGGTCCGACACGCCCGGCAGCACCAGCTGCACGTCGACCCCGCGCTTGGACGCCGCGATCAGGCCGTCGACGATCTGCTGGTCCGGCACGAAATAGGCGGCCGTCAGGTGGATCGACTTCTTCGATTCGCCGATCGCCAGCACCAGCGATTTATAGATTTCCGAATCGCGATCGGGCGACGTCGCCAGCACCCGCACCACTTTTTCGCCCACCGGCGCCAGTTTCGGGAAGTACTCGATCTGGGGCAGCTCGCCCGCGTCCTGGTGCACCCAGTTGTCGATGAAGGCCCATTGCAGCGCGCCGACGGCCGGCCCCTCGATCTTGATGTGGGTGTCGCGCCAGCCGACGTCTTCTTCATTCACCTTGCCGGCGCGCTTGTTCGAGCGGAACAGCGAGCTATTGGCATAGGTGCTGCTGATATTGATGCCGCCGGTGAAGGCGACCTTGCCGTCGACGATCATGATCTTGCGGTGGTCGCGGTTGTTCAGCGCCCATTTGCCGGGCCGCTTGGTCGGGTTCACCGGATTGAACACCAGCACGTTGATGCCGGCCTGCTGCAGGCGCTCGAAGAATTCCTTCGGCGTGGACAAGGTGCCGACGCCGTCGACGATGATGTTGACGGTCACGCCCTCGGCGCGCTTCTGTATCAGGATCTCGGCGAACTGGGCGCCGATCTCGTCATGGTCGAAGATATAGGTCTCGAGATTGATCGAGGTTTTCGCATTCTTCGCCGCCTCCATCATGGCGCGCATGGTGGCCGGGCCGTCGAACAGCAGCGAGACCTGGTTGCCGGCGATCAGCGGCACGCCGGTCGCCTGCTCTTCGAGCACCGCCAGTTGCTTGAGGTCGGGCGAGGCGCGCGCCCAGCGCCGCTTGAGCAGCGCCGCCGCCTGTCCGTCCTTGAGCTCGCCGCGTTGCGTGGCGACGGT
Organism: Massilia sp. CFBP9012; assembly: GCF_034045115.1. Classification (NCBI taxonomy): domain Bacteria; kingdom Pseudomonadati; phylum Pseudomonadota; class Betaproteobacteria; order Burkholderiales; family Oxalobacteraceae; genus Massilia; species Massilia sp. CFBP9012. Next base: position 15,396 of record NZ_JAXCWM010000008.1, on the reverse strand, counting down.
GGGGACGGCCTTGTCGGGCGCTCCGGCGATGGTGCTGCGGTCGGGCAGGGCCTTGCATGAGGCGACCACGCAGACGAAACCGATGAAGCCGAACCATGCGGCGAAGCGCTTCTTGTTCATTTTGTTCCCCTCGAGGACACGGTATCGGGCGGCGGCAACTGGCGATGCCGCGGCCCCAGGAAGAATTCGACCGGCGAATAGGCGAAGCGCCGGCCCAGCGCCTGCACCAGCAGGATCCAGCGCTTGAAGACGATCTTGCGTGCGCGCAGCGCCACCCACAGCGCCAGGCCGAAGCTCACCAAGAGGTTGACGGTGCCGATCATCAGCACGCCGGCGGTCGCGTTGGCGATCTGGGCCCAGCTCATGCCGTAGTCCAGGGCCACCAGCGCGGTGGCGAAGTTGGCGGCCGAGAAGGTGATGTGGCGGATGTCGATCGGCAGGCCGAGCAGGAAGCCGATGGTGCCGGTGGTGCCGAGCAGGATGCCGAAGAAGAAGTTACCCATCAGGCCGCCGAGATTGTCCTCGATATAGCGGCCCAGGCGCGCCAGGCGCTCGGCGCCCAGCAGGCGGCGCAGGCCGCGGATCTGCTGCACGCGCTGGCCCATGCGGGTGTACAGCGCCTTGTTGTCGTAATAGCCCGAGATCAGGCCGGCCACGAACAGCCAGACGCCGGCCACGGCGGCGTAGAACAGGGCCGGGCTGTGCAGCGGGTCGATGTCGTTCAGCAGGTGCAGCGCCTTGATCGGGTCGACCAGGTGGTGGCCGGTGTACCAGCGCACGCCTTCGGCGATCGCCCAGGCCACGGGGAAGGCCACCAGCACATTGCCGAGCACCGCCACCATCTGGGTGCGGAACACTTTGTTGACCAGTTCGGCCAGCTTGTCGACGTCGATGCCGCGCCCGGTGGCGGAGCGGTGCAGCGAGGCCGCGATGCGCTGCGCCGTCATGGCCGGCTGCTTGGTGGCGACCGTGAAGTGCAGCATGTGGATCAGTACGAAGCCGAGCGAGTAGTTCATGCTGAACAGGAAAGCCTCGACCAGCGGCGGCGTCCTCAGGTAACCCAGCAGGATCTTGAACAGCGCCATGAAGCCGACGATGAAGCCGGCGCCGGACGAGGACCACAGCATCTTGCGCAAGTCCTTGCGGTCTTCGGCGATGTAGTGCTCGCCGGTGCGGCTGGCGTTCTCGGTGACGTTGCGCGCCAGCAGGTGCACGTTGTCGCGCACCAGGCCGCTGACCTGGTACTTGGTGTTATGGGCTTCGATCAATTCTTCGGCCAGCGAGATCGCGGCGTGCTGGCGCGGGGTGAGCAGCGGCGCATCGGACAGCGCCAGCTGGCCCGGTTTGTCGGCCTGCGGCGCTACCGAAGGCAGCACCTCGCCATCGATGACCAGCTCGTCCATGACTTCATGGGCCGAGGCGGGGGCGGGCGAGGGCGTCGAACCCTTTTCGTCGGTCACGTCGACCAGGAACAGCAGTTTTTGCAGGCGGTCGATGCTCTGCTGCACCGCTACCAGCAGGTAAGTCAGGGCGATGCTGGTGCCGTTCGACAGCGCCAGGCGCCGGATCTTGAGCACCACGTCCTCGCACTGGTCGAGCATTACCAGCAGGTGGCGCGCGTCGTCCGGACGTTCGCGCTCGCCGCCCAGGTAACGCGCGTATTCGTCGAGGTAGCGGTTGGCCTCGATATTCTGCATCAGGAAGGGCGAATCGAAATTCTCGATCTGGCTGTAGCTGTGCACCAGGCGCGGCTCGAGGCCGAGCGCGCAGATGCGGCAGGACAGGGTGCGGATCGCGTCCAGCAGGCCCTTGAGCGTGACCACGCGCGCGCGGCCGGGCGCGCTGTCGTCGGTCGGCGGGGCATTGGCGATCACGTCGAACAACTGCATCCAGTCGCCGTCGGGCACCGCGCGGATCCATTCGTAGTCGTCCTCGCGGTACAGCAGCTGGTCGAGCGCATCCGATAAATACAGGTTGTCGAGCGCCGGCGGCAGCAAGCGGTAGGTGATGCGGCTCTTGAGTTCGGTGACGAAGCCGTCGTTCGAGAGGATGCCGATATCGCTGTAAAGACTGGTATGCCGCCGCTTCTCGAGCAGGGTCGTGATGTAGCGGCGCAGCGCCCAGGCCTGGGCTGGATTGCCCTTCAGGAGCTGGGTCAGCGTGCGTACCGCCTGGGCGGGATCGTCCACGTCCTGCCACACCCAGCGCTGGCGCGGGCGCAAGTGGCAGACCAACTCGACCAGCAGGTCGATGTCGTCGCTGTAGGGATCGATCCGTTCGAGAGTAGCAAGCATGAAAACAATTTTTACTGGAAAGCCGTAGTGTACGCGACGAGGCCGGTAAATATGGTGTGGCAACGAACAGTAAGTCGGTGGATGAAGCCGCTGTTAGTTGCATATTTGCATGTCGCGCGAGATAGTGCTTGCTCTTGCTGACGTTTCCTTGGAGCATGTATTTGCTGCGTGGCGCCGTTGCCGCGGCGGCCGCATGCGAAAGGAGACGAAGTGAAACGAACAATACTGACGGTGATGCTGGCCTGGAGCCTTGCGGGCGCCGCCATGGCCCAGCAAGCGGTGCCGCTACCGGCACTGGGCGCCGACCTGGGGCAGACGACAAGCTCCGGCCTCGACTCCGGCGGCTTCATGGCCGGCCAGCTCGCGGTCGCGTATTCGAACCAGATCGCGGGCGTCGGCATCATCGGCGGCGGCCCCTTCTATTGCGCCGGCACCTATCCCGAGCGCAGCACGCTGGAGAATGCGGCGGATGCCTGCATGAACCCGATCGCCCGGCCGGTCGGCGCCGATGGCGCGGTGTCGTTCAGGAATGCGCGCATGTTCGCCGCCGACGGTCGCATCGATCCGGTGCAGAACCTGGCGCGACAGCGGGTCTACATCGCCAGCGGCGGCAACGATGTGGTGGTCAGGACCTCGGTGGTGGAAGAGGTGCGGACGTTCTACCAGCAGGCAGGCGCGGCGCCCGGCCAGATCAGGTATGTCTTCAACCGCGAGGCCGGCCATGCGATCGCCACTGCCAATCCCAACGACCCGCCCTGCGCGGCCACCCAGCCACCCTACATCAACAACTGCGGCTTCGTGCAGGCGCACGATGTGCCGCGCCACCTGTACCCGGAACGCACCGTGGCGGCCGGCGGCGCGCCATCGGGCCAGCTGATTCGCTTCGACCAGCGTGAATTCGTCCGCGGCGTGCGCACCAGCATGGATGCCGAGGCGTATGTCTACGTGCCGGACGCCTGCCGTGGCGGCGGATGCGCGGTGCACATCGTCTTCCATGGTTGCAGCCAGGGCGCCTCCCAGATCGGGAGCCGGTTCTACCGGGATGTGGGCTATAACGGCTTTGCCGATGCCAACCGCCTGATCGTGCTGTATCCGCAGGTGTCCCGTTCCAGTCGCATTCCCGCCAACCCCAGGGGGTGCTGGGATTTCTGGGGCTATTCGCAGGACCAGCAGGGCGCGCTTTTCGCGACGAAGCAGGCCCCGCAGATGCAGGCCGTCATGGCCATGATCGAGCGCCTTGGCCGCAAGTGATCCGCGGCCGCCATCCACTACCATGAAGAAAGACGATGATCATGTCTGCCACTAACTTCCAGCTCACGAATATTCGCTACGTCCACCGCATCCTTGTCGGTAACGACGATCCGCAGAACATGCGCAGCCAGGAGGCGTTGCGGGAGCAGCAGGAGCTGCTGAACCGCTGCCTGACGTCGACGCCGCGCGGCTACATCCTCAGCATCGAAAAGAACTACAGCGTGCACACGGTCGGCGAACACCAGGTGGTGCTGCAGACGGCGGTGTACCACATCGGCTTCGAGCGCAAGCCCTTGTTCCTGGACGAGAGCCGCTAGCCGGGGCGGCGTGTGGCGGTGCGGCCGGCCTGGACGGGCCGGCGCCGATCCCGCTACACTGGTACGGTTTTGCAATAATGAAGGAAACCATGTACCTCACTTACTACAACGGCCAATGGGCCGAAGGTAACACCCCCCTGTATGGCGCGATGGACCACAGCCTGTGGCTCGGTTCGTCCGTGTTCGACGGCGCGCGCGCGATCCGCGGCAAGCTGCCCGACCTGCGCCCTCACCTGGAGCGCGTGATCACGTCCGCCGAAAAACTGGGCCTGCGCTGTCCGCTGACGGTCGAAGAGATGGAAGCGCTGGTGCGCGAAGGCGTGGCCAAATTCCCGCTTGATGCCGAACTGTATATCCGTCCGCTGGTATTCGGTTCCGAAGGTTTCCTGATCCCGGTCGCCGAGAAAAGCCAGTTCGCGCTGACCCTGTTCGATGCGCCGCTGCCGCCGTTCACCGGTTTCTCCGCCTGCCTGTCGACCATGCGCCGTCCGCAGCCGAATATGGCGCCGACCGATGCAAAGGCGTCGGCCCTGTACGCCAACTCGACCCGCGCGATGCGCGAAGCGAAAGAGCGCGGCTTCGAGCAGGCCATCATGCTCGACGCCGAAGGCCATGTGGCTGAATTCGCGGCCTCGAACCTGTTCCTGGTGACTGAAGACGGCAAGGTGGTGACGCCGGCGCTGAACGGCACCTTCCTGGCCGGGATCACCCGTGCGCGCGTGATGGCGCTGCTGGCCGAGGCCGGTGTGCAGGTCGAAGAACGCAGCGTCAAGGCCACCGAACTGAATACCGCGCGCGAAATCTTCAGCACCGGTAACTATGGCAAGGTCACGCCGTGCACCCGCTACGAGGACCGTACGCTCGAAGCCGGCCCGGTCGCACGCCAGGCGCGCGAGCTGTACCTGGCGTTTACCGAAGCGGGTTGACCACTCACCACGTCGTCCCCGCCCTCGCCGGGCGCCTTGGCGGGGACCCAAGTTTCATGTGCAGCCACGACGATTGACGTCATCGCCACGCACGTGAACTGGGGTTCCCGCCTCCGCGCACTGGTGTCCGGAATATTTATACGCAAAGTATGCATCGTCATCCCCGCGAAGGCGGGGATCCAAGTGAAATCACAGAATGTTCATGCTCTTGCGTTACCCGAACGTTCATCGGAGGTCGATTTCTAGGCCACTGGCCGGGCACACTTGGGTTCCCGCCTCCGCGGGAACGACGTGGTTTTTCCTATGAAGCGGGCTTATTCAAGCGCCCGAAATTATTCCGGACACCAGTGCGCCTCCGCGGGAACGACGGATCGGGCGCCAACAAAAAAGGCCGGCATTGCCGGCCTTTCTCGTTAGTGGGAGAGGATCAGCCGCGCGCAGGTTCGGCGACGTAGATCTCGACGCGGCGGTTGCGTGCCTTGCCCGCGTTGTCGTTGTTCGAGGCGATCGGCTCGCGCGAGCCGCGGCCTTCGATGGTGATGCGGTTCGGGTTCACGCCGCGGCCGGCCAGGTAGTCGCGGGTGCGCGAGGCGCGGTCGACCGACAATGGCTGGTTGATCGAATCGCTGCCGGTGCTGTCGGTGTGGCCGATGATGACGACGTTGGTGTTCGGGTTTTCTTGCAGGGTCTGGGCGAAGCGCTGCAGGATAGGCTGGAAGTTGCCCTTGATGTCGGAACGGCCCGTGTCGAACGAGATGTCGCTCGGGATTTCCAGCTTCAGGCGATTGTCCTGGGTCTGGGTGACTTGCACGCCGGTGCCCTGGGTGGCTTGTTCCATCTGCTGCTTCTGCGCTTCCATGCGCTTGGACCAGATGTTGCCGATCACGGCGCCCGCGGCTGCGCCGATGGCGGCGCCGCCGGCAACGCGGCCACCGCCGCCGCCGCTGGTCGTGCCGCCGATCAGGCCGCCCAGGCCGGCGCCGATGCCGGCGCCGGTCGCGGTGCCGCGCTGGGTGGTGGACATGTCGGCGCAACCGGTGGCGGTCAGGGCGACGATGGCGATGGCGGCGGTGGTTTTGATGAAGTTTTTCTGCATTGTGGAACTCCTTAAGTAAAAAATCCGTTTCGTCGTCACGCCGTTACAGGCGCGACCGCGAAACGGATTGGGTGCTGCGACAAGTGGAACTTGTCATTCTACTGCTATATGCCGCGTCCGCTGATCAGGCGCACCAGGATCATGATGACGGCGACGACGAGCAGGATGTGGATGAAGCCGCCGATGGTGTACGAAGTCACCAGGCCGAGCAGCCAAAGAATAACGAGAACGACAGCGATGGTATATAACATGGTTGTTTCTCCTCTACTGTTTGCGCCGGTTGCGCTGTGATTCCAGTATGTAGTTGCCAACAGTCGCGTACCGTTCGATAACGTACATTAAACGCAACTTTTTTGTTTTCGCAAGCCGGGGATCCAGCCCATCATGCCCACCAGGCCGGTGCAGCCGATCAGGCAGGTGAGCAGGCCGCCCGCGATCAGGAACACGATGTCCTGCGGCTGCAGGTGTGCGTTTCCATCGGGCGCCGGCCCGGCCGACAACAGGCCGAACAGAGTCAGTAAGATTCCCCAGACGATGATGCCGATCCATGCCAGGCTGTTCATGCGCTTCTCCCACGGTTGATGGTGTCCCGCTATCCGTTTTTAGCGTGCTTCGATTGTCGGGTCAGCTCATCCATAATTCCGTGCGTTGGCGCACATTGCATTCAGGAAAAAGATTGGCCGGGACGCTTGCGCAATCCCGGCCATGTGCTAGCCATGCAGCCTGAGTGAATCAGGCTATTGAATTCAGGCTACCGAGCGCAGCTTTCCCTTGACGATGCGGACGCGGTCGCCGCTGCTCCATTGCGGCTGGCTGTTCTGGCGGAAGGTGCGCAGGGTGCCGTCGTCGAGGCGCACGCGGATCTCGTAGCTGGTGGTGGCCTTCATATTGCCTTCGACCTGGTTGCCGACCACGGCGCCGCCGATCGCGCCGGCCGCGGTGGCCAGGGTGCGGCCGTTGCCGCCGCCGACCTGGTTGCCCAGCAGGCCGCCGATGACGGCGCCGCCGGCCGCGCCCAGGCCGCTGCCTTCGGCGCGCTGGGTGATGGTGCGGACCGATTCAACGTTGCCGCAGTTCGAGCACCAGTCGCGTTCATTGGCGGCGACCTGGGTCGGCTTGCTTTGCTTGACCGGCGTTGCCACGACTGGCGCTGCGACCGGTGCAAGCGGCTGAGCCGGCGCCGGCGCATAGGCTTGCTGTTGTGCCTGCTGATCCGGCGCGAGCGGTGCGCCTGGATAGGCGGCGTAGCCCGGCGCCTGCTGGGGGGCGTCCTGCGGCAGGGTGGAGGCCAGGGCCAGGCGGTCGGCTTCGGTCAGCTGGCGGTTGGCGGTGCCGCCGGTGGACGAGGGCAGCCAGCCCATGATGGCGGCGGTGCCGACCAGGCTGAACAGGACGACCGCAGCCGCTGCCAGCAGCAGCAGGGGGTGGGTACGATTCTTGACAGGATTGTGTGGGGGCGTGTTCATCTTTATTCCTTTCGTATGGCGTTGACGCCGCGGTACGTTGATTGTCTTCAGGAACAACCCGAGCTTCCGTGCGTCACCGTACATACTCGCTCAAGGGGCGACGGTTACGCTGACTGAATTGTTTGCAAATGTATCTGGAACGGGGCGCTTCCGGCTTGCGCCGCGTACTGATCCTTACAATTTTCTGAGGAAAGAATGAACTCTGCCGTCCCCCCGCCCGTCACCGAGTGCAGCAGCAACCTGTTGCTGGCCGCGCTGCCGTCGCAAGAGATGGCGCGCATGTTGCCGCTGCTCGACCAGGTCAGGGTAGAGGCGGGGCAAGTGTTGTGCGAAGCCGGCGATCCGATCGAGCACATTTATTTTCCCCACGATTGCCTGCTGTCCCTGCTGGGCGTGGCCGAAGGACGCATGACGCTCGAGGTCGGCCAGGTGGGACGCGAAGGCATGCTGGGCGTGACCAGCGCACTGGGTCACGACACGACACAGGTGCGCGCCGTGGTCCAGCGCGCCGGCAACGCCAGCCGCATGGATGGCGCGCGCTTTCGCAGCGAGGTCGAACGCAATCCAGCGCTGCAGAAGGTGCTGTACCGGTATACCGATGCGCTGCTGGCGCAGGCGATCCAGATCGCCGTCTGCAGCCGCTTCCACGTGCTCGAGGCGCGGCTGGCGCGTTCGCTGATGGTCACGCGCGACCGCCTGCAATCCGACAAATTCCACCTGACTCATGAATTCCTCGCGCATTCGCTCGGCGTGCGCCGGGTCGGCGTCACCAAGGCCGCCAGTGCGCTGCAGCAGCAAGGCCTGATCGACTACAGCCGCGGCAATATCGAGATCCTCGATCCCGATGGCCTGGCCGCGGCGGCCTGCAGCTGCTATGCGATCGTGAGGGAAGCCGGCGCCATGCCGGTCGCGAACGGCCGCGCCGGTTGACCTGGCGGCGGCGCCGCGCTCCTCTGTTCCATCATCTTTTTGGGGACTCCGTAAAAGTAAAACGCCCGGCAAGCCGGGCGTTTTACTGTCGGACGCGGACGTCGATCAGTTGGTGGTCTTGACCTGGTTGCCGATCACGCCGCCGACGGCCGCGCCGCCCACGGTGCCGAGCGCGCTGCCGCCGCTCACGGCGCCACCCAGCACGGCGCCGGCGCCGGCGCCGATGGCGGTGTTACGGTCCTGCTTCGACATGTTCGAGCAGCCGACCATGCCGAAGGCGGCGGTTGCCAGGGTTGCGGTCACTACCAGCGATTTAATGGTTTTCATGATGATCTCCTTAGATGGGGTTACTTCAGGCGCAGGTCATTCCTGACCGATTTGACGCCCTTGACGGTTCGCGCGACCGAGGCCGCCGCGGCTACGCTGTCGGCCGAGCTGACGAAGCCGCTAAGCCGGACAATGCCTTGGTACGTGTCGACATCGAGATCGGAAACCGTCAGTTCGGGATCGAGCCTGATGGCGCTGCGCACGCCGGCACTGATGGCTTCGTCATTGACGGTTTCGACGCTGCCGAAACCGGGAATGCCTGAGGCACAACCTGCCAGCGGTCCGCAGGCCAGGAAGGCCAGCAGGACTGGAATGCTTGCGTAACGCTTGATGCTTGATCCGTTCATTCGGGTATGTCGTTTTCTCGGTGACTTGGTTCAAGACTAGAGTCCGTTGCAAATTTGATCTGTTCGGCAACACACAATCGGCACGCCGTGTTGTTACAGGGTGTTTCAGCCGCGGCCTGTCGTGTGCACTGTTCGGCTGCCTTGGAAATCAATGTGCGTCAACGAACTGAGTGCCGGGCATAACAGGTTTATAACGTTCTCTACAACACTTCCCCAGGAGAATATGCGATGAATAAACATCAAACGATGACCGGGCTTCGCCTCAGCTGCGCCGCAGCCGTGCTGGCACTGACTGCATGCGCGAGCCCAGACCAGGCCCCCGCGACGGCCGACGTGGCGGTCTCGCGCCACGCGGTCGAGAACGCCGTGTCGGCGGGCGCAGCCGAACTGGCGCCGGCCGAGATCAGCGCCGCACGCGACAAGATGGGCCGCGCCAACCAGGCCCTGGCCGCACGCGACTACAAGCTGGCGCGCGAACTGGCGGTCCAGGCCCAGGCCGATGCCAAGCTGGCGCAGAGCAAAGCCGTGTCGGCCAAGGCGACCGCCGCCTCGACCCAGCTGAACGAAGACCTGCGCGTGCTGCGCGAGGAAGTCGACCGCGCCAACAACCAGTAGGACCAACCTTTGACGTCCGCATTTAACGCATGAGTCCGCGCCGTCGAACGGCGCTCCAACAAGAAGAGGAACAAGAACATGAAAAACCGTAAATCCGCCGTTTCGATCCTGGCCGCCGCCGTGCTGGCTGCCGCCTGCGCCAGCGCCCCGGTGACCACCGCGACCCTGGACCAGGCGCGCGCCGACTTCGTCAGCGCCAACAACAATCCGCAGGTGTCGACCTATGCACCGATGGAATTCAAGCAGGCCAGCGAGGCGCTGGACCAGGCCAACCAGGCCGCGCACCGCCGCGAAAGCCTGGCAGACGTCGACCGCCTGGCCTACGTCGCCAAGCAGCGCATCGCCACTGCGCAGGAAGTCGCCAAGGCCAAGGCCGCCGAAGCGGACATCGCCGATGCCGGACGTCAGCGCGACCAGGTCCGCCTCGAGGCACGCACCGCCGAAGCCGAGCGCGCCAAGCGCGATGCCGAAGCCGCTACCGCCGCCGCCCAGCAGGCCCAGGCGCAGGCCCAGGCCGCCCAGCAGCAGAACGCCGCCCTGAGCGAGCGCGCCGCCCACCTGGAAGCCTTGCTGAACGACATCCAGGCCGTCAAGACCGAGCGCGGCTACGTGGTGACGATCGGCGACGTGCTGTTCGCCACCAACCAGGCGACCCTGAATCCGAACGGAATGTCGACCCTGCGCAAGCTGGGCGACGTGATGCGCGAGAACCCGGACCGTACGGTGCTGGTCGAAGGGTTTACGGACAGTACCGGCAGCGCGAGCTACAACCAGGACCTGTCGCAGCGCCGCGCCAACGCGGTCGCCAGTGCGCTGGGCGAAATGGGCGTGCCGCGCGACCGTATTTCGATGAAGGCCTACGGCCAGGCATTCCCGGTGGCGTCGAACGACAACGCTTCCGGCCGCCAGCAGAACCGCCGCGTCGAGATCGTGCTGTCCAACGATGGCGCACAGATTCCCCCTCGCGCAGCAATGCGTTGAACCACCTTGAACATTGATTGAGGAAACACCATGGAACAGACCAACAACCTGGCGCACGGCTTTGACATCGAGGCGATCCGCCGCGCGGCGGCCAATCTCGATGACGGCGCCGTTACCGAGGGTTACCAGGCCGACCGCGAAGCAGTCATCGCGATGCTCAACGACGCCCTGGCCACCGAACTGCTGTGCGTGATGCGCTACAAGCGCCATTACTACACGGTGGCCGGCCCCAACACGGGTCACATCAAGGCCGAGTTCCTCGAGCACGCCCAGCAAGAGCAGGATCACGCCGACCGCATCGCCGAACGCATCGTGCAGCTCAATGGCTCGCCGAACTTCAACCCGTCCACGTTCACCGCGCGCAGCCATGCGGAGTACGACGAGTCCGACGACGTGCAGGCGATGGTGCGGGCCGACCTGATCGCCGAGCGGGTGGCGATCGAGTCCTACCGCCAGATGATCGCGGCGATCGGCGACAAGGATCCGACCACGCGCAATATGCTCATCGACATCATGGCGATGGAAGAAGAGCATGCCGACGACCTGCGCGACCTGATGGCGTGAGTCGTCGGCCGCGACCAGCCCGGGCCACGGTCACGGCCCTGGCCCGGGTTGTTCGCGGCCGGTTTTTCAATGATTTTCAGTGACAGGAGTAGAACATGCTAGAAACTTCCCGCAATACCAACGGCAGCATGCACCCGATCAGCGGCAGCACCTATGCGACCCAGTCCGACATGAAGGCGCTGGTGCGCGATGCCCAGTCGATGCTGACCGCGGCCGCTTCGCTGACCGGCGAGAAGGCCGAGGAACTGCGTGCACGCGGCATGGAGCTGCTCGACCGCGCCCTGGGTGGCGCCAGCCTGCTGCCGACCCAGGCCGTGGAAAAGGGCAAGGAACTGGCCCACACGGCCGATGTCTACGTTAAGGATAATCCGTGGCGCACGATGGCGATCGCGGCCGGCGTCGGTGTGCTGCTCGGCATCCTGCTGAGCCGCAAGCAATAACGCCGGGGGATAGACGTGGATAAACAAGACGCGATCGTACACAACCCTGGTGTCATCAGCGGCATCTCCAGCCTGTTCAAGAGCCTGTTCGGGCTGGCTGTCTCGCGCGTCGAACTGGCGGCGCTCGAGCTGTCCGAGATCCGCAACCACGTGATCGAGCTGCTGGCCATCTTCGCGGCGGCGGTGCTGGCGGTCTGGTTCGCCATCGCCTTCGGCGCCATGACGGTGGTCGCGCTGGCGTGGGAGTCGATGGGCTGGACCATCCTGCTGATCATGTTTGCGGTCTTCGCCCTGATCACGGCGGTGCTGGTGACGAAGGGACTGGCGCTGCTCAAGCAGAACAAGCTGGCCTTCCCGGCGACGATGAAAGAACTCAAGAACGACCGCGAGATGTTGATGTAAGGGCACCTCGAAAAACCGTCGCGAGCGGCGGCAGTTTCGGTCGAGAAGCGCAGCTGTACTTGAGTACAGCGAGCATCGCAGACCTACGCGGCCCGACCGAAAATGCGACGCGCAGCAGGTTTTTCGATGTGCACGTAAGCGTTCACCAAGGGAGAAGGTATGCAGAATCAAAACGGAACGACAGGATTGGCCGGTCACCAGCACAGCCTGGATCCAGCGGTGCGCAAGGCAGAGCTATTGCGTGAAGGCGAATTCTTCCGCGCAGGCGTGGCGCATGCGAAGGCCAGCATCCAGTACGGCATCAAGCCCGAAGTCATGCTGCACTCGGCGATGGATCATGCAACCTGGGCCTTGCGTGCCCGGGCCGATGCCATGCTCAAGCCTACCGGAACCAATGTGTCGGTACTGTTGCCATATGCGCTGGGCGTGATCAATTTCGTGCGCCAGCGCCGGCTGGGCAAGCAAGCGGCGGGCGCCGCCCTGGTGCTGGGCGCACTGGGCTGGTACGTCAATCGCAAACGAGCGCAGCAAATACCAGAATAAGGGTAAGCTGTATTCCAGACGTTGCCGCAAGAGGTCTTGCGGCAACCGCCAGCCGGAACACGGGCTGGAGCAGTCGGAACATGAGCATAAGCGATCGCGCCGCCATCAAGAACGACAGGGCGGATCGTGTGGTACAGAATATGGTGGGGCTTGAGCGGCGTCGCAATCGGGGATTGGACGCCGTCTTTTTTTGTCGGCTGCCTTATCAGGCCGGCAGCCTGCTTCGCAGCAGCCGGGCTTGCCAGGGGCTTGCAAGTTCCCCGGTTGTCGCACCAGGCATATAACGCACGCCGCGGCTGGCCGTTGACGCCACGTGGCCAATACCGATCGCGAGGCGCACATGCATCCGTCCAATATCGTCCTGCTCGAATTCCATCCCGAACGCAATGACCTCAGTCCCGACAAGGAATTGCGCAACGGCCTGTCGGTGGCCCTGCGCATGGGCGATACCCTGTGGCTGGCCAACGACGAGTCGCTCAGCATCGAGCGCCTGACCCTGGCGGCCGAGGACAGCCGCGGCAAGACCAGTTTTGCGCGCGCACACCGCCAGTTCGCGCTGCACGACTTCCTGCAACTGCCCCTGCCGCCGCATGACGAGGAGGGCAAGCGCATCAACGAAGCCGATATCGAGGGCCTGGCCAGCGATGGCGATTATCTATGGCTGACCGGCTCGCACAGCCTGCGCCGCAAGCGGCCGGACCAGGGCGACGGCGTGCGGCGCACGCACAAGCGCCTGGCCAGCGTCAGCGCCGACGCCAACCGCTACCTGCTGGCGCGCATTCCCCTTGTCAGGCAGGACGGCGGCTTCACGCTGCACAAGGAGGCCACGCACAAGGGCAAGCGGCGCAGCGCGGCGCTGCTGCGCGGCGACGAGCACGGCAACGAATTGACGGGGCTGCTGCGGCAGGACGAGCACTTCGGTCCCTTCCTTGCCATCCCCGGCAAGGACAACGGCTTCGATATCGAGGGCATCGCCCTGGCCGGCAAGCATGTGCTCCTGGGTTTGCGCGGCCCGGTGCTGCGCGGCTGGGCGGCGATCGTCGAAATTGCGCCGGTCGACGATGGCGAGGAGGGCTGGCTAAGGCTGGCGCCGCTCGACGACGAGGGCACCCTGTACCGCAAGCATTTTCTTGACCTGGATGGCCTGGGCATCCGCGACCTGTGCGTGCAAGGCAAGGATCTCCTGATCCTGGCCGGGCCGTCGATGGATCTCGACGGGCCGGTGACCTTGCTGCGCTGGCCCGGCGGGGCAAGGCCCGACAAAGCCTCGGCGGTGAGCCGGGACATGCTCGAACACGTGCTGGCGCTGCCGTTCGGGCAGGGCGTCGATCATCCCGAAGGCATTTCACTGTTTTCGAGCCACGACGGGCGCGAGGAGGGGCTGCTGGTGGTGCACGACTCGGCCTCGCCCAGTCGCCAGATCGGCGACAGCACCCTGGTGGCGGACGTGTATCCGCTGCCGCCGCGGCGCAAAAAGAAATAGGCGAAAAAAAAGCGGCCATCGGGATGGCCGCTTTCGTTGCTGCGCCTGGAACTTAGAACCTATCCCGGTAGGTTCTTATTGGCGCGGCATCGACTTGCCGAGTTGCGCCGTTTCGCGTTGCCAGGTGGCGCGCGCCTCTTGCATGCACGATTTGCGTTCGGCCGTCGGCGCCTTGCGGCAGGCGTTCTGCGCTTCCTGCAGCGCCGCGCCGAGTTCCTTGCGCAGCGTTTGCTGCGCCGGATCGTCGCGGTACCAGCGCGGTGGATCGCCTTTTGCAATTTCGTGGGCCTGCTGACGGGCGACGGTCGGGTTGACGGTCGCGTCGGTGCCGGCTGGCGCCGCGTCCTGAGCCGATGCGTGCGCCGACGCCGCGAAGGCGGCGCCGGCCAGTGCGCAGGCGCAAGCGCCGCGCACGATGCGGGTGAGAGTAGCCATGCTTGTCTCCAGCTGTCTCATGCCGGTGGATCAGTAGCGGTAGACGCGGCCGTCGACGATGCGCACGCGGTTGCCCACGCGCAGATCGTAGGCGCTGTCCTGGTTCACGGCGCGGTATTCGCCGTTATCCATGCGCATATTGATCTGGTACATCTCCGGGCCCGGGGCATTGCGGTTCTTCTCGACGTTGTTGCCAACGACGGCGCCAGCCAGGCCGCCGGCCACGGTGGCCGCGGTACGGCCGCCGCCGCTACCGATCTGGCTGCCGGCCAGTGCGCCGACCACGCCGCCCAGCACGCCGCCAGCGCCGCTGGTGCGGTTTTCGCCCTGGACCACCTGGATCGATTCGATCACACCATAGCCGGCCGAGGCTGTGCTGCCGCCCGAGCCGTATCCAGCGTTGTTGCCGTATGGCTGGGAGCTGTTGCTGGCGCAGCCAGTGAGAAGCGCGCCGGTCGCCAGCAAGGCGACGATAAATTTACGGTTAGCATTCATGTTGTTCTCCTGACAAAAGTATGAGTCCAGAATAGTCAGGTGGCCAGCGAGGGTCTGTGCGTTGCCGCACCCACCTTGCTTCGAGGGTAGAGCCTGCCACTATCACGCATGCCGCTATCTAACCGGGCTGGCAGAAAATCGGCCGATGCGGCCCGTTTTCAGCCGACTGGCTTGTTCTAGGCGCTGTCATCGTTATCTGTTGATGACCCCGAATGCGCTGCACAGCAATTGCTCGACAGAAGTGACTCGGCCGCCATCGAGCGCCCAATGCCAGCCCAGATAGTTGGGCAGGCGGCGCGACGCCACGCCATGGAAGCGCGCCAGCCATTCCTTGAAACGCCGGTGGTAGGCGTTCACATTTTGAACGTGGATGGCGCCCTCGGCGCCTTTGCGGACGCGTTCGCCAGTGCTGAGATTGACGGCCTGGTGCGCAATGCCATGGGCACGGGCGAAGGCGGGATAGGCGGCGTTGGCATCGGTGACC
>NZ_JAXCWM010000007.1:0-380390 GCF_034045115.1 Massilia sp. CFBP9012 | reverse complement strand
GCGACCACCCGGTCGAGCCCGGCTGCCGGATGCAGGGCGGCGAGCACCCGCTGACGCTGCGGCTGGTTCAGCAGCGATAGCTGGGCGAACAGCTTCTCAAAATTCGGCGCTTTCATTGAGCGCTCCCGATCGATGGCGACAGGGATTGGACCGCGGGTCAGCTCAGCAGTTCAATGCTCATCCATATTTAACGAGT
The DNA here is from genome assembly GCF_034045115.1 of Massilia sp. CFBP9012. NCBI lineage: Bacteria > Pseudomonadati > Pseudomonadota > Betaproteobacteria > Burkholderiales > Oxalobacteraceae > Massilia > Massilia sp. CFBP9012. Next base: position 380,194 of record NZ_JAXCWM010000007.1, on the reverse strand, counting down.
ACAGCGCCATAAAAAAAGGCAGCCCGCAGGCTGCCCCTTTGATTGCCGAGCTTGTTCAGCTCAACGGCCTTTCGACCGCAGCTTCTGGATCGCCGCCAGCTGCGCGACCGCCGCGGCCATTTCGGCCTGGGCTTTCGCGTAGTCGATGTTCGAATCCTTGTTCAGCATCAGCTCTTCAGCCTGTTTCTTGGCTGCGCTTGCTTTCGCTTCGTCCAGGTCGCCACCGCGGATCGCGGTGTCGGCCAGCACGGTCACGCCGTTCGGCTGCACTTCGAGGATACCGCCGGCTACGAAGACGAACTCTTCGCCGCCGCCGGCCACCTGGATGCGCACCGCGCCCGGACGGATGCGCGTGATCAGCGGGGTGTGCTTCGGGTAGATACCCAGCTCACCCGCTTCACCCGGCAACGCGACGAATTCGGCCTGGCCGGAGAAGATCTGCTCTTCGGCCGAGACTACGTCAACGAGAAATGTGTTTGCCATGTGTGTCCTTCAGTTAGACGAAGAAGCCGACTTAGGCAGCCAGTTTCTTGGCTTTCTCGATAGCCTCTTCGATCGTGCCGACCATGTAGAACGCTTGCTCCGGCAGGTGATCCAGTTCGCCCGATGCGATCATCTTGAAGCCCTTGATCGTGTCTTTCAGCGAAACGTATTTGCCTGGTGCGCCGGTGAAGACTTCAGCGACGTGGAACGGCTGCGACAGGAAACGCTGCATCTTGCGAGCGCGTGCGACGACCAGCTTGTCTTCTGGCGCCAGTTCGTCCATGCCCAGAATCGCGATGATGTCACGCAGTTCCTTGTAGCGCTGCAGGGTGTTCTGCACGGCGCGCGCGGTGGCGTAGTGCTCTTCACCGACGACCAGCGGATCCAGCTGGCGCGAGGTCGAATCGAGTGGATCGACCGCAGGGTAGATACCCAGCGAAGCGATGTCACGCGACAGAACGACGGTCGAGTCCAGGTGGGCGAAGGTGGTCGCTGGCGACGGGTCGGTCAAGTCATCCGCAGGGACGTAGACGGCCTGGATCGAGGTGATCGAACCGGTCTTGGTCGAGGTGATGCGCTCTTGCAGGCGGCCCATCTCTTCGGCCAGGGTAGGCTGGTAGCCCACTGCCGATGGCATACGGCCCAGCAGTGCCGAGACTTCGGTACCGGCCAGGGTGTAGCGGTAGATGTTGTCGACGAAGAACAGGACGTCCTTGCCTTCATCACGGAACGCTTCAGCCATGGTTAGGCCGGTCAGCGCGACGCGCAGACGGTTGCCTGGTGGTTCGTTCATCTGACCGTAGACCATTGCCACTTTCGAGTTGGCAGGGTTTTCCAGGTCGACGACTTTCGCATCGGCCATCTCGTGGTAGAAGTCGTTACCTTCACGGGTACGCTCACCCACGCCGGCGAACACGGACAGACCCGAGTGTGCCTTGGCGATGTTGTTAATCAGTTCCATCATGTTGACGGTCTTGCCGACGCCGGCGCCGCCGAACAGGCCGACTTTACCGCCTTTGGCGAACGGGCAGACCAGGTCGATAACCTTGATGCCGGTTTCCAGCAGGTCGGTCGATGGCGACAGTTCGTCGTAGGCCGGCGCATCACGGTGGATCGACGCCATGCGCTCGTGGCTGACCGGACCGCATTCGTCGATCGGGTTGCCCAGCACGTCCATGATGCGGCCCAGGGTCGGGGTGCCGACCGGGACCATGATTGGATTGCCGGTATTCTGGATGATCATGCCACGACGCATGCCGTCCGAGCTGCCCAGCGCAATGGTACGGACAATGCCGTCGCCCAGCTGCTGTTGCACTTCGAGGGTCAGGTCGGAGCCTTCCATTTTCAGTGCGTCGTACACTTTCGGCATGGCGTTACGTGGGAATTCCACGTCAACCACTGCGCCGATACACTGAACGATTTTGCCATCAGCCATGTTCGTTCCTTCAGATATATAGTTAAATTCTTTTAGCTTGATCGCGGGGTGCAGCCGTTAGACGGCAGCGGCCCCAGAGACGATCTCGGAGAGTTCTTTGGTAATCGCAGCCTGGCGGGTCTTGTTGTAGACCAGTTTCAGGTCGCTGATGACACTGCCGGCGTTATCGCTCGCGGCCTTCATCGCGACCATGCGCGCCGATTGCTCGGACGCCAGGTTTTCTGCCACCGCCTGGTACACCAGCGCTTCCACGTAACGCACCAGCAGCTCGTCGATGACGACCTGTGCTTCCGGTTCGTAGATGTAGTCCCAGCCGTGGGCGCCGGAGTCGGCCACCAAAGCTTTCGCTGGGAGCGGGAGCAACTGCTCGACCATTGCTTCCTGCTTCATCGTGTTGATGAACTTGGTGTAGCACAGGTAGACAGCATCGAGCTTGCCTTCCTGGTACGCGTCCAGCATCACTTTGACCGGTCCGATCAGCTTGTCCAGTTGCGGGGCATCGCCCAGCTGGGTCGCTTGCGACACCAGCTTCATGCCGACGCGGTTCAGGAAGCCCAGGCCCTTGTTGCCGATGGCGACTGCCTCGACACGGTTGCCCGCTTGTTCCTGCTCACGCGCCTTCTGCGTTACCTGGCGCAGGATGTTGGTGTTCATGCCGCCGCACAGACCCTTGTCGGTCGTGATGACGATGAAACCCACTGCCTTTGCCGACACACCCTTGGCTTGCGCCATGAATGCGTGCGTGTACTCCGGGTTTGCGCCCGCCAGGTTGGCGGTGATATTACGAACCTTGTCACTGTAGGGACGGGCGGCGCGCATGCGATCCTGCGCCTTGCGCATTTTCGATGCGGCGACCATTTCCATCGCCTTGGTGATCTTCTTCGTATTCTCTACGCTCTTGATCTTGCCACGAATCTCTTTGCCTGCTGCCATGAGTCCTTACTCCTTCCGGGCACCGGCGCCGCCCGCAGGCGGCGCCGGTCCATCAATTAATATGCGCCGGATTTCTTGAAATCAGCAACAGCGGCGGCCAGCAGTGCTTCGCTGTCCTTGTCCAGTTGCTTGGTTTCGTCGATCTTCGACAGCAGGGCAGCGTGACCCGACTTCAGGAAGGCGTGCAGGCCGTGTTCGAATGGCAGCACTTTCTTGACTTCGATATCGTCCAGGTAGCCCTTGTTGACGGCGAACAGCGATGCGGCCATCAGCGAGGTCGACAGTGGCGAGAACTGCGGCTGCTTCAGCAGTTCAGTCACGCGCGCGCCGCGGTCCAGCTGCTTGCGGGTCGATTCGTCCAGGTCCGATGCGAACTGCGCGAACGCAGCCAGTTCACGGTACTGTGCCAGGTCGGTACGGATACCGCCCGACAGGCCCTTGATGACCTTGGTCTGGGCAGCGCCACCGACGCGCGACACCGAGATACCGGCGTTGATCGCAGGACGGATACCGGCGTTGAACAGCGAGGTCTCCAGGAAGATCTGGCCGTCGGTAATCGAAATCACGTTGGTCGGCACGAAGGCCGAGACGTCGCCAGCTTGGGTTTCGATGATCGGCAGTGCGGTCAGCGAACCGGTCTTGCCGGTGACGGCGCCGTTGGTGAACTTCTCGACGTAGTCGGCGTTCACGCGGGCTGCGCGCTCGAGCAGACGGCTGTGCAGGTAGAACACGTCGCCTGGATATGCTTCGCGGCCTGGTGGGCGGCGCAGCAGCAGGGAAATCTGACGGTAGGCAACTGCTTGCTTCGACAGGTCATCGTACACGATCAGTGCGTCTTCGCCGCGGTCGCGGAAGTATTCGCCCATCGCGCAGCCCGAGTAGGCCGAGATGTACTGCATGGCGGCCGATTCCGACGCCGATGCTGCCACGACGATGGTGTATTCCATCGCGCCGTGGGTTTCCAGCGAGCGCACGATGTTCTTGATGGTCGATGCTTTTTGACCGATCGCGACGTACACGCAGGTAACGCCTTGACCTTTCTGGTTGATGATCGCGTCGACAGCGACAGCCGATTTACCGGTCTGGCGGTCGCCAATGATCAGCTCACGCTGGCCACGGCCGATCGGCACCATCGCGTCGATCGACTTGATGCCGGTCTGCATAGGCTGCGACACCGATTCGCGGGCGATGACGCCTGGCGCGATCTTTTCGATCGGGGCGGTCAGCTTGGCATCGATCGGACCTTTGCCGTCGATCGGCTGGCCCAGGGCGTTGACCACGCGGCCACGCAGTTCAGGACCGATCGGCACTTCCAGGATGCGGCCGGTGGTCTTGACGATGTCGCCTTCCGAGATGTGCTCGTAAGCACCCAGGATGACCGAACCGACCGAGTCGCGCTCGAGGTTCATCGCCAGGCCAAAGGTGTTGCCTGGGAATTCCAGCATCTCGCCCTGCATCACGTCCGACAGACCGTGGATGCGGCAGATACCGTCGGCGACCGAGATGACGGTGCCCTGGTTGCGGACGTCGGCAGTGGCTTCGAGGCCCTGGATCCGGCTCTTGATCAGCTCGCTGATTTCAGATGGGTTAAGTTGCATGCTAGCTAACTCCAATTATAGTTTCTTGATGCGTAGGGCAAGGGTGAGTCGTCGGCGGTGCGATTGACTCAGGACGCGAGCGCAACGTGCATCCGTTGCAGCTTGGCGCGTACCGAGGTATCGAGCACTTCGTCACCGACGACCACGCGCACACCACCGATCAGCGAGGGATCCACTGTTACCGTTGGGTTCAGCTTGCGGCCAAATTTCTTTTCCAGCGTGGCGGCCAGCTGCGACAGCTGGTCGGCCGAAAGCTCGAACGCGCTGAAGATCGTCGCGTCGGCAGCGCCTTCGCTGGCGTTCTTCAGGAGCGCGAACTGGGCGCTGATTTCCGGCAGCAGGTTGATGCGGCCGTTTTCTGCCAGCATTGCGATGAAATTCTTCGCTTCTGCAGTCAGCGGAGCCTTGACCAGCGACGCAATCGTGTCCGCCAGTTGTGCATGCGTGACGTGCGGGTTGCTGGCGAAGGCCTGCACATCGGAGTTGGCGCCGATCTGGCCCAGTTCCGACGCGATGGCCGACCACGCGTTCAGGTCGCCGGTTTGGGCGACACGGAACAACGCTTCGGCGTAAGGGCGGGCGACGGTTGCGAGTTCTGCCATGATCAGAGCTCGGTCGACAGTTGCGACAGCAGGTCGGCGTGAGCCGCTGCGTTCACTTCACGCTTCAAGATCTGCTCGGCGCCGGCAACCGCGAGGGCTGCAACCTGGCCACGCAGTTCTTCGCGCGCGCGCGTCACTTGCTGCTCGGCGTCTGCCTTGGCGGCAGCGACGATGCGTGCGCCTTCTTCGACGGCGGTTTTCTTCGCTTCTTCGATGATCGCAGCAGCGCGCTTTTCAGCGTCGTTGATGCGCTTCTGGACTTCGTCACGGGCGCCAGCCAGTTCGGTCTGGACGCGCTTTTCGGCGGCAGCCAGGTCAGCCTTGCCGCGGTCGGCAGCGGCCAGGCCACTCGCGATCTTCGCAGCGCGCTCGTCGAGCGCTTTCATCAGCGGCGGCCACACGAATTTCATCGTGAACAGCGCCAGGATGAAGAACACCACGAGCTGTGCAAGCAGGGTTGCATTAAGGTTCACGGTTTTATCCTTCTTACAGAAACACGGATGCCGAACCAGAAACTGGTTCGGCCCTTCAAGACCTCGAGACGCGAGTCTTAGACTGGAACGAACGGGTTAGCGAACGCGAACAGCATTGCGATACCAACGCCGATCAGGAATGCCGCGTCGATCAGACCAGCCAGCAGGAACATCTTGGTCTGCAGGGTGTTCATCAGTTCTGGCTGACGTGCAGAAGCTTCCAGGTATTTACCGCCCATCAGAGCGATACCGATACAAGCGCCGATTGCGCCCAGACCGATGATCAAACCGCAAGCCAGTGCAACAAAAGAAAGGTCAGTCATGTAAAACTCCAAAAGTTAAATTAAAAACTAAATTAAAAACTACAACTTCTTTACAACCACATTCACTCGATGCTTGCGGCTTCGATCAGTGGCCTTCGTGAGCCTGACCGAGGTAAACCAGCGTCAGCATCATGAAAATGAATGCCTGCAGGAGCACGATCAGGATGTGGAAGATCGCCCAGATGGAACCGGCAATCACGTGGCCGATGAAACCGAACATCGTCGCGGTTCCGCCCAGCAGTGCGATCAAGAGGAACAGCAGTTCGCCGGCAAACATGTTACCGAACAGTCGCATACCGAGCGACACCATTTTTGCTGCGTATTCGATGATGTTCAGGAGCAGGTTGAACGGCGCCATCCAGATGCCGAACGGTGCCGAGAACAGCTCGTGGAGCCAGCCGCCGAAGCCCTTGATCTTGATGCCGTAATAGATCATCAGCAGCAGCACGCCCAGCGACATGCCGATCGGACCGTTCAGGTCGGCGGTCGGAACCACACGGTGATACGGGAAGATGTGCTCGACGCCGAAGAATGCGAACAGCCATGCCCACATGTCGACCGGCAGCAAGTCCAGCGCGTTCATCAGGACGATCCAGACGAACACGGTCAGTGCCAGCGGAGCGATGAAGCTGCGGTCGCCGTGCACGATGGTCTTGGCCTGGTCGTCGACCATTTCGAACATCATTTCGACGAATGCCTGGAAACGGCCAGGAACGCCGGCAGTCGCATTGCGCGCGGCGGCCCACATCAACAGGCAGGCGGTCAGGCCCATCGCGATCGACCAGAACATCGTGTCGTAGTGGATGACCGAGAAATCGACCGGTCCCACCTGGTACTGGTTCTTCAGGTGGCCCAGGTGGTGAATGATATATTCTGATGCGGTGGGCGCGTGCGCTGCGCCGTCTACTGGAGTCGCCATGTCGTCATTGCCTAAATAATAAGATGATGTAACTTTTCAGTGCCACGATGATTCCGGCGACCAGTGCCAGCCAGTTTAGATCGTGATACAGCCACGCAGTTGCGCCTAAAAGCGCCAGCGTTAATGCAATCTTTACAAATTCCCAGATGAAAAATGTCGCGGGACTCGCCGTACCCGAAGCGGATGCGGCGAACAAGCGCACTGCCATGATCCCGTTGGGCACGACACAACACAAACCGCCCAGTACCGCCGAAAACATCGCAGCCCATCCCCCCAGTAGTGCGGCGATGAGACCGACGACTACCGTTGCTATCAGCTGCAGGGAAACGATGCGTAGCATATTCTTTTAGCTCTTGCGCTAGCGCATTTTGGACGTACTACGAGGTGATAATTACAAGAATCGCCGGAATTATAAGTGGTTATACGGACGTGAGTCAAACGATTCCACACTTATAACTGGGACGAATATATGGCGAAAATGTGACACGATGCCGGCGGATAGCGCAATATTTTCAGCTACTTAGCCTCAGATCGTGTATAGAGGGGGATGTGACAATTGCGCTGCTTTACGTAGTTACTGCGTGCTTGCTGCGACAGTGACTGCGCTGGTCCGGCCGGCACGAAAGTTGGTAGCGCTAACGCCTCCGAGGTGGCCGGCTATCTCGCCGGCCACCCTGCAACGCCACCTCATTCGAGCAGGTGGCGTCCCTGTTTTTTACGCGCGCAGACGCGCGAGCACACCCTCGAGGATGTCCAGGTCGGCGAAGTCGATGATCATCTGGCCCCTGCCCTTCGTGCCCATCTTGAACAGCACCGGCGTCGCCAGCTTGTCGGACAGTTCTTCTTCCAGCCTGACGATGTCGCCCGGCTTGTCCTTGGCGCGCGCCGACTGGGCCGGAGCGGCCTGCTCTTCGAGCGCGCGCGCAACCAGCTTTTCGGTCTCACGCACCGACAGGCGACGGGCGACGACATGATTGGCCAGCGCGATCTGGTTCGCGCTGTCGACCGCCAGCAAGGCGCGGGCATGGCCCATGTCGATATCCCCTGCCATCAGCATGGTCTGCACCGGCTGCGCCAGGTTGATCAGGCGCAGCAGGTTCGACACCGCGCTGCGCGAACGGCCGACCGCGCCGGCCGCCTGCTCGTGCGTGAAGTTGAAGTCCGAGATCAGGCGCTGGATGCCCTGCGCTTCCTCCAGCGGATTGAGGTCCTCGCGCTGCATGTTCTCGATCAGGGCCATCGCGGCCGCGGCCTGGTCGTCGACGTCGCGCACCAGCACCGGGATCTCTTCCAGTCCCGCCATCTGCGCCGCGCGGAAGCGCCGCTCGCCGGCGATGATCTCGTACGGCGTGCTCGATCCCGCCGGCAGCGGACGCACCAGCACCGGCTGCATGATGCCCTGGGTCTTGATCGAGGCGGCCAGCTCGGACAGGCTCACTTCGTCCATGCGGGTACGCGGTTGATACTTGCCGGCCTGGATCTGGGTGACGGCCAGGACCGAAGGGAGATTGCTTGCGGCGGGCGCGGCGTCCATGTCGCCGCCGAGCAGGGCGTCGAGCCCGCGGCCCAGTCCCTTGAGTTTTTTGGTTGCCATTGTCGTGTCAGCTTTTCTGGTGATTACATGGTCTTGATGCGCTGGACCATTTCCGCGCCAAAGGCGATATACGCCTGCGCGCCTTTCGACGAGGGATCGAAGGTCACGCCCGGGATGCCGTAGGACGGCGCTTCGGCCAAGCGGACGTTGCGCGGGATAATGGTCTTGAACACCTTGTCGCCGAAGTGCTGCTCGAGCTGGTTCGAGACCTGCTGCGACAAGGTCATGCGCGGGTCGAACATCACCCGTAACAGGCCGATGATCTTGAGGTCAGTGTTCAGGTTGGCGTGTACCTTCTTGATCGTGTTGACCAGATCGGACAAACCTTCCAGCGCGTAGTACTCGCACTGCATCGGGATGATCACGCCATGCGCGGCGCACAGGCCGTTGAGCGTGAGCAGCGACAGCGCGGGCGGGCAGTCGACCAGGATGAAGTCGTAGTCGGCGTCGACTGCGGCCAATGCATCCTTCAGGCGGCGCTCGCGGTTCTCGAGCGACACCATCTCGACTTCGGCGCCGGCCAGCTCGCGATTGGCGGGCAACACGTCGAAGCGCCCCGCCTCGGAGCGCACTCGCGCACCGGCAACGTCGGACTCGCCCAGCAGCACCTGGTAGATCGACGACTCGAGCTCGGCCTTGTTGATGCCTGCGCCCATGGTCGCATTTCCCTGCGGGTCAAGGTCGACCAGCAGCACACGCTGGTCCAGTTTAGCCAGGCCTGCCGCCAGGTTGACGGAGGTGGTGGTCTTGCCTACCCCACCCTTCTGGTTCGCTACGCAAAATATCTTCGCCATCTATTCTCTTTCTCGAAAGCGGCTACAAGACGTCATACGGTTCATACCGTACAAACCATTTTAATGATTCATACTGTATAAACGATATAAACGGTTTATACGGTTTGTACAGTTAATATCGTTTATGCGGTTCGCTGGATAAAGACCAGGTGGCGTTCCGCGCCCAGCCTTGGCACCTGCAGGGGCTGCAAATCGATCACTTTCCAGTCTTGCGGCAGCCGCTCGCGTTCCTCGCTCGGCGCCACCCCTTTCAGGGCGATGAATTTGCCGCTCTCTTGCAGCAGGTGTCCCGACCAGTTGACGAAATCGGACAGGTCTGCAAAAGCGCGTGAGGTAATGACGTCGAATTTGTCGCTCACCGCCAGGTCTTGCACCTTCATCGTGTACACGGTGACGTTCGTGAGTCCCAGTTCCGCCTTCACTTGCGTGAGGAAGGCGGTTTTCTTGTGCACGGTGTCGATCATCGCCACTTTCATGTCGGGCCGGGTGATCGCCAGCACGGTGCCTGGCAATCCGCCCCCTGCTCCCACGTCCAGCACATTGCGCGCATCCTTGAATGCCGGCACCGCGGCCAACGAGTCGAGCAGGTGGTGGGTCACCATCTGCACGGGATCGCGCAGCGAGGTCAGGTTGTACACCGCATTCCATTTGTGCATCAGCTGCAGGTAAGCCATCAGTTTGCCCTGCTGTTCTGGCGTTACATCCAGACCCATTTCAGCGATACCGTCAGCCAGCACCTTGGCCAGCGCATCGCGGTCGAACGCATATTTCATTGCGCCGCCTCCGAAGTGGTCGGCGCAAAGCCCGGGACGCCACGCTTTTTCAGGTGCACCAGCAGCAGCGAGATCGCCGCCGGGGTCACGCCCGAGATGCGCGAAGCCTGGCCAAGGGTTTCGGGACGCTGCTTGTCCAGCTTCTGGCGCACCTCGAACGACAGCGCCGCGATCTCCAGGTAGTTCAGGTTCTCGGGCAGCTTCAGGTTTTCGTAATGGTCGTGACGCTCGACTTCGCGCGCCTGGCGATCGATATAGCCGGAATACTTCAGCTGGATCTCCACCTGTTCTTTCACTGCCGGGTCTTCGACGCCAGGACCGGCCAGTGGCTGGCCCTCATTACCTTGCATCGTCATGAGGGTGTCGTACTCGACGCCCGGTCTTCTCAGCAGGTCGGCCAGGTTGTATTCGCGCTCGAGCGCCTGCCCCACCACGCGTTCCGATTCGACCGCAGCCAGGATTCGCGGGTTGACCCAGGTCGCTTTCAGTCGCTCCAGCTCGCGGGCGACGGATTCGCGCTTGGTCTCGAAGGCTTGCCAGCGCGCGTCGTCGACGATGCCCAGCTGGCGGCCGATCTCGGTCAGGCGCATGTCGGCGTTGTCTTCGCGCAGCGACAGGCGGTACTCGGCGCGGCTGGTGAACATGCGGTATGGCTCGGCCACGCCTTGGGTGGTGAGGTCATCGACCAGCACGCCGAGATAGGCTTCGGAGCGGCCCGGCGTCCAGGTGTCCTTGCCCTGGGTTTGCAGCGCGGCGTTCAGGCCGGCCAGCAGCCCCTGGGCCGCGGCTTCTTCGTAGCCGGTGGTGCCGTTGATCTGGCCGGCGAAGAACAGGCCCTTGATCGACTTGGTCTCGAGCGAGGCCTTCAGGCCGCGCGGGTCAAAGTAATCGTATTCGATCGCATAGCCGGGACGCAGGATGAAGGCGTTTTCCATGCCGCGCATCGAGCGCACCAGCTCCAGCTGGACGTCGAACGGCAGGCTGGTCGAGATCCCGTTCGGGTAGAACTCGTTGGTGGTCAGGCCTTCTGGCTCCAGGAAGATCTGGTGCGATTCCTTCGAGGCGAAACGATGGATCTTGTCTTCGATCGATGGGCAGTAGCGCGGGCCAACGCCTTCGATCACGCCGGTATACATCGGGCTGCGATCCAGGCCGGCGCGGATGATGTCGTGGGTGCGCTCATTGGTATGCGTCACCCAGCACGGCACCTGGCGGGGATGCATCGCCACATTGCCCATGTACGAGAACACCGGCACCGGATCGAGGTCGCCCGGCTGTTCGGCCAGCACCGAGAAGTCGATGCTGCGGCCATCGATGCGTGGCGGCGTGCCCGTCTTGAGGCGACCCTGCGGCAGTTTCAGTTCCTTCAGGCGCGCCGACAGCGAGGTCGCTGGCGGATCGCCCGCGCGGCCGCCCGAATAGTTCTGCAGGCCGACGTGAATCTTCCCGTCCAGGAAAGTACCGGCGGTGAGCACCACGGCGCGGGCACGGAACTTCAGGCCGACCTGGGTGACGGCGCCGACCACGCGGTCGCCCTCCACCATCAAGTCGTCGACCGCCTGCTGGAACAGCCACAGGTTCGGCTGGTTTTCCAGGCGCGAGCGGATCGCGGCCTTGTACAGGACGCGGTCGGCCTGGGCGCGGGTGGCGCGCACGGCCGGGCCCTTGGACGAATTCAGAATGCGGAACTGGATGCCCGCCTCGTCGGTAGCGATGGCCATGGCGCCGCCGAGGGCGTCGACTTCCTTGACCAGGTGACCCTTGCCGATGCCGCCAATCGACGGATTGCAAGACATGGCGCCAAGGGTTTCGATATTGTGGGTCAGCAGCAGGGTCTTTTGACCGGTGCGCGCGGACGCAAGTGCGGCTTCGGTTCCGGCATGGCCGCCGCCGACGACGATGACGTCGAATTCAGTAGGAAATAGCATGATGGGGTGTGGAGCGAGGGGACTAATGCGCGATTATAGATTCTTTTTTCCTGCTGGACTCTGCATGGGTCCGAAAACGACAGATTTTGTTTCACGTGAAACCTTACTCTTCAGTTCTTGCCTCTGTGTTTCACGTGGAACACCAGGTAATAAAAAAGCCGGGTTGCGAACCCGGCCCGATGTGACCCTATGTTTCACGTGGAACAGCCTTACCAGCCCAGCTTTGTGAACGAGTCGTAGGCTGTCTTTACAATCAGCGCCGAGACAACGAACAGGAATAATTTGCGCACGAAACCACTGCCATGCTTCAGCGCAAGTCTGGTGCCGATCACCGCGCCGATGATCTGACATCCCGCCATCAGCAAGCCCAGCTGCCACAGCAAGTGACCGCTGTAGCCGAACCACATCAGCGCCGACAGATTGCAGGCGACGTTGACGACCTTGGCCGCGGCCGAGGCGCTCAGGAAGTCGAAGCCGAAAAAGCGCACGAACAGGAACAGCAGGAAGCTGCCGGTGCCCGGCCCAAAGAAGCCATCATAGAAACCGATGGCGGCGCCGATGCCGATGGCCCAATAGCGCTCAGCCATCCCGCTGTGCAGCGGCGCGTGTACTGCCCCGAGATCCTTTTTCATGAAGGTATAGACGGCAACCGCGACCAGGACAAACGGCAGCAGCGCGCGCACGAAATCGGCCGGCACCTGCGTCACGGTCCAGGCGCCGACGAAAGACAAGGCGAACGCAGCGATGGCGGCCGGCGCCGCGGTGCTCCACGCAACCCGTACCCGACGGGCGTAACTGACGGCGGCCGAACCGGTGCCAAAGATCGCTGCGAGTTTATTGGTGCCGAGGATGGTTGCCGGCGCTTCTCTTGGCAACAGGGAGAACATCGCGGGAAGCTGGATCAGGCCGCCGCCACCGACAACGGCGTCGACCAGGCCGGCGGCAAAAGCGGCGCCGCCGAGCCACACTACATCGATCATGGGAGACTTTCAGGGGAAGTGCAGAGCCGATATTTTACGGCAAGCAAGCCGTACTGACACGGCGCCAGCCGGCCCTTCCCCGTGGAACTTATTCCGGTGTGACGGCCGCCGGCGATCGTGCGAAATCGATGAGCAAGCCATTGAGCCGCTCGGCGCCCGACAGCTGCAGCCAATGGCCGACGCCGTCGATGCGGGCATACTCGAAACCGGCGCGGCATTGTTCGCGCGAGTCCAGCATTTGCTGTTCGCGCAGCGCGGGATCGTGCTCGCTCCAGACGCCCAGCACCGGCACGTCGACCGGCTTCCACCGCTTGCCGCGCGAACCCTTGAGATTGGCGCGGTAATAATTCAGGGCTGCGGTCAGCCGGCCCTGCGGCGCCAGCGCATCGATCCAGAGTTGCTGCTGTTCGCGGCTGCGGTTCATCGCGCGTAGCGCGGCCCAATTACCTGCCTTCAACAGCGTTTCGGCCAGGACCGGCGTCATGAACACGGCCATGTACCAGAAGCGCAGTTTTTGCGTGAGACTTGACTTGGCCAGCGCCTTGGGATGGCCAACCGACAGCGCCGCGTAGCGGCTGACGCGTTGCGGCGCGTGCATGGCCAGATTCCAACCGACCTGCGCACCCCAATCGTGGCCGACCACCGTCGCTTCGGCGATGCCCAGCGCATTCATGAGCTGCAGCACGTCATCGGCCACGAAGTCGATTGCGTATGCGCTGACGTCGGCCGGCATATCGGTCTTGCCGTAGCCGCGCAGGTCGGGAGCGATGACCTGGAAACCAGCCGCAGCCAGGGCCGGAATCTGGCGCCGCCAGACCGCATGGGTATCCGGAAAGCCATGCAGGAGCACGACTGCCGGGCCCTCGCCGGCAGTCACGTAATGCATGTTCAAACCATTGACCCTGGCGTACCGCGACACGACGTCCATGCGTTTCCCTGTACCTCAGTTCGATGGGAAACAGCTTACCAGAACGTAAACGCCTGTCCAGACCCCCTCTGTGGATAAGCTACTTGATATCCACAGGTATCGTTTGTGCAGAACTCGACTTTTCTCCACAGGCAAAAATCTTGTCCAGATTTGCCACCAGGCAGTTCGCTCAGCAGTGCACGGAGTTATCCGTGACATAAATGCCTGATTTCGTGTTCTTTAATGGGGTTGTCCACAGAAACTGGCTTCCGTTAACTACTACTATCAATGTTGTATACAGATCTTGGTTGTAAACCTGACGAGCCTTCGAAAAAAAAAAATTTCGGTCGAGTGTGGCAAAACAGGAAAGCAATATCTCGCAAGTCGACGCTGCCAGTTATCTCGAATTCACGCCTGCGCATTTGTAGACCAGGGCCACCATGTCGGGGGGAGAGACAGCCTCTGTGGAAAACCGGATGAATATCCACAGGATGGAATGTGCAGAAACCCCTATCTAGTCCAGATGAGCAATTTCTATCCAACTTTCCTACAACGCCGGCACAGGCGTTTTCCAGCGGGTTAACGCAACCGTAAACCACTGATGTTGTGGAAAAAATCGGGTTTATCCACAGAACGGCAGGCGTTTACTATTACTATCATTTTGTATACAAGCCTTTAACTAAAACAAAATGAGAAAACGCCGCTGCCGCGGGCTCCGGCCGCCCTGAGGCTGCAAAACCATCAAAGTCGTGCAGAAAAAAAACCGTCGTACGCACAAGGCCCTGGTCATGGCAAACGCACCGACTCACCCGAACTGCAGGCCAGACAGTAAAAGCGTTGTCAGCAATGCCTGCTAAACAGCCACAACACGGATCCGCCTGTGGAAAAGCCGCTGCATATCCACAGCATCAGATGTGCAGAACAGGGGCTTTTTCACGAAGCCGATTTGTTGTCCAAGAACCGTGCAAGACGAACGCAAGCTTTTTCCAACGCGTAAACGACGTCGTAAACCATTGATACTGTGGAGTAAACACGCCTTATCCACAGAGAACCTCGCGTTTACCTACTACTATCAACCTTGTATACATATCTCTTAATTAAATAAGCAAACACTGCTCAAGCAAAAAAAGGGCGTCGTCCAGAACAGGTCGTTCACCACTTCCAGCCAGAACCACAATCGTTGCAATTCAAGGACTGAATGCGATGGAAGCTGTGTACAATCCGTCCCTTATGCACAGTTGCCGATCTGAATCGCGAGTACCGTGCAAACGTCTCTACACACTTATCCATCCAGAAAAACATGCGTCTAGGGATCATCAGCGCTTTGCACGAAGAACAGGCAGGGCTCGTGGAAGCCATGAGAGGACCCGCCAAGCTCATCCACGGCAAGCGCGAGTTCTGGGTCGGGCGACTGTGGGAAATCGACGCTGTGTGCGTTCTATCGCGTATTGGCAAGGTTGCTGCCGCCATGACTGCGACAACGCTTGTGGAAAAGTTCGGAGTTACGCACATCCTCTTCACGGGTGTTGCCGGTGCGGGGGATAAAACAATCCGTGTGGGCGACATCGTGGTGGCCGAATCGCTGGTCCAGCACGATATGGATGCCAGCCCCTTGTTTCCGCGTTTCGAAGTGCCGCTCACGGGCCAGACGCACTTCCAGCCAGACCAGCAGCTGTCGCTACGCCTGTCCAGCGCCGCCCACGCCTTCCTGGAATGCGACTTCGAAGAGACGATTTCCGAGACCGAGAGACAGGCATTCGGCCTCGCACAGCCACGCGTGCATCGCGGCCTGATCGCCAGCGGCGACCAGTTCGTCAATGACCGCCTGCGCATCGAGGCGCTCAATGGCGCCCTGCCCGGGCTGGTGGCGGTGGAAATGGAAGGCGCCGCGGTGGCGCAGGTGTGTCACGAACTGGACGTGCCGTTCGCCGTCATCCGCGCGGTATCGGACAATGCCAATGAAAACGCGGCCCACGACTTCATGCGCTTCGTGAAGTCGGTGGCCGCGCAATATGCTTTCCACATCACCCGGCGCTTGTGCCGGCATCTGGTGGAAACGCCGCTTCAGCCTAGGAGCGATTCGGCCGGGATGTAGTCGTAGCCCAGGGCCTGGGCTACCGCCTCGAAGGTGACCTTGCCCTGGCAGACGTTCAGGCCATGACGCAGGTGGACGTCGTCCGCCAGTGCGCGCCGCCAGCCCTTGTTCGCCAGCGCCAGAGCATGGCCGATGGTGGCGTTGTTCAGGGCGAAGGTCGAGGTGCGCGCCACGGCGCCCGGCATGTTCGCGACGCAGTAGTGGACCACGCCATCGACCAGAAAGGTCGGATCGGCGTGTGTCGTTGGGTGCGAGGTCTCGAAACAGCCGCCCTGGTCGATGGCCACGTCGACGACCACCGCGCCCTTCTTCATGCGAGACACCATATCGCGCGTGACCAGTTTCGGCGCCGCCGCGCCCGGCACCAGCACGCCGCCGATCACCAGATCGGCGTTCACGACCGCTTCCTCGAGCGCATGGGCAGTGGAATACAAGGTAGAGATGCGGTTGCCGAATACCAGGTCGAGCTGGCGTAGCCGGTCGACGTTCTTGTCGAGCACCGTGACGCGGGCGCCGGTGCCAACGGCCATCTGCAGCGCATTGGCGCCGACCACGCCGGCGCCGATGATGACGACGTGGCCGGACGCCACGCCAGGCACGCCGCCCAGCAGCAGGCCCATGCCGCCCCGGGATTTTTCCAGATGGGCGGCCCCGGCCTGGATCGCCATGCGGCCCGCGACTTCGCTCATCGGCGCAAGCAAGGGCAAGCCGCCGCCCGGGCCGGTGATCGTTTCGTAGGCAATGCAGATGGCGCCCGATTTGACCAGGGCCGCGGTTTGCTCCGGATCCGGAGCCAGGTGGAGGTAGGTGTAGAGGATTTGGCCTTCGCGCAGCATCGCGCATTCGGCTGGTTGCGGCTCCTTGACCTTGACGATCATGTCGGCGCGCGAGAAGACTTCATGGGCGCTGTCGGCGATGGTGGCGCCGGCCGCGATGTAGTGGGCGTCACTCAGGCCGATCTCGCTGCCAGCGCCTTGCTGGACGATCACCTGATGGCCGCGCGTAATCAGTTCGTGGACGGACGGCGGCGTGAGGCCGACGCGGTATTCGTGGTTCTTGATTTCCTTTGGAACGCCTACAAGCATGGTTGTCTCCTGTTGTGGGTATGTTCTTGCTGGTGCTTCTCCTGCTGGTTTTCTGTTTGTTGGACGGGTGGACGGCATGGCCGTCCACCCTACGATTTTTACAGGCCCAGGGTCATCAGGCTTGCGTTGCCGCCAGCGGCGGTCGTGTTGACGCAGACCGCGCGCTCGGCGACCAGGCGCCACAGGTCCACCGGGACCAAAGCGTCGGTGTCGACGATGCCGACGATCGCGCCAGGGCGTGCTGCCAGCTGGGTGCGCAGCAGGCCGGCCAGGCCGGTTTCGACCAGCGCGATCGCGACGTCGGCCGCGTCGATCTCTTCCTTGCCCACGAAGCGTACGCGCTCCTTCACCGCCGCCGGCAGGTTGGCCGGGATCGATTCAGGCGTCGGCGCCAGCACCAGCGCGCGGTTGCCGGTGGCGAGGGCCGCTGCCAGTTGATTGAGCAGGCCGGCGGAGGTAGCCGGCGCGCACAGCACGGCGCCGCGCGGCGTGAACGACAGGCGGTTGCTTTCGCCGGTCGGGCCGGGCAGGTCCATCGACACGCCATTGAGCGAGGTGCGCGCGTAGCCTTCGGCCAGCGCGGCCACCGGCTGCTGGCCATCCGTACGCAGCCAGCCGATCAGGGCTTCCAGCGCTGCTTCTGGCTGGCGCACGTGTTCCATCAGGGGCGCGGCGCCGCGCTGCAGGCGTTTCAGGTAGAGCGGGCCGCCGGCCTTCGGACCGGTGCCCGACTTGCCTTCGCCGCCGAACGGCTGCACGCCGACCACCGCGCCAACGATGTTGCGGTTGACGTAGATATTGCCAACGTGTGCGCGGTTGACGATGGTGTCGATGGTTTCATCGATGCGCGAATGCACGCCCAGGGTCAGGCCGTAGCCGGTGGCGTTGATCGCATCGATCACCGATGGCAGCTCGGCGCGGCGGTAGCGCACGATGTGCAGCACCGGGCCGAAGACTTCCTGCTTGAGTTCGGCCAGCGAGGCGATTTCGAGCACGGTCGGCGGCACAAAGGTGCCGGCCTCGAGAACCGACGCCGGCAGCTCGAGCGCGAAGTGGCTGCGCGCGGTGGCCTTGGTGCGTTCGATGTGGGCCAGCAGGTTGCGCTGGGCTTCGGCATCGATCACCGGGCCGATGTCGGTCGCCAGGCGGTCCGGGCAGCCCACGCGCAGTTCCTGCATCGCGCCCTTGAGCATCTTGATGGTCTTGTCGGCGATGTCCTCTTGCAGGAACAGCACCCGCAGCGCCGAACAGCGCTGGCCGGCCGAATCGAAGGCCGAACTGAGGACGTCCTGCACCACCTGTTCCGGCAGCGCCGAGGAGTCGACGATCAGTGCATTCTGGCCACCGGTTTCCGCCACCAGCGGGATGTCGATGCCTTCCTGTTCCGCGCGCTTGGCCAGCGTGCGGTTGATCAGCTGGGCGACTTCGGTCGAACCGGTGAAGATCACGCCCTTGATGCGGCTGTCCGCCGTCAGGGCGGCGCCCACCACTTCACCACGGCCCGGCAGCAGCTGCAGCGCGGCGCGCGGCGTGCCCGCCTCGAGGAACAGTTCCACCGCGCGGTAGGCGATCAATGGGGTCTGCTCGGCCGGCTTGGCCAGCACCACGTTGCCGGCGGCGAGGGCGGCCGCCACCTGGCCGGTGAAGATCGCCAGCGGGAAGTTCCAGGGGCTGATGCAGCTGACCGGTCCCAGTGCCTCGGCCTTGCTTGAACCGCGGACCTGCACCGCGTAGTAGCGCAGGAAGTCGACCGCTTCGCGCAGTTCGGCGATCGCGTTCGGCAGCGATTTGCCGGCTTCGCGCACGGCCAGGGCCATCAGCTCGACGCCGTTCTGTTCGAACAGGTCGGCGGTGCGCTCGAGGAAAGCAGCGCGTTCATGGGTGGCGGTGGCCGCCCATTCGCCGGCGAAGGCGCTGGCAGCGGCCAGGGCGGTTTCGACATCGGTGCGCGAGGCTTCGCTCACCTGGCCGACGATATCGCCCGACATCGCGGGATTGACCACGTTGGCGGGCACGCCGGCGTCGCTTGATCCGGCGATCAGCGGGCCGGCGACATGCTGGCGCTGCTGCGCGAGGCCAATCGCCAGCTTGGCCAGGACGTCTTCGTTGACCAGGTCCATGCCCGCCGAATTCTTGCGCTCGTTGCCGAACATGTCGACCGGCAGCGCGATCGCCGGATGCGGACGGCCAGCACTGGCGCGCGCGACGTCGAAGGGATCGGTGAGCAGCGTGTCGATCGCGACGTTCTCGTCGACGATCTGGTTCACGAACGAGGAGTTGGCGCCGTTTTCCAGCAGGCGGCGCACCAGGTAGGCCAGCAGGGTTTCGTGCGAGCCGACCGGCGCGTAGATGCGGCAAGCCTTGTCCAGGTTCTTGCTGCCCACGACCTGGTCGTACAGCGTCTCGCCCATGCCGTGCAGGCACTGGAATTCGTAGTTGCTGACCTTGTCCTCTTTGGCCCAGGTGTAGATCACCGACAGCGTGTGGGCGTTGTGGGTGGCGAACTGCGGATACAGCACGTCGGCCGCCGCCAGCAGCTTGCGCGCGCAAGTCAGGTAGGAGACGTCGGTGTACACCTTGCGCGTATAGACCGGATAGCCTGGCATGCCGTCGACCTGGGCGCGCTTGATCTCGGCATCCCAATAGGCGCCCTTCACCAGGCGCACCATGAACTTCTGGCCGCTGCGCTTGGCCAGGTCGACAAGAAAGTCGATCACGAACGGGCAGCGTTTCTGATAGGCCTGCACCACCAGGCCGATGCCTTCGAAGCCCGCCAGGTCTGGGTCGAACGCCAGCGCTTCGAGCATGTCGAGCGAGATCTCGAGGCGGTCGGCTTCCTCGGCGTCGATATTGATGCCGATGTTATAGGTCTTGGCCAGCAGGACCAGGCTGCGCACGCGTGGCAGCAGTTCTCCGATCACGCGTGCGTATTGCGCACGGCTGTAGCGTGGATGCAGCGCCGACAGCTTGATCGAGATGCCCGGACCATCCTTGATGCCGCGGCCATTGGAGGCCTTGCCGATCGCGTGGATGGCGGCTTCGTACGAGGCGTAGTAGTTCCTGGCGTCGCTCTCGGTCAGCGCCGCCTCGCCCAGCATGTCGTAGGAGTAGCGATAGCCGCGGGTCTCGTTGTCGCGGCTGTTCTTCAGCGCTTCGTCGATCGTCTGGCCGGTGACGAACTGGTTGCCCAGCATGCGCATCGCCATGTCGACGCCCTTGCGGATCAGCGGTTCGCCGCCCTTCGCGATCAGGCGCGTGAGCGCCGAGCCGAGACCCTGCTCGCTATTGGGCGAGACCAGCTTGCCGGTGATGAGCAGGCCCCAGGTCGCGGCATTGACGAACAGCGATGGCGATTCGCCCAGGTGCTTCTTCCAGTCGCCGCGGCTGATCTTGTCGGCGATGAGGCGGTCGGCGGTTTCGCTGTCCGGAATGCGCAGCAGCGCTTCGGCCAGGCACATCAACGCCACGCCTTCTTCCGACGACAGCGAGAACTCGTGCATCAGCGCGTCCACGCCCGAAGCGCGGGTGCGCTTTTCGCGCACTGCCGAGACCAGGCGATGCGCCAGCGGCTGGGCGTCGGCGCCGGGCGTGGCGCCCTGGGCCAGCAGCCATTGCACGGCGTCGGATTCATCGCGGCGGTAGGCAGCGGTGATGGCGGCGCGCAGGGGCGTTTGCTCGCGCCTGGTTTCAGCGTGGAGGGCGTCGAAGGGAACGAAGGTGGAGGCCGGGGAAGCAGCGATCTGCATGGCTATCTAGTCAAAAGAAAAATACACAACGAGGGCCACCGCACAGCAAAAGCGCCGTGCCACATCACGTGGCCGGCGCAGTTTGGAACTCGGTGGAAATGATTCGATTGTAGAAGGATTTCTTCTGGATTAATTCTGCTTTTAATCGTTACTAGCAATAGATAGTTTTTGATGCGACAATCTGACCGAATAAAATTAACGGGAGACACCCGATGTTGGACAAGATCAGCAAGAAGATCCTCGCCGAGCTGCAGAATGACGGCCGCATCAGCAATGTGGAACTGGCGGCGCGCGTCAACCTGTCGCCGGCGGCCTGCCTCGAGCGCGTGCGCAAACTGCACGAATCGGGCTATATCATGGGTTATACGGCCCAGCTCAATCCGCAGTTGCTCGACGTGTCGCTGCTGGTCTTTATCGAAGTCGTGCTCGATCGCACCACGCCCGAGGTGTTCGATGCGTTCAAGCAGAGCGTGCAGATGATTCCCGAGGTGCTGGAATGCCATATGGTGGCCGGCGGCTTCGACTACCTCGTCAAGGCGCGTGTGAAGGACATGGCGGCCTACCGCGAGTTCCTGGGCAAGACGCTGTTGCAGAAGGGCGTGCGCGAAACCCACACCTATGCGGTGATGGAAGAAGTCAAGAATACGACCAAGCTGCCGATCCGCTGATCGTCAGACCGTGATTTAAAAGTAAAACGGCCAGGCATTTGCCTGGCCGTTTTGTTTCACGTGAAACATTTTGCTGGTCGATACCAGCGTTGGCGCTGTCAGACGATCTTGCGCACGCCGCTCTTCGAGGCGCTTTCCGCCATCGATTCCAGGTTCTTGCGCAGCCAGCGGTGGGCCGGGCTGCGGCCATCGCGTTCGTGCCACAGCATGTCCAGGTGGACCGCCGGCAGCTGTAGCGGCAGCTCTTTCCAGATCAGCACATCGGTCATGCCGGTCGAAACCATCAAGTGCTTCGGCAACACGGTGATCAGGTCGGAGTTCGCCACCACCCTGCCCGCCGTGAAGAACTGGTTCACGGTCAAGAGGATGCGGCGTTCGCGACCTACCTGGGCCAGTGCCTCGTCGACCAGGCCGTGGGCACGGCCCGAGAAGCTCACCAGCAAGTGATTGGCCTTGCAGTAGGTGTCGAGGTCGAGCTTTTCCTTGGCCAGTGGGTGGTCCTTGCGCATCACGCACACATAGACGCCGGAATACAGGCGCTCGTGGCGGATCGGCGAACCGGTTTCGTACGATAGCTGGGCCGCGACGCCGGGGAAGAAGCCGACCGCCAGGTCGATATCGCCGCGCAACAACATCGGACGCGGCTCGCGCGTCGTCAGCGGCACCATGCGGATGTTTACGCCCGGCGCCTCGCGTTCAATCGAGCGCATCAGGGAAGGCAGCCATAGCGCGGCAGTGGCGTCGGCCATCGCCATGCGGAAGGTCGCTTGCGCCTTGGAGACGTCGAAGGTTTCCGGCATCACCGCCGCTTCCAGCGCCGCCAGGGCCTGGCGCACGGCCGGCCACAGGGCTTCGGCGCGCGGGGTCGGCTTGACACCGTAGGCGGTGCGGATCAGGAGTTCGTCGCCCAGGCTTTCTCGTAGTCGCTTGATCGCATTCGACACTGCGGGCTGGGTCATGGCCAGGTGGCCGGCGGCACGGGTCAGGTTTTGCTCGGTCATCACCGCGTCGAATACGCGCAGCAGATTCAGGTCAAGCGTCAGAAAGCTCATGGGATTCAGGAGAAAACTGTTGTGAATACAGGGGTACGGGTAGTGTACTCCAAATCATTCACAAACTGTATAAGGGCCATCAGGGAACAAAATTAGATTTATATGTTGCGACGCACTATAGTTCTCAACAATAACAGAACGAGCCTATTATGTCTTCCACCGCCTCCCTAGTCCAAGCTGCCGCTGCCGTACCCTACGGCCAGGTGTTCAGCACCACCGTGTATCTTGCTTTGCTGGCTGGCATTGTCCTGTTCTTCCGCCCGCTGCTGGTCGGCATCGGCCGCGCGCTGTACCTGACCGTGCGTCCACGCCGCAGCAAGGCCGAGCTGGCCGCGCGCCGCGCCCTGGACGAAGCGCTGGCGCTCAAGCGCAAGCTGGCCAGCCTGGATCCGGTGGACGCCGCTGAGGTGCGTGCGATGGGCATCCGCCACTAATTATTACCGAATTCTCCCCTGACGCGGTCTCCGGCAACGGACACCGCGTTTTTTTTCGTCCCTGCCTTCTGTAGCACGCCGCCACGGCTGCAATCTTCTTTCCCCCCCCTGAAAAACGCCCGGATGTCGCTCTATGCCTGGTGACTTTACGTTACCGGGATTTTCGCGCCTCTTGTATTTAACAAAGTTCACAAAGAGTCAAAAAGAGGATTTATAAGAAAGATCGCTAATGCGTGAGTTATCATGCTGTTGAGTATATTTAGTGGTCAATTATAGTAATTTTAGGAGAATATGGATGTGCTTTACGTTTGCTGTGATTGGGCCATAAATTATCAACGATAGAGACAACTTGACGGCACATATTGATGAGTTAGATAGTAAATGATAGAGGTTCAACAAAGTTCACATTCTATATTCTATATAAATGCACTTACGGTAACAGGGCAAACAAGCGAAACCAGCAGACCAATAAGCGCGAAAAAGCGCCCGTCAACGTTAACCGGGAGTAGCGGGTCAGGATGGAAGAATGGGGTTGGATGAAACAAATGGCGTTCAAGGACGTGCGGAAGCCGCATGTCGGAACAGCCGGTACGCGGTCAGGAAAGCTGGGAGTGGGAACAAAAAAGCCGGCAGAGTTGCCGGCTTGGGGAGCAGATCAGGCTGGGGCCTTGTCGGCCGTTAGCCGCTCGTACTTGATGAGGAGTTCTTCGCGCGATTCGCGCCATTCCGGATTGAGCGGAATGCAGGCAACCGGGCACAGTTGCACGCATTGCGGTTCATCGAAATGGCCGACGCACTCGGTGCACTTGTGCGGATCGATCTGGTAATACTCTTCGCCCATCGAAATGGCATCGTTGGGGCATTCGGGTTCGCAGACGTCGCAGTTGATGCAGTCGTCGGTAATCAATAAAGCCATGATACGTCCTGGATAATCAGGCCTTCGGCGCTTGCGCCATGCTGGCGATTTTCTGCTGCAGCCAGCGGTCGACCGAAGGGAATACAAATTTGGAGACGTCGCCGCCCAGCATGGCAATCTCGCGCACGATGGTGCCCGAAATGAACTGGTACTGGTCGGACGGGGTCAGGAACATGGTTTCGACGTCGGGCAGCAGGTAGCGGTTCATGCCCGCCATCTGGAACTCGTATTCGAAATCGGACACCGCGCGCAGGCCGCGCACGATCACGCGGGCGTCGTGCTTGCGCACGAAGTCCTTGAGCAGGCCCGAGAAGCTCTCGACCTGCACATTGGGGTAATGGCCAAGCACCTCGTTGGCGATATCCAGGCGTTCTTCGAGCGTGAAGAACGGACGTTTGTTGCGGCTGTCGGCGACGCCGACCACCAGTCGGTCGAACAGCCCGGATGCGCGGCGTACCAAATCCTCGTGGCCGCGGGTCAGCGGATCGAACGTACCTGGATAAACGGCTACAACCATTGCGGCTCCCTGAAAATTAACACCCTATTAGAACGCGCATTATGCCTGAAAACACGGCATTCGCCCCAGGCTGGGGCATGGTTTGCCCAATGGTTGTGCGGTTTCCATGCCCTTGGCGGGAGTCAGGCCGCCTTTTCTTGCAGCTTCAGCAAATGGTAGTAGACCATGCCTGCCTTGTCCGCGCGCACCACTTCCCATCCGTTCAGCCAGTCGGGGACGTCGTCGCCTCCGGTCGGCAACGGCGCCTCGGCTTCGGCATACACCATGCCGCCATCAAGCAGCAGCGCCGCGCACAGCGGCAGGGTCTTGGCCAGCAGATCCTGTTGATAAGGCGGGTCGAGGAAGATCACGTCGAAGCGCTGGCCGCGGGTGGCCAGGTCTTGCGCCAGGGTCAGGGCGTCGGCGCGCAGCACGGTGATATTGCCGGCCTTGAGCTTGTCGCGGTTGGCTTCGAGCTGGCGCACGGCCGGGGCGTGGTTGTCGACCATGGTCACCTTCGCCGCGCCGCGGCTGGCAGCCTCGAAGCCGAGCACGCCGGAACCGGCGTACAGGTCGAGAAAAGTGGCCTGGTCCCAGTCGCTGCCGAGCTGGTGGTTGATCCAGTTAAAGACGGTTTCGCGCACGCGGTCCGGCGTGGGACGCAGGCCGAGGGCGTCGACCACCGGCAGCAGGGTGCGTTTCCAGGCGCCGCCGATGATGCGGACCTGGTGCTGGGCCATGCGCGGCGCGCCGTGGGGTTTGGCGGCCTGGGGCCTTGATTTCATGGACTTTCTTTGCATGGGCGGCACTATAGCATGCGGTTTTCCGTGCCTGCGGAGGCCGCCCTTGCCTTCTTATTTACCTGCTGCCAAGGCCTCGAAATCATTGATCCAGCCTTGCATGCGCTGCTGTGCATGGGCCTTTTGCTGCGGTGTCGCCAGTTTGATCGCGGTCAGGATGTATTTGGTCGTGTGGTCGATGCTGGCGTCATAGAAGGCCTTGCGCTCGGGCGACTCCGTGCGTGTGAACAACTCGCGCATCAGGCCTTGCACCTTGGCCGTGGTCTGCTCGCGGTTGAGCTTTTTCTGTTGTACTTCTTGCAGCAGCGCCAGGATGCGGCGCTGGCGGTACTGGCGCTCCTCTAACCACTGCTGGTTGTCGAGCGGACGCAAGTCGGAGGCGTGGCGCAGGGCGGCCTCCTGCTCGCTGCTGAATCGGCCGAACCACAGTTCCATCTGCTCCATCGATTTCTTGAAGCGCGCGCGCTGGCGCTTTTCGACGCTGCCGCTCATGAATTTGCGGCGGTATTCCTCGTTCTTGTCCTTGAATTTCTTGTCGATATGGGCGATTTGCGCAGGAGTGATCGACATGGCGAGCGTTGTCAGTTCCGGCACCGCGCGCTGGGACAGCCGCTCCCCGCGCACGCGGATCTCGCGGTAGGCCTGGAGCAGGTCGGCCTGGCCCGGGTTGCCAGCCATTTTTTGCTGGAAATTGCCTAATAAAGCAGCATAGTCGCGCAACTGGGTCTGGCGATGCCACTGGAGCAAGCCATTGATGTCGCGCTTGGCGATGTCGGCCTGTTGTCCTTCGAAGTCGACATAGGAATTCATCCACCAATACAGTAAGGTGTCGCCCTGGTTGTACGAAAAGCGAATCGTGCTGCAACCGGCGGCCAGCGCCATCACGGCAATCGCGAATAGCGCAAGGGTGCGCCGGAACAAGGTATCTCGCATGCTAGAATTTTTCATATTTTCAACTTTTTGAGAACGGCTTATGAACGTTGTGATCCTCGCCGCCGGCATGGGAAAGCGCATGCAATCCGCCCTGCCGAAAGTCCTGCATCCATTGGCTGGTAAGCCGCTGTTGCGCCACGTTATCGATACGGCACGTAGCCTGAGTCCGCAGAAATTATGTGTGATTTACGGACACGGCGGCGCAGCGGTGCCCGAGATGGTGTCCGCGCTGGCGCAAGAGACCGGTATTACGATCGATACCGCCCTGCAGCAGCCGCAGCTGGGTACCGGCCATGCGGTGATGCAGGCCGTGCCGCAACTGGACGATGGCAGCGCCACCCTGGTGCTGTATGGCGACGTGCCGCTGACCACGGTGGACTCGCTGCGCCGCCTCGTAGAAGCCGCCGGCGACGACAAGCTGGGCATCCTGACGGTCGAACAGGCCAACCCCTTCGGCCTGGGCCGCATCGTGCGCGAGAATGGCAAGATCGTGCGCATCGTCGAAGAAAAGGATGCCAGCCAGGCCGAGCGCGCGATCCGCGAAATCAATAGCGGCATCATGGCGGTCCCGACCCGCCACCTCAAGAAGTGGCTGGCGGCGCTGTCCAACAACAATGCCCAGGGCGAGTACTACCTCACCGATATCGTGGCCCAGGCCGTGGCGGACGGCGTGCCGGTCGTGTCGGCGCACCCGTCGGGCGAATGGGAAGTGGCTGGCGTGAACAGCAAGGTGCAGTTGGCCGAGCTCGAGCGTCGTCATCAATTGAATATCGCCCACGCCCTGCTGGAAAAAGGCGTGACCTTGATGGATCCGGCGCGCATCGATGTGCGCGGCGAACTGATTTGCGGCCGCGATGTCCTTATCGACGTCGGCTGCGTGTTCGAAGGCCGGGTCGAACTGGCCGACGGCGTGAAGGTCGGCGCCAACTGCGTGCTGGTCGGCGCCACGGTCGGCGCTGGCGCCAACATCAAGCCGTTCTGCCATATCGAAGGCGCCACCATTGGCGCCGCCTCGCAGATCGGACCGTATGCGCGCCTGCGCCCGGGCACCGAGCTGGGCGAGGACGTCCATGTGGGTAACTTCGTCGAGGTCAAGAACAGCACCGTGGCGGCGCACAGCAAGGCCAACCACCTGGCCTATATCGGCGACGCCACCGTCGGATCGCGCGTGAACATCGGCGCCGGTGTCATTACCTGCAACTACGACGGCGCCAACAAGTTCCGTACCGTGATCGAGGACGAGGTGTTCGTGGGCAGCGACAGCCAGCTGGTGGCGCCGGTGACGATCGGCAAGGGCGCGAACATTGGCGCCGGCACTACGCTCACCAAGGATGCGCCGGCCGGCAAGCTGACCATCTCGCGGCCCAGGCAAATCACGATCGAAGGATGGAAGCGCCCGGTGAAAGTGAAGAAGTAATCCACCGGCTGTCGACAGGCTAATCACAGGTAATAAACAAGATAAACACAGGGTTCTACCGTGCTTACCCCCTGTCCATCCACCTGGTCTTCCACAATATTATCCACAGGCTGCGGCCTGTGATCTAGACGGCGATCCGGGTGTCGAATTTGCTGCGGTGGGTCGAAAAATAGGCTTTGACGTTGCGCACGTTAGCGTGCGAGGTGAACAGCCGGTGCGCCAGCGCATGATAGGCCGGCATGTCGGCGACCTGCACGACCAGCACGAAATCGGGTCCTGGCGACACCCGGTAGCACTGCAGCACGGCCGCTTCCCTGGCTGCCAGCTTCTCGAACTCTTCCATACGCTCGGCGGCCTGCACGTCGAGCGTGATCTCGACGATGGCGGACAGGCGGCTGCCGACCTTGTCGGGCGCCACGATCGCCACCTGGCGCTCGATGACGCCACTTTCCGTCAGCTGCTTCACGCGGCGCAGGCAGGTGGGTGGCGACACGTGCACGAGCGCCGCCAGTTCGGCGTTCGTATGCGATGCGTCAGTTTGCAAAATAGTCAGGATGCGACGATCGAGGTCGTCGAGGGTTGGCGATTCCGTCATTTTGATGAAATATTTAATAAATTTTATGAATTATATGAAACAATATTTCTTGTTTATCGATGAATGAAATAATCTAACAAAATTGGCCGCACACTGTAAGCTTATTTCATTCGGATTGCTCTACGATAAGACTCAACAGTTTTTCCATTCGAGAGGTTAGCCATGTGCGGTATCGTCGGAGCAGTCGCCAAACGTAATATCACCCCCGTCCTGATCGAGGGCCTGAAACGCCTCGAATACCGGGGTTACGACTCCTGTGGCGTGGCCATCCACCTCGACGGCCGCCTGACCCGCTCGCGCTCCACCTCGCGCGTGGCCGACCTCGAATCGCAAGTCAAAGAAGCCAGCCTTGATGGCTTCACCGGCATCGCCCACACCCGCTGGGCCACCCACGGCGCCCCGGCGTCGCACAATGCCCACCCGCACTTCTCGCCGACCGAAGACAATGCGCGTATCGCACTTGTCCACAACGGCATCATCGAAAACCACGACGAGCTGCGCGACGAACTCACCAAGCTGGGCTACAAGTTCACGAGCCAGACCGACACCGAGGTGATCGCCCACCTGGTCGACCACCTGTACACCGGCGACCTGTTCGAGACCGTGCAGCAGGCCGTCAAGCGCCTGCAGGGCGCCTACGCCATCGCCGTGTTCTGCCGCGAAGAACCGCACCGCGTGATCGCCGCGCGCCAGGGCTCGCCGCTGATCGTGGGCGTGGGCAAGGACGAGAACTTCGTCGCTTCCGACGCGATGGCGCTGGCCGGCACCACCGACCAGATCATCTATCTGGAAGAAGGCGACGTGGTCGACCTGCAACTGGCCCGCTACTGGATCGTCGATGTCGACGGCCGCCCGGTCGAGCGCGAAGTGAAAACCGTGCACGCCCACACCGGCGCGGCCGAGCTCGGCCCATACCGCCACTATATGCAGAAAGAGATCTTCGAGCAGCCGCGCGTCATCGGCGACACCCTCGAGGGCGTCACCGGCGTGATGCCTGAACTCTTCGGCGACGGCGCCTATGCGGTGTTCAAGAAGATCGACCGCGTGCTGATCCTGGCCTGCGGCACCAGCTACTACGCCGGCCTCACCGCCAAGTACTGGATCGAATCGGTGGCCAAGGTGCCGGTGAACGTCGAGATCGCCAGTGAATACCGCTACCGCGACAGCGTGCCGCACCCCGACACCCTGGTGGTGACCATTTCGCAGAGCGGCGAAACGGCCGACACCCTGGCCGCGCTCAAGCACGCGCGCAGCCTCGGCATGCAGCATACGCTGACCATCTGCAACGTCTCGACCAGCGCCATGGTGCGCGAGTGCCAGCTGGCCTACATCACCCGCGCCGGCGTCGAAGTCGGCGTGGCCTCGACCAAGGCCTTCACCACCCAGCTGGCGGCGCTGTTCCTGCTGACGCTGACCCTGGCGCAAGTGAACGGCCGGCTGACGGACGCCGAGGAAGCCGAACACCTCAAGATGATGCGCCACCTGCCGGTCGCGCTGTCGTCGGTGCTGGCGCTCGAGCCGCAAATCATCGCCTGGGCCGAGGAATTCGCGCGCAAGGAAAACGCCCTGTTCCTGGGTCGCGGCATCCATTATCCGATCGCCCTGGAAGGCGCGCTGAAGCTCAAGGAAATCTCGTACATCCACGCCGAGGCTTATCCAGCCGGCGAACTCAAGCACGGCCCGCTGGCGCTGGTAACCGAAGAAATGCCGGTAGTAACGATCGCGCCGAACGATGCGCTGCTGGAAAAGCTGAAATCGAATATGCAGGAAGTGCGTGCCCGTGGCGGCCAACTGTACGTGTTCGCCGACGTCGATTCGCGCATCACCTCGGGCGATGGCTTGCACGTGATTCGCCTGCCGGAACACTACGGCCTGCTGTCACCGATCCTGCACGTGGCGGCGCTGCAGCTGCTGGCGTATCACACGGCGTTGGCGCGTGGGACCGATGTGGACAAGCCGCGTAATCTGGCGAAGTCGGTGACGGTCGAGTAAATACCGGCTTGACGGACAGAACAACCTTTAATTGCCAATTGTTGTAGTCTTTTACAGGGCTAGCAAGGAAAATTGACATTAAATCTGCTATTTGGGGGGAGCGACAACCTGAATAATTACGGAGGTTTTGACGCGCCAAAATCTCCGTGATGCTTGCGGCATTCTTTGTTGGCCTCCACCGTTTTCTTGAAGGGAAGCCAGTACAGTTTATAGCCACCCGATTACACGCCCGATCTGCACCAGAATCTATGCCAACACTGCGAAGCTGGCCAAAATTGCTGCCACCACGCGCAGACCGTGCCCCGACTTCATCAAGTTGCCCATCTTTTAATCTTCCTCAAAGTTATAACTGGCTGTATTGCAACACGACACAAAAAACCGCTCTTGTAGTAGTTTTTCCGCCTCGGCGCATTCAGTCATCTAACTGTCACGACTCCGGATGAGCAATCTTGCTGTGTAATTTGAGGCGCGGTTGCACTCAATTCCCGGAGAAGTTGCTTTTTTCGGATTTCAGAATAGTCACCATGGGCGATGTTGCTTGACGACGCTAACGAGATCCCCTGAGAAGTAGAGGCGTTGACTTGTTCACTGCCGTTAGAATGTCGCATATCTGCGTGGATCTAGGAGATTTTAGAAATTGCTCCGTACTCCATCTTAGTTGCAAGGAATCAGGATCAATAGGCTAAAAACGCTCGGTAAGAAGGGGTGAAAAGATTTCCTAATGGGAATTATATGAAATTATGGCTCAGGAATAATTTGCTGATCTCAAGGGCCGGCCATTAGCCGGAACAATGAATCGGCTGCTTCACATGGTATTGACTTAGATATCCGATGAAAGTGAAACTCGCAATCGAGACGCAATGATTTCAACCAAAGCATCCGCTTTGTCGTTCGCAATTCGATGAACCGCGTGAGGACGGGGGAGAACAATCTGCGCTATCTCGTCTACGTCGATTTGACGTGCATAGGCGCCCGCTTCGACGCCGGCAACAGCTGCGGCTTCCTTGACGATGTCGACGGCGGCACTGCCGCAATCGTCGCAGACAAATACACTGCTGTAGCCGTACCTTGCAGACCTGTCTCGATAGACCTTCGATGTGATAGGCAGCGCCCATGCTGATTGCTTCGTGGGACGGACAATTTGCGCTTTCGATCGACGGCAACTTGGGCAGTGCCAGTTGTCCGGAACCATCTGCCACCTTTTGTAGCTGGTGACTTTGGCTACGTGTTCTATCTGCCCTGCTGTAGGTATCTGCACTCGATAGTTGACTCCCTTCGCTCTCCATTCCTTAGGCGCTTTATTATTTTGCTTCCTCGGCGGCCCGCATAGCACACGCAATGCACGTCTTGCTTCTGTGATTGCAGCATAACTTTCGGCTGTTTGCCTGAGGTAATCAGGATGGAATTGATGTGGTGTGGTTTGGTACCAATGCTCATCTTTCGCTGCGATCTCGGCAATGCGCGAGACTATCTTCATCCGAAGATTGAAAGTCTCTCGATTCTCGTTCCAAATTCTTGTTGCGGCATCTGAGCTGACCTTGTGCTCCGCATTCGGTGAGGCGATGACAAAGGCTAGAATCTCGGCTGGGGAGAACGAAAATGAAGGATGAGTTCCAGCCAGTTTCTTTGCGACGGCATCGGCGTTGTTGCAGTCGTTACAGATCACAGTGTTATCGTAAGCTGAAACCATGGGGGCGCTACGCTTCGCAAATTTCTCGGCCGCTTCGTTTGCAAGCACTCGATCAAGGCCCGCTGAGATTTTCTCGAACTCCCTTATCAAGTAATCCTTCATGTGGTCATGATGCTCCACCAGGCGGCACATTAGATCGCCATTTTTGTTGGGCCTCGCAATTTGAGACTTTGACCGTAGACAGGCCGGGCACTGCCAAGACATAGGTGTATACGCCCAAAGCATGTCCATGTCCACGCCGTCGCAATCGAATTGAACGCGCAAAGAGAAAGTTTGGGACGACATCACTCCGTCGAGCCGACTAGTACCTGCTTCAACGGATTGAATAAAACTTACTTCCTCGGGGCTTGCATCAGTTAGCCACTTGTTCAACCACTCACGATCCATCAAAATTATCTCCCGGGAAATTCCAGCGTGCCAAAATACATCGTATTATAAGGGCGGGGTACCAAGGTGAACATTTCCCTTGCGCCAGCTCAGCTAGTGTTCTCACCGCTGCCGCCACCTATTTTTGTAAGCTGCCACCACCTATTCCCAATGTTCGCAGTCATTCGCTCTCGTGTAACGCCGCCACTCAGACCAGTGAGATTTCGCGAATTTTCCAGATGAGTAAGATGTTATCCTCTGAATGGCGGACATTATGTAGGTTAACTCTAGTCGCTGCTTTGCAGCGTAAGCAATCGCTGGAACGGTGGGGCATAGCTTAGTTTGGATAGCGGCTAGAAATAAATGGAGGCAGTGTTAGCATTGAACTTGGACTTTAGACGTATTCGGGAACATCGAGGAACTCAGACCGGCGGCTTCGAAGAACTCTGCTGTCAGCTAGCAGCGCTAGAAGACCCGGCGGCGGGTTCTCGGTTTATCCGCAAGGGCCCAGGGGCTGACCAAGGGCTCGAGTGCTACAGAGCCTATACGGACGGTCACGAAGTTGGCTGGCAAGCAAAGTACTTCATCAGCGGCTTCGAGGACGGACAAGTCGGTGACCTGGCCGATTCGTTGAAGCGAGCCCTAAGCGCCCATCCTCAGCTGACGAAATTCGTCGTGTGTCTGCCCGTCGACCTGCGTGACAACCGGTCGGGCAAGAAGGCCAGCGAAGTTCAGCGCTACGAGAGGTGGCGCAAGAAGAGCGTCGACGACGCAGCAGCCAGCGGGCGCACCATCGAAATCGAACTCTGGAGCGCGTCCAGCGTTGGCGAGCGCCTTGGGCGCGACGACCCAATGTACTCTGGACGGGCACGTTACTGGTTCGATTCGGTCAAGTTCAGCTCGGCTTGGTTCCGCGACAAGCTCGACGTACAGCGCCACAATCTGGGTGAACGCTACAGCCCCGAGAGTCACGTGGAGCTGCCCATTCATCAGGCCTTGCAAGCGGTGGCTCGCGCCCCAGAACTACTCGCGATGCCTGCGATCTGGGCTGCCGAGATTACTTACAAGATGGACGGAGCGGTTGGTAGCTTATTGCGCGAAGAGCTGTTGTCGGTTGCCGACCAAGTGAGACACTCCTGCGAATCGTTTCTGCAAAGCCTTTGTGCACCTCCCGCAGAGTTGGAAGCATCTGTGCCGCTGGAGAGATGGGCAACCTTGGCGGTCGCAGCCATCGACAGCATCTCCGAGGCACTGACCGAGGTCCAGGACAAGGTTTCCGAGAAGAGTCGCTATCTCCCTCGCAAGGACCTCTTCGACCTCTACTCGGCAGTCGACCGTGTTCGCGATGAGATTGCGAGCGAGCGCTGGCAACTCATGAACAAGCGGGAACTGGTCATCTCGGGTCCAGGCGGCATCGGCAAATCCCACCTCGTCGCTGACTTCGGACACAAGCAGCTTGATGCAGCTCGTCCCTTTATCCTGGTCCTCAGCGGAAGCCTCACCGATGGGGACCCTTGGGAGCAAATCCGTGGTCAGCTTGACTTGGCTCAAGTCACCAACGACAACTTCCTCGGCGCTCTCGATGCTGCGGCTGAGGCCGCTGACTGCCGGGCAGTACTGGCGATAGATGCCCTCAACGAGCGGCATGGCATCGCGCTTTGGGAGACGCGCTTGCCCGGGTTCATCAGGCTGGTACAGAAGTTCCCTCGGCTGGCACTGGTGTTGACCATTCGCAGCACCTACTTCCGCTTCCTCCCGCTTAAGGAGCTCGCGCGCGTCGTGCACCCCGGTTTCGCAGGCCACGCCGGCGCCGCAGCAAAGGCCTATCTCGACCGACGTGGCATCGCGCGGCCCAGCTCTCCGAACTTGGCCAGGGAGTTCGAGAACCCACTGTTCCTTAGAACCTGCTGCGAGTATCTCGACGCGGGGGGCCTGAAGCAACTACCTAAGGGTATGGACGGCGTCACCGCCCTCTTCGACTTCTACCTGACCGCAGTGGCGGACAAAGTCCAGAGGGAGCTGAAACTCATTCCCGAGCTGTCAATTCCTCGCAAGGCGTTGGAGCAGTTTCTGGAAGCGTGCGCCATCCAGAGCGACGGCGGAAGCCTGTCCATGGAAGACACCATCAAGCTGCTGGAAGGCGTTCACAGCTCAGGCGGCTATACGGAGCGCAGCCTCTTTTCAGCCTTCATGTCTGAAGGCGTGATCACGCAGGACGTCGAGTGGCAGTCAGGCGGCACCCAAAAAGAAATCATCCGATTCACGTTCGAACAACTGTCGGACCACCTACGTGCCAAACGGCTAATCAGCCAAATTAACCGCACAGACGTAGTTGGCTCGTTCCGGTGCGCGCCGCTGGCTGCGTATTTCGAGCCGGACGAAAGTTGGCGATTTGCTGGGGTCATCGAAGCCTTGGCAGTGCAACTACCGGAGGAGTTCAACCTCGAAATCTTCGATGTCTTGTCCGAGGAGGCCATCGACGACCCGTCTCTCTGCGACTCCTTTGAGAGTTCGCTGGCATGGCGGCGGCCGACGGCGTTCACAAGCCGGACGGTTGGATGGGTAGACAAGCTCTGCGAGGCCACTGGCCGCTCGGCCTACGGCTTGATGTTGCTCGTAAGCACCGAGCCGGAGAACCTGTTCAATGCCAACTGGCTACACAAAAACCTGTGGTCAGGTCCTATGCCGCAG
This sequence comes from Massilia sp. CFBP9012, assembly GCF_034045115.1. Classification (NCBI taxonomy): domain Bacteria; kingdom Pseudomonadati; phylum Pseudomonadota; class Betaproteobacteria; order Burkholderiales; family Oxalobacteraceae; genus Massilia; species Massilia sp. CFBP9012. Next base: position 345,476 of record NZ_JAXCWM010000007.1, on the reverse strand, counting down.
AGAGACGCTGCTTGGTCGGTGTTCCTGGCCGTGGATGACTTGGACGAGGGCGGCGCCGTTGCCTCGCTCATCGACTGGGCTTGGGAGGCCGATGCCAACGAAGTCGACGAACAACGTCTCTGGCTAGCGACTATCACGCTGACCTGGTTCTTGTCCACCAGTAACCGGGCCGTGCGCGACCGTGCCACCAAAGCCCTCGTGAACCTCCTGTCCTTCAATCTCAGCCACGCTGCTGCGCTCGTCGACCAATTTGCCGCCGTCGACGACCCATACATCACAGAACGCCTTCTCGCAGCCTGCTACGGTGCGGCAATGCAAGGCATGGACCGAGCACGTTGCAGTGTGCTCGCCGCATCTGTCTGGAAAAACTACTTTGCTGAAGGTACGCAGCCGCCGCTTAACCTTATGGCTCGCGACTATGCCTTTGGCGTTCTGCTCTACGCCCAGGCTGCAGGAGAGCTGTCCGCGCAGATCAACCTCGATGCATGCGGGGCAAAGTTCAAGTCAGCGTGGCCGCTGGAAACTGTGACGGAAGAGGACCTCAAGAAATACCGAGGCCGTGGTTACGGCGATTCGATTTGCTCTTCCACGGATCAACACGGTGACTTCGGCCACTACACCTTGAACCACTGGCTGCACGACATCATGGACGTGCCGCGCACTCATGCTGGCAGCACGACCAAGGAACTCTTCGAAGACTGGCAGGGCGCGCTCATGGACAATGCGACCACCGAGCAGCAGGATACCTACCTTGCACTGCGACGGCTGACGGTCGACTACCGGCTGCGGTCCATGCACCTCTCCTTCAGCACAGAGAGCAGGCAGGAGTCCGTGTACTTATTGGCTGAGGTCAGGAGAGCCAATGAGGCCTTCAAGGAGACGCTGTCGGAGGCGTTGCACATCGAATACGCCGAATTCGCCGAGCACTTCCTCCTTGAATCAACGCGTATGGACGACGATAACAGGCGCCCGTCAGAGCCTGATCATGGTCCAGTCCGGCGATGGATTTGCGAGCGAGCACATCAGCTCGGGTGGACCGAGGAGCTCTTCGAGCAGTTCGAGAGGGGCGGAAATATCAGCCACGACCGTATGGGCAAGCATCGAGTGGAGCGCGTCGGAAAGAAGTACCAGTACATCGCGCTCGCAGAGGCAGCAGCCCGGATGACTGACAATCTTGCGATGTGCTCTTGGGAGGACGAAGGCAAGCTCAGGGCATTCGAGCCAGGTCCTCGAGGCCGTGACATGAAGAGCGACTTGGACCCGTCGTTGCTCATTCGAAGCACCCTCGAAACAGGTTGGGAATCTGCACCGGTCACATGGTGGACTCCATCTGCACCCCGACTGCCGTCGGGCGATACCGACCTGCTCCTGGCGTGGGTGCACGTCGAGAGCGACCTGTGCAACGAAGTCGGTCAAATCGAGGTGATCAACCCCGATGGCGAACGGTGGCTGACGGTCTATGGTTTTCGTCGCTGGACCGTGCCGGGTCAGGGCCGGCGCACGCACGCTGAGGCCTGGTCGCGCATCAGTTGCCTGGTCACGGCATTAGGCAACGGCCCCCAGCTGGCCAACGAGCTGCTCGGCAGGCACCGCGGCGACGTGTCTCGTCTGTGGGAAAGAGGTTCCCTGGCCTCTTTCCTGGGCGAGCATGGGTGGCGCGACACCCAGAAAATCAGACTGGAACAGAACATCAGGGCCGGCATCAAAACACCGTACGCCGGCATCGTGGAATCACTGAACGCTGAAGGCAATAGCAAGGACAACTCGATCGACGATGGGTTCTCGCTCTACCTGCCCTCATCAGGCGTCATGAATGTTCTGGACCTACACCTGCGCAGCGGCAAGGCTCCTGAGTACGTCGACGCCGGCGGCACCCTTCGTTGGCAAGACCCCTCACTGCGTTCGCGCGGTTCAGGAGCCGGCGTCGTGTCCAGCGACTACTTCCTTAACAAGCTTGCTAGCGCTGGTCTCGAACCCGTATGGGTGCTGGCCGGCGAGAAGAACGTGTATGCAGGCCAAGATATCAGCGTCTCTAGCGGTGGATTCGGAGGGCGCCTGTATCACACCACGGCCTTCGCGATGGATGCCGGTATCTTGACGTCATTTGGCACGCGGACTGATTTTCATACACCCAGTGTGGATCAACTTGAGAAGCTGAAGGGTTGATGGGCTATCAGCTAAATCGGAGAGTGGCGGAGGTTAGTGAGAACAGGTGGCGGCACCCGATGGATGATCTCGCCCGTCACCCAACCGTCATCGCTCGACGCGAGAAAGGCAACGATCGGCGCGATGTCCTGCACCTGGCCGACGCGGCCGAGCGGTGTCCGTTCCTCGTTCCAGGCCTGGAAGTCGGATCCGATCGCCCCTGCGGTGTGGGTGCCTTCGGTGTCGACCAGGCCGGGATTGACGGCATTGACCCGGATGCCGCGCGGGCCGAGTTCGCGCGCGAGCACACCGGTGATGGTGTCGATCGCGCCCTTCGTGCCACTGTAGATGGCGCTCTCGGCCGGGAGAACGCTCGTGACGTTGGAACTGATGTTGATGATGCTGCCGCCCTCTCCAAGATGCGGCGCGGCGGCGGTGCTGACCAGCAGCGGGCCGAGCACGTTGATGTCGAACTGCTTGCGATAAAGTTCTTCGGTAGTCTCTTCGATCCCGGCGAACTGGTAGACGCCGGAGTTGTTCACCACGATGTCCAGGCGCCCGAAATGCTCGATCGCCGCATTGACCAGAGCCTCGACCTCCGTCTTTTTGGTAACGTCCGCGCCCACCGCCACAGCAATCCCGCCAGCAGCTTCGATGTCGGCGACCACCTTGTCCGCACCACTCCTGCTCGAGGCGTAATTGACCACGACCTTCGCGCCATCGGCCGCGAGCCGGCGGGCGATGCCCGCGCCGATCCCTTTCGACGCGCCCGTCACGATGGCGACCTTGCCTGATAACTTGTTCATGTCTTGCGATCCCGGATGAGGCCAGCCCGGAATGGGCAGGCACGGTTGAAGCGCCATGGTGACCTCTACAATATTGTTTGAGAACTGCCATCCATGTATATTCCAAGTACATTTTTGAACGGGTATCGACGACATGGAGTGGAATGACGTCCGCATCTTCCTGGCAGTCGTGCGCAGCGGATCGTTCGGCGCAGCCGCCAGGACGCTGGGTGTGAGCCATCCGACCGTCGGTCGCCGGATCAAGGCGTTGGAGGACGAGGCGGAGCAGGCGCTGTTTCGCCGCACCAGGGATGGACTGGTCCTCACTGACGCCGGGGATGGCGTGCTGGCGCTGGCGGAATCCATGGAAAATTCCGCGATGGCCATGGAAAGACGTTTGGCGGGCAATCACGAACGACTCGAAGGCATTTTGCGGATATCTTCAGCAGAGTGGTTTGCAGGCTATGTCCTGACGCCAGTCCTGGCCGAATTGACGCGCCGCCATCCGGCCGTCGTGCCGGAAGTCATCGCCAGCTACCGCTTGCTCGATCTGTCGCGGCGCGAGGCCGATGTGGCGTTTCGTCTCGTCCCTTTCAGCGAACCGGACATCGTCCAGCGCCGCCTGATGAGCATTCCATATGGCCTGTATGGCTCGGCAGATACCGCATCTGCACTGCAGGCCGATCCGGCTTCGGTGGGGCTGATTCTGATGAATACGGCGCAGTCCCATTTTCCCGATGTCGCCTGGCTGCTCGACAGGTTTCCTTCGTCGCGGAGGGTCTTCACGAGCACGAGCCGTGCCGTCCAGGCGCAGATGTGCCTGCGCGGCATGGGCATTGCAGTGCTGCCAAGGCCGCTTGGCGATGCCCTATCTGGATTGCAGCGCATCGACCTGCCGGATCACCCCCCGAGCCGGGATATCTGGGTGGGCTACCACCACGACTTGCGGCATATGGACCGCCTGCGCGCGATGCTGGATATCGCCGATACGGTGCTGTCGCATATCGCGACCGCGACGCCATGATCGGATCGTGCTGAAAACAGCACGAATGATCAATGACCGTGCCGGACCGTATAGGTAACCTTCTCTCATTTCAATCCATCGAATGGGGAGCAGCAGTGAAATGATCGAATTTCCCGAAGACCTGGATCTGCGACGGCTCATCCGCTTTTCACCAGACGACGGCTCGATCTGGCTGTCTGAAAGCCGTATGCTGTTGCTCCATGCGGCTTCCTTGGGCGGCTTGCGCGAAGAAATGATGAATTCGGTCGGCAAGGAATTCACACGGCGCATGTTCACCCGCATGGGATTTGCGTCGGGCACGCGCGATGCTGAACTGGCGCGCAAGATTCGTGGCAACCTGACGATCGAAGAAGCGTTTGCAACGGGGCCGCAGATGCACATGCTCGAGGGCGGCGTACAGGTCATTCCCGTGCTCGGCCATATGGACGTCGACAAAGGCGAATTCCATGGAGAGTTCATCTGGCGTAACTCGTGGGAGGCAGATGCCCACGTCAATTCCTTCGGTCCGCAACAGGACGCCGTATGCTGGAGCCTGATCGGTTACGCCTCCGGCTATACGTCTGCCTTCATGGGACGCTTTATCCTGTTCAAGGAAACCAAGTGCATAGGCTGTTCGGACGACGAATGCAGGATCGTGGGCAAGCCTGTGGAGGAATGGCCTGACGCGCAAGACTTCACGCCTTACTTCGAGCCTGAGTCCATCGTGTCTCAGCTGCTCGAGCTTTCATCCCAGGTCGACATGCTGCGCAGTAGCTTGAAGACATATCGCAGCCTCGAGGACATGGTCGGCGAATCGCCAAGCTTCAGGCAGGCCTATCGCCTTGTCGAGAAAGCTGCCGAGACCAATGTAACGGTACTGTTGTCAGGTGAAACCGGTGTCGGCAAGGAACGCTTCGCGCGCGCCATCCATCACCGGAGCCGGCGTGCAGACAAGGCTTTCGTGACGATCAATTGCGCCGCGCTTCCGCACGACCTGATCGAGGCGGAGCTGTTCGGCGTCGAGAGGGGCGCTTTTACGGGCGCCACCAGCTCACGCGCGGGCAAGTTCGAACGTGCCGACGGAGGGACGCTCTTCCTCGACGAACTCGGCGAGCTGCCACTTGCCTCGCAGGCGAAATTGCTGCGCGCGCTGCAGGAAGGTGAAATCGAGCGGCTCGGCGACGAACGCCCGCGCAAGGTGGATGTGCGTATCGTCGCGGCCACCAACGTCGACCTGCCGGAGGCTGTCAAGGCTGGACGCTTCCGCGCTGATTTGTACTATCGCTTGAGCGTCTACCCCATCCTCATCCCCCCATTGCGAGACCGCCGCAGCGATATTCCGTCGATGGTTTCTATGATGGTCGACAAGTTCTGCGCGCTGCACGAAAAGCGCGTTGCAGGCGTGACCGACCAGGCAATGCAGGCACTGGTCGCATACAGCTGGCCTGGCAATGTGCGAGAACTTGGGAACATGATCGAACGCGGGGTCATCCTGGCGGCGCAGGGCGATTGGATCGAGAGCCGCGACCTGTTTCCAAACTTCGTGCTTCCGGACATGGGGCGGGTTGCAGTCGACAAAGCCGGGGCACTTGAAAACCCTGAGCAAGAACGTAAAAGCAATCTGTGTGACCAGATTCTCCAGAGTCAAATGTCGCTTGAAGACATAGAGGATATGGTGTTGCGCGAAGCGGTCGTACGCTGCAAGGGCAACCTGTCCGGCGCCGCGCGGATGCTGGGCATCACCAGGCCGCAGCTCAGTTACCGGCTAAAGCGTTCCAGAATCGACAGCGCCGAAGATCCCGTACAAATGTGAGTTCACCGGACCGGCAAGCGTTTCAAACGGGTGGCGCCTTGTCGAAATATTCGGTGAGGAGGTCGGTCAGGATGCGAACCTTCTGGGTCGTGCGCTGGCCAGGCGGGCGCACGACATAGGCGCCGGCTGGCGGCAAGGGATGCCGACGCAGGACCGGTACCAGCGCCCCCGCATCCAGATGGTCGCGCACGAGCCCTGTGGGAAGGCAGGCGATGCCCAGTCCGGCCAGCGTGGCAGCAAGCAGGGCGAAGCAATTGTCGGCTTTGAAGCGTCCTTGCGGGCGCACCGTGACGTCGGTGTCTCCATCTCTGAGATGCCAGGCTTCCGTTCCCTGCATGAGGGCCTGGTGGTGGTGGAGTTCTTCCAGTGTCTCGGGGGAGCCAGCCTTCTCGACGTAGGCCGGGCTGGCCACCAGCGTCCTGTAGATCGGGCCGATGCGTCGCGCGACCAGGTTCGAGTCTTGCAGGTAGCCGAGCCGGATCGCGCAATCGTAGCCCTCCCCGATGAGATCGACGACCTGGTCGCTGTAGCAGGTGTGGATGTTGAGCAGTGGATGGCGCCGCGCCATGTCGGCGATTACCGGCGCGAAATGTGTCGAGCCCAGGGACAGCGGCGCGGCAATACGCAAGCGTCCGCACAGCTCGCCCGCCGGATGAATCGCTTCCCGGGCCAGATCGATCTCGGCACAGGCCCGGGACGCATAGTGCATGAAGGTCGCGCCTGCTTCCGTCAGCGCCGCGCCACGGGTCGTACGCGACAGCAGTTGCAGCCCCAGCTCGTCTTCAAGACGGGCGAGGCGGCGGCTCACGACCGATTTTGACAGGCTGAGCCGCGATGCCGCCGGCGATATACCGCCTGCGCCGGCAACTTCGACGAAGGTCTGCAGTACGTCGATGTCCACTTTCATGCTCCCGTCTCGTCCACGCCGCCTTGCCCACCATTGAGGATCAGCATGCTGCTCACTTGCCCTTGCCAACTTCAAATGCCGGCGCGTCCGGATCGGTCTTGACGATCCAGCTGCCGCTTTGCCGGAACGACGCTGCGGACGCATAAGTGTCTTCCATGAACTGGAAATACTGGATTTGACCGTTCCTGACTTTCGCGAGGATCGAGAATGGTGAACGGAACGTCGTGCCGACCGCCACCGAACGGTAGGTGAACGTCCCGAACACGGCGACGCTCTCGCCGCTACCAAACATGTCGGTGACCTTGAAGTCCTCGATTTTCCAGTATTTGGCCACGCGGCTGAAGGTGTCGCTGAATCCTTCCGGACCTTTCGACGTTCCCGCCCAGGGCTCGATCTTCTTCAGCTCCGGGTTGTCGAAGTTCAGCGAGACATAGGTTGCGTCGGGGGCGACCAGGCGCCTGGCTGCGGCGCCGACCTTGTCAGGTGCGGTATTTTCAAGAAACTCCTTGACGACATCGAGCGCCACTCGCTGTTCCTGGGCGAACGCGGCAGGTGGGACGAGCAGGACACCGATGGCAATCAGGCCGGCGCCGATCGACGCCACGTTCGCTGGGAATGCGCTCCGCGCAGGGCCTGTGCTGGCAGTCACGAGTAATGTGTTCATGTTGGTTCTTTCGTTGCAGATTAAAGTTGGGTATCGCCCAGGTCTCTATTGCAAACGTCGTGCCAACATTGCTTTTGTGTGATGCAGCATGCCATTTTTTGCGGTGAAGATATCCTCGCAACGTAAAAATATGCTGCGCCGCAGCATCGCACTGCCCCAAATCGGTTTAACCATTTGGTTAATTTTTCCTGCTGCCGAGCGCGAAAGTCTTCTAGATGATCAAACGCGCTTTCCGTTCAGGCGATCGCGCCCCCATCGGCGGTGAGGATCGCTCCGGTGATCACGCTGGCTGCCGGACTGGCCAGGAACACTACCGCGTTCGCGACTTCCTTCGGCTCGCCAAAACGTCCCAGGGCTGTCATGCCGCGTTGGAAATCGGCGGCCGGGCCGTCGGCGGGATTCGCATCGGTGTCGGTAGAGCCGGGCTGCACGAGATTGACGGTGATTCCCTGCGGACCGAGTTCACGCGCGAGTCCGCGGGTGAACGAGACCAAGGCCGACTTGGACATCGCATACGCGGTCACGCCCGGAAACGGCACCCGTTCCGCCAGCCCCGAACCGATGGAGACGATGCGGCCGCCCGCGCCCAGATGCGGGATGACGGCCTTGGCATATACGAGCGGACCGCGTACGTTCACATCCATCATCGCCTGGTAGGCATCGATGTCGAGGTCCGCGATCATTCCATTGAGGCCAACGCCTGCGCTGTTGACGAGGATATCCAGTCCACCGAGTGCGCCAACGGCCAGGTCGACGGAGCGCGCAATCGCTTCAGGATCGGCACTGTCAGCCTGGATGGCGAAGGCGCGGCGGCCCAGGCCTTCGATGGCGGCGCTCATCGCGTTCGCCTTGTCGGCTGCGTGGCGGTAGGTGAACGCGACGTCGGCGCCATTTTCGGCCAGCGCCAATGCGATTGCCGCGCCGATTCCGCGCGAGGCTCCGGTTACCAGTGCACGCTTCCCTTTTAAATCAATCATTCTTCAGCTCCCATATCGCGTTTGTCGGACTGCGGGCCCATGCATCATCGATTCATACGGCCACGGAGCATCCTAGCGTTCTGCAACATGCGCACCTAGCCACGGGACTGGCCAAACTGTGTTGCGAAGATCCGAACGTTCGCGATCGGGTTGCATGTCGGGCTACGCACCTTCGCCTCGGATAGCGCTACCGCAACGTGGTGATGAACCGCACAATGGCCAATCACGCAATGCCGTGTTCGTGCGGCCTGTCCCGCAGATCCACCCCGTTACTACAAGGAGCGCCAAGACCATGACCACCGAAAAAATCCGCAATCCACATACCGATCACCTCCTGACGCCCCAGAATGCGGCGCTGATCATCATCGACTACCAGCCGGTCCAGGTCTCGTCGATCCGCTCGATGCCGCGCGACGAGTTGGTGTTCAATATCGTGAGCACTGCCAAGGCGGCGTTGAACTACGAGCTGCCCATCATCCACTCGACCGTCAATGTCGCAACCGGCCGCAACAAGCCGCCGATCGCCGAGCTGCAGGAGGTGCTTGGCCACCTGCCGACCTACGACCGTACCTCCATCAACAGCTGGGAAGATATCGAGTTCAAGGAGGCGGTCAAGGCGCTCGGCCGCAAGAAGCTGATCATGACCGCGCTCTGGACCGAGGCCTGCCTGACCTTCCCGGCGCTCGACGCGATTCAGGAAGGCTACGAAGTCTACGTGCCAGTCGATGCGGTGGGCGGCACCTCGCTCGGTGCGCACGAGGCGGCCTTGCGCCGCATGGAGCAGGCCGGCGTGAAGCTCATCAGCCGGGTCCAGATGTACTGCGAGCTCCAGCGCGACTGGTCGCGCGCTGCGACGGTGCCGGGCTTCATGGGCGTGTTCGAGAACCACGACGGCTTCAACGCCGAAAAGGCGATGCACGACGCGGCCAAAAAGTAAGCCGCCAGTCCGATGGCGGCCGTACGCGAGGCCGCCCCGTGATCGAACATCAAGGAGTGAAGCGAATGAGCGAATTATTCATCGTCGTCGGAATCACGGCGAAATACGGCAAGGAAGACGCGCTGCGCCGCGACCTGGCCAGCCTGGTCGAACCTTCGCGCAAGGAGGACGACAACCTGCGTTACGACCTGTTCGAAGACAAGGACACGCCAGGGCACTTCGTGTTCGTGGAAGAGTGGGCATCCACCGAGGCGCGCGACCGGCATCATGAGCACGGCCCGCACATCGTGCGTTTCCACGAGAACGGCGTGGACAACGTCGAGAGGACGGAATTCGCACGCGTGCTCAGGCGCGTCGCCTGAGCTCCCGCACGCAAGAGCAGAATCGTGCTATCTCCAGCAGGAACGGTCAGTGACTGTGCTGGACCGTATAGGTAACCTCTTCCCCATCAACCGCTGCCCAGTCCGGTTTGCCGACCGGACCCGCGCAGCGTGGTGTTCTTATAAATCCACAACTGGGGAATGACAGTGACACGAATAATCCTGATCGGATGCATGCTGGCGGCCGGCCTGGCTAATGCTTACGCCCAAGTCAAACAAGAAACGTCAGGCGCCGACCTGATCGTCCACAACGCCAAGATTCACACCGGCAATCCGGCCCAACCCGAAGCTTCCGCCGTGGCCGTCAAGAATGGCCGCATCTATTCGGTCGGCACCGATGCCGAAGTGCTGGGCCTGAAGAACGCCAACACGAAGATCATCGATTCGCGCGGCCGCCGCCTCATCCCGGGCATCATCGACGCCCATACCCACGTCCTTAATGAACTCGGATACAACTACACCTTGCGCTGGGACGGCGTGCCGACCTTGCGCGAGGCCCTGGCAATGCTCGGCGAGCAAGCCAAGCGCACGCCGGAAGGTCAGTGGGTGAAGGTGGTTGGCGGCTGGTCGCCCTACCAGTTCAAGGAGAACCGCTACCCTACCATGGACGAACTGAGCAAGGCCGTCCCCAATCGCCCGCTGATCGTGCAGTATGCCTACAACCGCGCCTTCATGAACCAGCAGGCGATGGATGCTTTCGGCGTGGGCACCGACAAGTTCCCCAATCTGCCAGGCACCGTGCTGGAGCGGGATACGCAAGGCCGCTACACCGGCGTGGTCGAGGGCTACACGTTTACCTTCATCGCCATGGAAACCATGGTCCCGCAGCTTTCCCGCGAGGAAGAAGTCAGCTCGCTGGTCCAGATCGTCAATACCCTCAACCGCGTCGGGATCACCTCGATCGTCGATGCCGGGACGGGTTTCCGCGGCTATCCCAAGGCCGTGCCCACCGTGGACGCTCTGGCCCGCGACAACCGCCTCAACATCCGCATGCCCTTCATGGACATCCAGTTCGGCGAAGGCGCCGACTTCAATGTGGTGGACGCGCAGATCACGGCGATCACGAAGACGGCGCCGATCGGTCCCGGGCATAACCTGCACCCGCACCTGGACCACGGTTTCTCCTACCAGGGCGCCGGCGAGCTGCTGTCGGTCGAGGTGCACGATCACGAGAACTTCGACCGTCCGACGCTCGTCATCGAGCCGGCCAAGATGCGCCAGCTGGTGGAGCGTGATATTTCCAAGCTGGTCCAGCGCCGTATTCCCTTCCGCGAGCACATCACCTACGACGAGAACATCACGCCCTTCCTCGATGCGCTCGAAGAGCTCAACAAAAAGACGCCGCTCGACGGCCTGCGCTGGAGTCTGGAGCACGCCGAGACGATCAGCCCGGCGAACATCGCCAGGGTGAAGGCGCTGGGCGGCGGCATCGCGCTGGACACCAAGATGGCCATGCATGGCGACAGCTTCGTCAAGACCCATGGCCGCGACAAGGCCTTGCAGACGCCGCGCCTGCGCCACCTCGTCGACAGCGGCGTGCCGCTGGCCATGACCACCGACGCCTTCCGTGCAGCCTCGTTCAATCCGTGGATCGGCATCAGCTGGATGGTGTCGGGCAAGTCCATCTCCGGCGCTGAAATCCTTGCCAAGGACAATCGCCTGACGCGCGCCGAAGCGCTGGGACTGTTCACCCGCAAGGCGGCGTGGTTCACCAGCACCGAATCCGAAATGGGCATGATTGCGCCCGGCTATCTCGCCGACTTCGCGCTGCTGGACAAGGACTATTTCACGGTGCCGGAATCCCAGATCAAGTCGGTCTCCTCGGTCCTGACCATCATGGATGGCCGTGTGGTGTACGGCGCCCAGGATTATCAGGCGCTGTCGCCGGCATTGCCCGAGATCCTGCCCGCGTGGTCGCCGATCAAGCACTTCGGCGGCTATTACCAGGCTCGGTGAGGTGAACCTGCGCGCGGCGTGGCTCGGCCTCCCCTTGCTGCTGGCGGCCGACGCCGCGCTGGCGCAGTTCCGGCCATTGCGCTTCGACGACGATGTCAGGGCCCAGCGCCAGGGATGCGCCGAGGACGGCAGCCGCGCCGCATGCTGGAAGGACCGTCCGCTCGCCGATCACGTGCGTTTGACGATGGGCGGCGACCTGCGCCTGCGCTACGAGCACACCGGCAATCCGCGCTACGGGCTGCAAGCCCAGGACCGCTGGGGTGTGCTGATGCATCGCAGTTCCGTCTTCGCCGACCTGCGCCTGGGAGAACACTGGCGCGGCTTCGCCCAGCTGGCTAGCTCGACCACCAACGGCCGCGCCGCAGGCCCGTCCCCGGTGGACGAGAACCGGCTCGACCCGACCAACCTGTTCGTCGAATGGCAGTCAAGCGGGGAAGGCGCAGGCCGCGTCGGCATCCGGGCCGGCATCCAGGAGCTGCAGTTCGGCACGGGGCGCGTCATCGATGCGCGCGAGGGGCCCAATGTGCGGCGCAGCTTCGAAGCCGTCCGCGCCTATGCGGCGGGCGGCGCCTGGCGTGTGGATGCCTTCGCCGCGGCGCCGCGCCAGAACCTTCCGGGCGGTTTCGATGACACGCGCTCGCCGACGCAGAAGCTGCGCGGCGTGTACGCGACCCGCACCGGCGGCCTCACTTCCTGGGACCTCTACGCCCTGCATTATGAAGACACCGCTGCCCGTTACGTCCAGGGCCAGGCGCACGAACGCCGCTGGACGGTCGGCGCCCGCCTGTTCGGCGGCCGCGAAGCCTGGGACTGGAATTGGGAGTCCGCATTGCAGGGCGGGCACTTCGGCGATGCCGATATCCGCGCCTGGTCGCTCGCCACCGACACCGGTTACACCTTCGATGGCGTGGCCGGCCGGCCGCGGCTGGCGCTGCTCCTCGCCGTCGCCAGCGGCGACAAGGACCCCGACGACAACCGCCTCGGCACCCTCAATCCCATTTACCCGCGCGGTAATTATTTTGGCGACGAAGCGACGCTCGGCCCGCGCAACTTCTTCAACATCCATCCGGCGCTGACGGTGCAACTGGCGCCACGGGTCCAGCTGAACGCCAGCCTCGACTTCTTCTGGCGCCACAGCACCCGCGACGGCGTGTATGCTCCCAATGGCATGCTGATCGGGCCGGCCGGCGATAGCCGTGCGCGCTACGTGGCGACCATCGCCTCGCTCGGCGCCACCTGGACGCTGGCCCCGGGCTGGTCGTCGACGGCGGTTCTCGCCTACGGACAGCCAGGCAGCTTCCTGCGCGAGACCGGCGCCGACGATGCGCTGAGCTTCGTCAGCATCGGCGTACAATACCGGTGGTGACCCATATGTCGAACGCACATGACCTTCCCGAGAATGTGGCCGGGCTGACGTCCTCCAACCATTGCTGGAATGGCGTCCACGTCGAGCGGCACGAGTACACCTGCACGGGCAGGGTCCTGTTTCCGGTCGAGCGCAATCAGGCATTGACCTGGCTTGGCGCCCAGCTCGAGGAAGTCGGACGAGATTACATCGAGGCCAGGCTGGCGCCCGATACCCCCAATCCACATGACTACAAGGTGCGGCCCCTGTATATCGCGCCGGCGGACATGGCGCTATGGGCGCATTCCTCGGATGCGCGCTATCTGAAGTGTGCGACGTTCAGCTTCGATGCCAACCTGCTCCAGGAGAGCCTGGGAATAGCCGACTCGCTGCGCGTGATCGACGTTCCCCGGTTCCGCTTTTCGGATGACCGCCTGTGGACCTTGATCGGCTTGCTGACGAATGCGATCGGCGACCCCGATCCCACCGCCCAGCTGTACGGCGACTCGCTCACCGCGGCGATTGCGGCAACGCTGTTCGAACGGCCCAAGGAGGCCAAAGGCAGCCAGCCCGGGCTCTCGGCAATCCAGCTCAAGGATGCGATCGGCTATCTCGAGGTCAAGATGCCGGCGCGGGTCGAGCTCGCGGCACTCGCGCAATTGGCCGGTTTGTCGCAGTCGCATTACTGCCGCGCCTTCAAGGCGTCGACCGGGCTGGCGCCGTATCAGTGGCAGTTGCAAAAGCGTGTCGAGCGCGCCAAGAACCTGATGTTGAACACCAACGGCTGCCTGGAGGATGTCGCTGTAGCCACCGGTTTCGCGGATGCGGTGCACTTCGGCCGGACCTTTCGCAAGATGACCGGCGCGACGCCAGCGGCATGGCGGCTGGACAAGCTTACATAGCTGCCGCGTTGCGCATCGCGCGACACGACATCGCCACTTTCGTGGCTAGATCGCGCTCAGGCAGGCAAGGATAATGACCCTGAACTACAAGGAGGATAGCCCAATGTTCGAACGAACGATCGATCGTGTCACCAGCATTCCCCCACTGGGCCCCGGTTTCGACGGCGAGCGGCACAAGGCCGCCCTGGTGGTGGCGCCCGGCAACCTGCCCGCCACCGATCCGTTCTTCCTGATGGCCGATGACAATATCACGCAGGGAGGGCCGTTTGGCGAGGCGCACCCCCATGCCGGCCTCGAGACCGTCACCTTCATGTTGAACGGCACGATGGAAGATACCGGCGGGCGGCTGGAGGAAGGCGATGTCGAATGGATGACGTCCGGCAGCGGCATCGTCCATGCCGAAGACACGCTGGTGTCCAGCGGCATGCGCCTGTTCCAGCTGTGGCTGATCCTGCCCGAGGCCCAGCGCAATATGGCGCCGCGGGTGCAGGTCCTGCGGCGCGCGGCGATGCCGGTGCACACCGAGCCTGGCGTCGTGGCGACGGTCTACAGCGGCAGGTCGGGCGACGCGGCGGCGCCGACATTGAATGCGGTTCCGGTGACCCTGATCGACATCCGGCTGGCGCCGGGGGCGGTCTTCGCGGCGCATGTTGCCGCCTCGTATAACGCCTTCGTGGTGGCGCTCGAGGGAGATCTGGAAGCCGGCGCGACGTCCAGGAAACTCGCCAAGGGTACGGTCGGCTGGACGGGCCCGATGGGCGACGGCGACAGCGCGCTCCAGTTGCGCGCCGGGGACGATGGCGCGCGCCTGCTGCTGTATGCGGGCCAGCCGCAGAACATCGCGGTGGTGGCGAAAGGTCCCTTCATCGCCGGCTCCACCGAAGAACTGGCCGGCTATTACGCCGCTTACCGCCACGGTAAATTCCCCCATGCGGGTACGATGCGGCCCATTGCTTCTTACGCATAGTTGCGCTTGGTGCGCAAAGCCTGGGGTTTTGCAATGCTCGTGCACCACGCATAGTTCTGGGAAGAACTAAATCCTGTATAGTCGGGTTCCTGACCGACTGCTTTCGCGCGTCCACGTCACCAGGGGCGCCGCGCCGTGCCTGCCGGTGTCTGGATTGCCATTGTCACGCCATGAACACCGAGAACCCCGATCTGATGTACCGCCTGCTCGTCCAGGGGGTGGTCGACTACGCCATCTACATGCTCACGCCCGCCGGCGTCGTCTCCAGCTGGAACGCCGGCGCCCAGCGCGCCAAGGGCTATAGCGCCGGCGAGATCGTCGGCCGCCACTATGCCTGCTTCTACGGCGCCGAGGACCGCGACGCCGGCCTGCCCGACATCAACCTCGAGATCGCCACCCGCACCGGCCGCTTCGAAGACCAGGGCTGGCGCGTGCGCAAGGATGGCAGCGCGTTCTGGGCCCACGTCGTGATCGACGCCATCCGCGGCGACGACGGCGCCCTGGTCGGCTTTGCCAAGATCACGCGCGACATCACCGAACGCCACCAGCAGCAGCGCAAGCTGGTCGAGGCCAAGGAGCTGGCCGAAGCCTATAGCCGCCAGATGGCGTCGCTGTCGGACTTCCTCGATTCGGTGATCGCCAACATCCCGGCCAGCGTGCTGGTGCTGGACGTCGCATCGCGCACCATCCTGCTGGCCAACCAGCAGGCGCAGCGCCTGTTCGCCCAGGCCTATGTCGACCTGAAGGGCCTGCCCGTCGGCGATTGCCTGAGCCCGAGCGTGGCCGAGTATGTCGAGCGCCAGACGGCGCATGCGGCGCCCACCAGGGTCGGGCTGGACGACGCCGTGCTGGTGGAGACCTCGGTCGGCCCGCGCAGCCTGCGCAGCCGCACGGTGCCGGGCAAGCAGCCCAATGGCGAGGGTGAGTACGTGCTGATCATCACCGAAGACGTGACCGACGAGCTGGCCGCCTATGCGCAAATCCACCACATGGCGCAGCACGACGGCCTGACCAATCTGCCCAACCGCAACCTGTTCAACGAACGCCTCAACAATGCGCTCGCGTCCAGCGCGGAGGATGGGTCCGGCGTGGGCATCCTGTGCCTCGACCTGGACAATTTCAAGAACATCAACGACGCCTATGGCCATGGCTTTGGCGACAAGATCCTCTTGACGCTGGCCAGCCGCCTGCGCAAATGCCTGCGCGACCAGGACACGCTGGCGCGCCTGGGCGGCGACGAATTCGCCGTGGTCCTGCCCCGCATCAAGCGCCTGGAAGAAGCGCAGCAGGCCGCGCAGCGCCTGATCGAGGCGGTGGCGCCGGCATTCTCGATCGACGGCCACAGCTTCGCGGTCGGCATCAGCGTCGGCATCGCGCTGTCCACGCCCGCCGGCAACACGGCCGAGCAATTGCTGCAGTACTCAGACATGGCCTTGTATGAAGCCAAGCGCAACGGCCGCAACCGCCATGAGGTGTTCCGGCCCGAGATGGAGGCGGCGGCGCGGGTGCGGCGCCAGATCGAGATCGACCTGCGCCGCGCGCTGCACCGCGGCGAGCTGCAGATGCACTACCAGCCGATCGTCGAGAAGGCGGGCAACCGCATCTCGGGCTATGAGGCGTTGATGCGCTGGCACCATCCGGAACGCGGTCCGATCGCGCCGATGGACTTCATCCCGATCGCCGAAGAAACCGGCCTGATCCACGAACTCGGCGCCCGCGCGCTCAACCTCGCTTGCCAGGAAGCGGCGACCTGGACCAATGGCGAAACGATCGCCGTCAACCTGTCGCCGATCCAGTTCAAGAGCAGCGAACTGGTGAGCATGGTGGCGCTGGCGCTGGCCGATTCGGGCCTGGCGGCCGAGCGGCTGGAACTGGAGATCACCGAGTCGGTGTTGCTCGACAATAGCGACGGCAATATCCGCACCCTGAAGGCCCTGAAGAAACTGGGCGTGCGCATTTCGCTCGACGACTTCGGCACCGGCTATTCCTCGCTGAGCTATCTGCGCTCCTTCCCCTTCGACAAGATCAAGATCGACAAGTCGTTCGTGCAAGAGATCGGACAGAGCCGGGAAGCGATGGCGATCATCCGCGCCATCACCGGCCTCTCGAGCAGCCTGCTGATCGAGACGACGGCCGAGGGTGTGGAAACCGAGGAGCAGCTGCGGCGCCTGATGGAAGAAGGCTGCTCGCACTTCCAGGGCTATCTGTTCGGGCGTCCGGAAGCGGCCGAGAACCGGATGCAGCAGCTCGACTGGCCGGTGGTCTGAGCTGGCCGGCAGGCGCGACAACAGGTCACCACCACCACCACCACATCGAAAGGAGCAAGACCATGAGTCTGATATTTCTGGAACCGGGCGACCCCGAGCTGGTGTTCGGTGCCGACAGCAACGGCAGCCTGATCGATGCCCAGTGGCGCGATCAGGAAGCGTTGAATGGTATTGGCCCCTGCATCGAACTTGTTTCCATGCACCAGGGAATGAAACAGCAGATGACGACCGACGTGTCCAACTCGGCGCGTACCTCCGGCCGGCCCGTCATCACCGAATTCACCTGCGTGAAATACGTCGACATGACCTCGGTGAAACTGTATGAGCTATGCCTGCGCGCTCAGCCGCTCGATACCACCGGCAAGCAACCGACCCGGCTGCACCTCCTGCGTCAGACGGACGACCAGCTCCGCAAGCTGATGACGATCGAGTTGCGCAGCGCCATCATCAGCGAGATACAGCTGCAGACCCACCCGAACGACATGCCGACCGAGCAATTCAAGCTCAATTTCACCGAAATCATGTGGTTCCATACCGAGCAGCAGCGGGGCGGGACCGATGCCCCACTCAAGCGCGCGGCCGGCTGGAGCCTGGCGCGCAATCGTCCGATCGGCGCCTTTACCTCCTGAGGGTTGTCATGCACCCATTGCCTGAACGCACCCAGCCCGAAGGCTGGGGCGTGCATACGCTCGAGATCGACCGCGCCGCCCTGGCCGAGGGCACGCTGCGGGTGACGCGCCTGGAATGCGTGCTGCCCGACGGCACGCTCGTGACCCATCCGCATGCGGACGACAGCGGGCCGCTGTCGCTGTCATTGGACGAGCGCGGTTTCCCGCAGCGTATCCACGTGACCAGGCGTACGCGTGTCGAGCTGGTGGCGGCCGCGCCGGATGCCGCCCCGCCTGAGGCGTCGCGCGGCTGTCCGCTGCTGCAGATCGAGCGCGACGAGCAGGGCCGGCCCAGGCTGGCCGTTTATCACCCGCCCATGCTGCGGCTGGGCGCCGCCGATTTCCATGGTGAGATGGGACTGCATCATCGTCTCGATGCGCTGGTGGAGCGTCTGTGGAATAGATTGCAGGACTTGTGCCACGCCGACGAGGCGCCGCCGGAAGTCGAGCTCAGCGGCATGGCTGCGCGTCATCGCGCTGCCGCGATCGCCCTCGCCGCCGCCGTGCCGCCGCTCGGGGCTTGCGTGACCGATCCTGCCACGCATCCGCGCGCGGCCTACCTCGCCCTGGCCGGGGCGGCCGGCGCCCTGTCTGCGCTCGACGGGCGTCCCGTGCCCTACCGGATGCAGCCCTATCTCCACAGCGACTGCATCGGCTGTTTCGCCGATGCCCTGCGCTACCTGGATGCGCGCCTCGACACGGTGCGCAGCATCTCGGAGCGGACGCGCTTCAGCATCGTCAAGGGTGGCTTCGCGCGGCGCCTGCCGCAGGATGCCGGCAATGCGCTGATCGTCGAGCTGCGGCCGCAGCCGGGCCAGACCGTGGCCGATGCCGGCCGCTGGCTGGCCAGCGCCAGCATCGCCGCCAGCGACATGCTGTCCACGGTCCAGCGCCTGCGCCAGCGGCCGAGCGTGCGCCAGGTGAGCGAGGACGAGGCGCGCCGCCTTGGCCTGCCGCTGGACGCCGCGCTGTTCTGGATCCGGAACGACCGCATCCACAGCGAAGGGCGCGACGCCTTCCAGCCGGGCGAGACCCTGCTGATCCAGGGTGAGGATCGGCGCGGCATGCCTGTCCAGCTCTTCCTGCTCCAGTTCAGAAACGTGATGACGACAACGCAGTCCATCCCATCTTTCGCACAGACACAGGATCGTCCATGATCGACCAACACCTCATCCAGCGCGCCGAGCAGGCCTTGTCCAAAGCCTGCGGCATGCCATTCGAACAACTGCTGGCGCCGATCGAGGGCAATGTCATCGCTGGCCGTACCGGGCGGGCTGCCGCCGACGGTGGCGTCGCCAAGGCGATCCGCCAGTGGCGCGCCCCTGACAACCCCGACTCGCCGATGGCCATGCAGCAGCGCGAAATGGGGGGGCCAAACTGGGACAGGGCGATGCGCATATCCTGTGACGCCCTGGCTCACCATGGCAAGGACCTGCAGGTGGCGGTCTGGCTGCTCGAAGCCCAGATCCATCGCCACGACTTTGCGGCGGTCGCCGGCGCCTTGCACCTCATGGTGCGGCTGTGCGAGCGGTACTGGGAAGACCTGCATCCCCGCTCGGACGATGGCGCCTATGCGCGTCGCGCCAATCTTTTCAGCTGGATCAACCACAAGCTGGCGCCTGCCGTGCGCGAGGCGCCGCTGGCCTTCGACCGCCAGGGCCAGCCCTATGCGCTGATCGATTGGGTGCGTGCGCGTCGCCATGAGCAACAGCGCCAGGCCGATCCGGGCAGGGTGGGAGATGGCCCGACCGGCGCCCAACTGGCCGATGCGCTCGCCACGCTGCCGGACGACGCCTGCGCCGACATGGAGCGCGACCTGGCCGACGCCCTCGCGATGGTGCAACACCTGTCCGATATGCTCAACCCGAAGCTGGCCGAGGACGCTGTGTCGTTCACCCTCTTCGCGGGCGTGCTCGAGCAGGCGCGCGGCCTGCTCGAGGAGGAACTGCAGCGGCGCGGCCTGCCGCGCCATGCGCGGCCGACCGCCCCGCCGCCGGCGCCACCCGCCGCCGCGCCGGAGGATGCCAGCGAAGCCCGCGATGCCGGCAACGCAGGGCCGGCGCCGCGCGTCATCCGCGACCGCGCCGAGGCCTATGCGCTGCTGGAGCAGGTGACCAGCTTCCTGCAGGAGACCGAGCCGCACAGCCCGGTACCCTGCCTGGTACGGCGCGCCGCCGAATGGGGGCAACTGAGTGCCGCCGAGCTGTACCAGGAGCTGTTCGTGCGCAGGGGCGGTCACGTCCACATCTTCGATGTCATGGACCTGGACGCTGCCGGGCAGGCCGGCAAGGAACGCTGAAAACAGCGATGGCACGGCCGTCATGACGTTCCACCAGCGCGGACTCGGTACTACTACTGAGTCCGCCACAGGTCGAATACTGAGACGGCCAAGTTTACCGACAGTGGTCCGCGCAAGCCTGATTTGTTTGGGCTATACTCCGCTCAGTCCTCTATAGGACTTCCCGCTCAATGGACGCCAGGGATATCGACTGGCCTGCCTGACAACCCATGTCAGCGCGTCATATCCGTGTTGCCTGCAAGGCCGGTCTGACTGTCATGCAGTTCACCGTTGCCTCGCCTTCGCACTGCGTCGGTTGCCGAGTTTTGTTGCTGTTCTCCAGGATCGCGACAGGTCCCGACAACCCGTTCCTTATCGGTGCTTCGATACCGCCAGCAGGCGGTGTGGAAACATTCCTTTACCGAGCCGTTGAACTTTTTAAATCTGATTGCATGCCAGGCCATCGCAAACATTTTTCAGGTGATACTCGTATGCGTAGCTCGCTTCTAGTTGTCCTTTCTTGCTTCATCGTTGCATCTTGCAGCAAAGCACCCGCTCCTTCCAATGACAAGCCGGTCGATGTCGTCCTGATCGGCGCCGGCGTCATGAGCGCCACCCTCGGCACCATGCTCAAGGAACTCGACCCCGAACTGACGATCGAGATGTTCGAGCGCATGGATTCGGTCTCGGCCGAAAGCTCCGACGCGATGAACAATGCCGGCACCGGTCACTCCGGTTTCGCCGAGCTGAACTACACGCCCGAAATGCCGGACGGCACCATCGACACCAAGAAGGCCGTCGACATTAACGAACAGTTCGAGATCTCGAAGCAGTTCTGGGCCTACCAGGTCAAGAAGGAATACCTGGGCGCGCCGAACACCTTCATCAACAACGTGCCGCACATGGCCTTTGTCTGGGGTGACGACAACATCAACTACCTGCGCAAGCGCTACGCCGCGCTGCAAAAGGAAAACCTGTTCAAGGGCATGCTGTTCAGCGAAGACCACGAGACGATCCGCAAGTGGGCGCCGCTGGTCATGAACGGCCGTGACGCGAACCAGAAAGTGGCCGCGACCCGCATGGACATCGGTACCGACGTCAACTACGGCACCCTGACCCGCAGCATGGTCAAGCACCTGACCGGCACCCACGGCATGACCCTGAACCTGCGCAGCCAGGTCGAAGACATCAAGCGTGGCAAGGATGGCCTGTGGAATGTGACCGTCAAGAACCTGGCGGACAACCAGCTCAAGACCGTGAGCGCGAAGTTCGTGTTCATCGGCGCCGGCGGCGGCGCGCTGCCGCTGCTGGAAAAGACCGGCATTCCTGAAGCCAAGGGCTACGGCGGCGTCCCGGTCGGCGGCCAATGGCTGGTGACCACCAACCAGTCGCTGATCGAAGCGCACCACGCCAAGGTGTACGGCAAGGCTTCGGTCGGTTCGCCGCCGATGTCGGTTCCCCACCTCGACACCCGCATCATCGACGGCAAGAAAGCCCTGCTGTTCGGACCGTTCGCGACCTTCTCGACCAAGTTCCTCAAGAACGGTTCGTGGGTCGACCTGCCGGCCTCGATCGGCACCGGCAACGTGCGTCCGATGGTTCAGGCTGGCATCGACAACATCCCGCTGACCAAGTACCTGGTCGAGCAGGTGATGAACTCGCAGGAAGACCGCGTGGCCACCCTGCGTGAGTACCTGCCGGAAGCCAAGCTGGAAGACTGGGAACTGGTCAACGCCGGCCAGCGCGTCCAGATCGTCAAGGACGACCCGAAGAAGGGCGGCCTGCTGCAGTTCGGTACCGAAGTGGTTGCCTCGGCTGACGGCTCCGTGACCGCCCTGCTGGGCGCCTCGCCAGGCGCCTCGACCGCCGCGCCGATCATGCTCAAGGTGCTCAAGGCATCGGCCTTCCGCGACAAGCTGGAAACGCCTGCATGGCAAGCGAAGATGCACGAAATGATTCCTTCGTACGGCCGTCACCTGAACGACGACCCGGCCTTCGCCAACCAGATCCGCCAGCAGAGCAGCGCTGCGCTGGGCCTGAAGGCGTTCACGCTGGATGTGCCGGCGGCAACGCAGGAGTAATGGTGTAGCAGCGATTAAGTTCGCTGCAAAAAGCCGTCGTCCCCGCGAAGGCGGGGACCCAAGTTTGCAAGAGCTGTCGAAACGCTTGCAAGCTTCGCTGCACTAAACACGTCGTCCCCGCGAAGGCGGGGACCTAAGTTTGCAAGAGCTGTCTAAACGCTTGCAGAACTTGGGTCCCCGCCTTCGCGGGGACGACGTGTTTATGCCAACTGGTTTTTCTTATTTGCGCGCGCGCAGCGTTTCGAGTTCGGCGCGCAGATTGCTGCGCTCGGTGCGCGAGTTGTCGAGCGTGGTGCGCAATTCCTTGACCTCGGCCGCCAGGTTGTCGCGTTCGGTCGTGACGCCAATCAACTCCATCTGTGCGCGCAGGCGCGCATCCGATTCGCCTGCGGTGGCCGCCACATTGCGCTCGAGCTGCTGGCGCAGGTCGGCCAGCTGGGCATCCTTGCCGTCGATCGCCAATTGATCCTTGGCCTTGCCGACCAGCGCGTCGGCCGCGATCTGGCGCGCATTGCGCAGCTCGGCCGTCAGGCGCTCGATCTCTTCGTTGCGTTCGTCTGCGATCAGCTGGGCCTGTTCGCGCGCGACCCGCGCATCGCTCAGTTCAGTGTTCAGGCCATCGCGTTCGGCTTCGAGTTCATTCCCCGCCGCGAGCAGCGCATCCATATCGCTTTCGGCGCGTGCCAGCGCATCGCGCATGCCGGCGCCGGCATCCTGCGCATACTGCTGGGCCCAGCGGCCCAGTTCGGCCAGCAGCTCGGGCGGCATCTCGGCCCTGGGCGTCTCGACCGGTTTGGCATGGCTGGCGCGCCAGGTGGCCAGGTGCTGGTGGATGGTCTTGGTCGAGCCGGCGCCGATCAGGCCGCGCACCGCCTCGATCGTGACTTGCTGCTTGTCGTTCTGGAGCGTGTCGGCCGCCTCGATGACGTCGCCGAGCGTCACGTCCAGGTGTGCCATATCCGTTTTCATACCGCGTGAGGATGTTCGTTGTAGGGCTGTCCATCATACGCTAGACAGTGGTTTAGTTGCTCGAAAGCATCGCACGATGCGGCCGAGTGTCGCGGATTTGCCGCTATCCGAGGCCTAGGCCGGGTTTGTCGATGTCATGGTGGCAAAATTCTCATCCAGCCAGGCGCCCAGTGCCTCGTTTCCCGGGCCGTCGAGATGCGGCAGCATCGCCGCGTACCAGGCGCGCCCGTCCTCCTGGCCCAGCACGGCGCGAACGATGGGCAGGCTGTTCTGCAGGAAGATGCCGAACAGCGGCACCCGGCGCACGAACAGCAAGGTCGCGTCAAGGCAACCCAGGCCCGTATAGAGCGCGCGCATCTGTTCGAGATACGGCATCGCCCGCGCCGCCTGGCCGGACTGGGTCAGGGCCGAGATGAAGCTGGTTACGAGCTGCGGGTCCGGCATCTCGCGCGAGGTGGCATTGCGTTCGCGCGCCCAGGCGATCCACTCTTCGCCGCGCGCAGTGTCGCCCGTCATGGCGCAGCAGCATCCGGTTTGCATGGCATTGAAGGCGCTCGGCTCTTCGTCGCACAAGGCATTCCAGTAGCGCTGCGATTCGGTCCAACGCCCCAGGCGCGCGCTGGCCATCGCGCACAGGCGGATCGCATCGATGCGCAAGCCGTCCTGCGTGGCAGCGACATGGGGCGTGGCGCCGGCCAGCGCTTCCTCCAGGCGGCCGGCGCCAAGATGGTCGATGGCGTCGACCAGTTGCGGCGGGTCGGCCGGCGCCTGTCCGGTTTCCATCGCGGCCGGTGCGCTGCATTCTGCAACGATCCGTTCTGCATCCATGCCCGGCAGCCGCAGGTAGGCGATGACGGGGCGCGTGGTCTTCTTGTCCTTTTTTTCGCCAGGTTCGACCTGCACATTGTCGATCGAGACGAACGGGTCGCCTTCGGTGCGATACAGCGTCACCGCGCTGTAGCGTGCGGCGTCCGCCTCGACGCCGGCGCCGAGGATCGAAAACAGTTCACCGGGCGCGGTCTCGAGCCGGTGCACGACGACGTGCGGCTCCTCGATCCAGGCGAATCTGCTCGGCAGCTCGAACGGCGTCGCCCAGCCGCCGGTCAGTTCACAGAACGGTTCTTCGGCCGCGCCGCGCGCCAGCGAGCGGGGCAAGGTGGCCAACAGGATGAATTCGACGATCCAGCTGGCCACGAGCGCGCTGCCCTCGATCCGCATCCCCGCGACGTGGCGTACTTCGTTCTCGGCCAGCAGCATCCCGAAGCGCCACATGTCCAGGGGAGCCGCGAGCAGCGAGGCGAAGCTGCCGGCGTCGGCGATGGCAAGCCAGGCGGCCCAGTGGGCGTACCAGCCCGCGACGCCGATCGCCAGGCCCAATCGGCCCATCCACATGGGGTTGCGCGCCTTGGCCTGGCGCGCCACCTGGCGCGCGGCCACGCCCATGACGACCGCAAACACGCACATGGCGAACCAGTTGAGCAGGACGAGCGGCGAGTGGATCGTCAGCCAGGCATACAGCCAGGCCGGGATCACGACCAACAGCGCGCAGGCAGCCGTCGCGACGATCGCTTGCGCCGGCAGGCGGCCCGACGGCACGTAGTAGGCTGAGCTCATGGCGTGTCCTCTCGCTTGGGCGCGGGGCGGACCAGGGCCAGCGCGCGCAAGTCCGGCGTGTCGTTGCCCACGCAGAGCAGCGGCGCATCCTGTTCGAGCGCGGCGTGCGCGGCCAGCGCCAGCGCGGCGACGAAGGGCACGGCGCCGCATGCGCCGCAGGCCGGGCCGAGGCGGACGATGTCGCTGGCGTTGTCGAGGTGTGGCGTGGTGGCGCCGCCGAACTCCATCAGTTCGAGCGCGTGGCGCGTGTCGGCGCCGGTATCGGCGACGACCATCGCGATGGCGGCCGGTGCGATCGCCGTGCCCTGGAGCAGGCGCCCGGCGAGCGTGTTCAGGCGCTGCGGCGACAGGCGTTTGAGGCTGGTGGATGCAAGATCGCAGGCGTCGGCTTCCAGGCTGACGTGCGCGATGCCGGCGCCGTCCGCGGCCGGCGCCAGCAGCAGGCCGGCCGCGCCTTCGCCGGGGATGCGGCCGCGCGGGTGAAAGGAGGTAAACAGCGTGCCGTTGGCCGACCAGCGATCGACCGTCTGCTGGCCGACGTGGGAGCAGAAGGCGAGCAGGATCGTCGCGGCGGGCGCCGACGTTCTTTCCGCTTGCTGCGCCAGCCGGGCAATGAACGGCGCCGGGGCTGCCGGCTCGGCCACGTCGATGCGGGCTGCAGGCCAGCCAGCCTGCGCCAGCACCTGCCTGTACCACATCGATGCCGCCTGGCGTCGATCCACCTGCCAGTCATCCGGCAGCGCCAGGGCCAGTTGCAGCGTGAAAGGCGCGCCTTCGTCTGGCGCCGGCAGCCCTGCCGCGCGGTCGGCGAGCTCGCGCAGGACCGCCGTGCCAAGGACGAGTGCGCGCCACATCTCGTCGCTGAAACGCGGCGCCGGCGTGGCATAGCTGTCCAGCCAGCCGGCGATCTCTTCGCGCACCGCTGCGTCCCCGGCCTGTTCGCAGCGCGCGCTCATGACCGGTAAACCGTCGTCGTCGACCAGTTCGCGGTCAAGGTCGGCATCGACCTTGTTGGCGGCAAGCGCGGCGCCCAGTTCGTCGGCGGAGGCGCCGTGCGGCGTGCGCAGCGCGCTGGCGAGGATCGACAAGGTCGGGCAAGCTCGTTCCAGGACGGCGTCCTGCTGCACTGCCGGGGCGGCGGCGGACTGCGCGACAGGCTGGCGCGCTAGCAGCCTGCCGCCGATGCGGTTGAACCAGCCCGGGGACGGCGCTGCCGTGGTCGTGGTGGTGGACATGGGCTCAGACCTGGTCGATGGTGGTTTGCTGGCCGGCGATCAGCGTCGCGCCGCAGGCGGTCTTGTCGCCATGCCGCGCCGCCGCCTTGCCGTCGACGATCAGGGTCGCATCGCCTTCGATGATCGGCCCGGGGCCGTGCTTGGGGCAGCTCGTCCTGTCGCCCATGCGGGCGATGCCGACGCCGTCGATATCGCTGTGGGGCGAGGCTTCCAGTACGACGCCGCCGTGCGAGGTCTTGTCGCCTAGTCTGATCAGTGCTCCTGCCATGGTCGCTTTCCTCCTTTTTCAGGACATCACCGCCAGCAGCTCGAGCCTGAGCTCCTTCATGCCGGCCGGGACGTAGATCGAGATCGACTGCGCCTTGAGCATGCGCTCGTACATCGGCCCTTTCGCCTCGAGGATGAAGTAGCAGGTATCGGGCCGCACGGGGATCGCCGCCGGCGGTTGCGGCGTGTACTGCAGGCGCACGCCGGGCAGGGCCGAGAGCACGAACTTCTCGACGTCGTCCGGTGCGCCGACCTTGAAGCGCAGCGGCGCCACATCGACCAGTTCCACCGCCGGGATGTCGGCCGAGACGGCGATGTAGAAGGTGGTGTCGTCGTCGATCTTGCCCGAGTCGAGCATGCCGATGTGGTAGCAGGGCCGCACCTCGTTGAGGGCAATGCCGAAGTACTTGGCCGAGATGACCGTGTCGAGCAGCTCGCGGATGATCTGGTGCAGCCTGGCGAAGGCGGGACCGGGATCGTGGTGCTGGTAAGAAGGCAGGTCGGACAGGGTCCAGCTCTTGGAAAAGGTCATCAGGCCGCCGGCCACGTCCAGCAGCGCCTCGAACACGCGTTCCGGGTGCAGCGCCGGGTGGTTGAAGTGGTGCGACAGCGCCGCATAGGCCGAACTGGCCGTGTGCAGCAGCCAGAACGACGACATGTCGCCCGAGCGGAATTCGATGACGTTGCGGGTCGGCTCGCGGTGGTGGCCGTACAGCGCGCCGACCTTGGCCTGCAGCGCGTCGAGCAGGCGGCGCAGCTGCTGGAACAGGGCCGGGGCGGCGCCCAGCGACATCGACGGCGGCACCAGCGCCGGATCGAGCTCGAAGCCGCCGGTGGCGCTTCTGCGCACGCGCAGCAAGGGAAAATGGATGTAGGCGTCGCGCGGCTCGAATTCGGACACCAGGCGCAGCGCGCGCTTCAGGTAGGCCAGCTGCACCGGCGCCGCCTGCGTGTAGAGGTCGGGCGTCTCCTCGTTGGCCTGGATGAAACGTGTCGTGCTGGCGGACTGCGTGGCCACTTGCCCCGGCTGGACGAAGTTGGCATTGAAGGGCTTCAGTCCCGGCAGCGCCGCGTAATACGTCACGGCCTGCACCGACTGCTGCAGGCCGCTCAGGTCGACGGTGCCGGGCAGCTCGTCGAGGCCGGGCGCTTCATACAGCTCGCCGTCCTGGAAGCGCAGCGATAGTCCCAGCACGCGCAGCATGCCGCTGGCGAGGGCTTCGCGGTCGATCTCGAGCCCGTCGACCCCCCATGCATACGGATGCGCCGCCTTGACGCCCTTGTACAGGCAATGCTCGTGATAGGCGTCCTGGCGCTGGAAGTGCTGCGGGCGCAGCAGCAGACCTTCGCCCCAGAGAACTTTGCTGGTCATGGCTGTCGTTCCTTCACCTTGTTCTGTGCGAAAGGAAACGATAACGACGAGATGGTGTTGCGCATGTGAACTTGATCAAAGGTTGGCGCTGAACATCGTGGCAACATGCGATTGGTTTTCAGTGCGCAACACCAGCGTGTGCCAACGAGGGGGGATCGATGAAAGGATTCACGCCGGACCTGTTCGACCGCCTGCTCGGCCAACCGCTGCGCAATGGCGTGGTGGTCGCGCGCCTGAACGTCGAGGAACTGAAGGATGCGGTGGCGCGCGACCTCGAAGCCCTGCTCAACACCCGCTCGACCATCCAGGACGGCGCGCTGGTCGGCTTTGCCGAATGCGGCCAGTCGATGGTCGGCTATGGGCTGTGCGATTTCGCGGACCGCTCGCTATCGAGTCCCCTTGATCGCGCCCACATCTGCACCTGCATCGAAAAGACCATCGCGCGTCATGAGCCGCGGCTGCAGAACGTGAAGGCGCTGCTCGAGATGCAGGGCGATGGCGGCGCGCCCTCGGTCAATCGCCTGAGTTTCTCGATCACGGCGGTGCTGGTGGGGAGCATGTCGCAGGAGCCGGTCAATTTCGACGCGGTGCTGCAGCCGTCCACGCTCCAGTACAGCATCCGCAAGGCCGGCCGCGCGGGCGCGGGCAATGCCGCCGGCGCGGCATCATCCACGGCGGCGGGAGCCTGAGTTGGACCAACTGCTGCCCTATTACGAAAGCGAACTGGCCTACCTGCGGCGCAACCTGCGTGAATTCGCCGAACGCTATCCGCGCATCGCCGGCCGCCTGTTGATCAGCGGCGAGGTATGCGAAGACCCGCATACCGAACGCATGATCGAGTCGTTCGCCTTCCTGAACGCCCGCATCGCCAAGCGCCTGGACGACGACTATCCCGAGTTCACCGAGGCGCTGTTCGATGTGCTGTATCCGCACTACCTGCGGCCCTTTCCATCGTGCTCGATCGCGCACCTGGACGTCGCCGCCGCGGCCAGGCAGCAGACCACGGTGAACACCATCCCGCGCGGCACCAAGCTGACTACGCGCCCGGTGCGCGGCGTGGCTTGCATCTTCCGCACCGTGTACCCGGTCGCGATGGCGCCGCTGGTCCTCCACCGCGCGGTGTTCTCGCCGATCATTCACGCGCCGGATGCGGTGCGCCTGCCGCCCGGCGCCAGCGCGAGCATCAGCCTGTCCCTGAACGTCGTCTGCGATGGGGGCGGCCTCGAGGCGATCGACCTGCCGGCGCTGCGCCTGTTCCTCGATGGCGAACCCTCGTTCTGCGCGGCCCTGCGCGATGCGCTGCTGGCGCGCACCGTCGCGGCCTACGTGCAGCCCGAGGGCGGCCACTGGATCGCCCTGCCGGCGCTGCCGGTGCGCGCCGCCGGCTTCGTCGAGGACGACGCCCTGATCGACTTCCCGGCCCGTTCCCACACCGCCTACCGCCTGCTGACCGAATACTTCTGCTTTCCCGAGAAGTTCAACTTCGTCGACCTCGACCTGGCGCTGCTGGCGCGCAGCCTGCCCGCGGGCACGCGCCGCATCACCGTGCACCTGGCCCTGAACGGGATCCGCAGCGACTCGAACCTGGCGCGCATGCTGTCCACCCTGTCGACCAACAACCTGGTGGCGGGCTGCACGCCGGTGATCAACCTGTTCGCCCAGCGCGGCGAACCGATCCGCCTGACCCATGCCACGGCCAGCTATCCGGTGCTGGCCGATGCGCGCCGCGCCTATGCCTACGAGGTCAATGCGATCGACGAGGTCAACCTGGTGCGCCAGACGCCGCAGGGCGAGACGGTGGTGCGCTTTCAGCCCTTTTATTCGCTCAAGCATGCGCAGACGCCCGAGCAGAACGGACATTACTGGGCCATGCGCCGCGACGACACGATGGCCGAGCGCAGCCCGGGCTTCGAGACCCAGATCTCGATCGTCGACATCGACTTCGACCCGGCCGACGTCGAGACCACGACCCTGAACCTGGAGCTGACCTGCACCAACCGCGACCTGCCGCTGCTGCTCAGCTACGGCCAGCCGGGCGGCGACCTGTTCCTCGAAGGCGGCTCGGGGGTGCGCGAGATTTCCTTCCTGCGCAAACCCAGCCCCACCTGGCGCTTCGCGCGCGGCCGCAGCGCGCACTGGCGCCTGATCTCGCTGCTCTCGCTCAACCACCTGTCGCTGGCCGACGGCGGCGTCGACGCCTTCCGCGAGATGCTGGCCCTGCACGACTTGCCGCGCTCGGCGGCGTCGACGCGCCAGGTCGGCGGCATCATGGCGATCGCCTATACGCCCACCAGCGCCTGGCTGTCCGGGAACCCCTTCAACTGCCTGGTGCGCGGGGTCGAAGTGCGTATCGCGATCGATGAAGAGGCGTTCGTGGGGAGCGGCATCCATGCCTTCGCCCACATCGTCGAGCGCTTCCTGGCGCTGTACGTGCACGCCAACAGCTTCACCCAGCTGGTGATCGTGTCCCACCAATCCGGAGAGGAGCTGCTGCGATGCGGGCCGAGAAGCGGAGAACTGAGTCTCCTGTAATCGAACGCCTGCTGCGCGAGCCGTGGCGCTTCGAGTTCTTCCAGGCGGTGCGCGTGCTCGAGCTGTGGCTCAAGCGCCGCGGCCGGGGGCCGCACGGCCTGGTGGCGGACATGCTGCGGTTCCGGAACACCCTCTCCCTGGGTTTCCCGGCCAGCCAGATCGAAGCCATCGAGCCCGAGCTGCGCGACCTCGAGGTCGGCATGCCCTTCGAGCTGCCGATCGACGCCGCCGCGCTGGGCGAGGCGGTGCGCGAAGGGACCTTGCGCCATGTGCACCTGACTCCCGCCTTCATGGGCCTGCTGGGCGGGCATGGCGTGCTGCCGGCCCACTACACCGAGCGCATCGCCGAGCACGGGGCGCGCCACAAGAACGAAGACGAGGACGACGGCCCGCGCGCCTTCCTGGACGCGTTCTCGAACCGCTCGCTGGCGCTGTTCTACGGCGCCTGGCGCAAGTACCGCTTGCCGTTCAAGTACCAGCTGGACGGCCAGGATGCTTTCCTGCCCCTGCTCCTGTCCCTGGCCGGCCTGGGCGACGCCGCGCTGCGCCGGCGCCTGGCGGACGAAGCCGACGGCGCCGTGCTGGACGAATCGATCGGGTATTTCGCGGCCGCGATCCGGCATCAATCGGTGTCCGCCGTGCAGCTGGCGCGGGTGCTGTCGGAATACTTCGGCGAGCAGGTCGAGGCCGAGCAGTTCATCGGTTCCTGGTACGACGTGCCGCCGGCGCAGCAGACCACGCTGGGCCAGGACAGCGCCGTCCTCGGCACGCGCGCGATCGCCGGCGCGCGCGTCTGGCAGCGCAGCCTGCGCCTGCGCCTGGTGGTGGGGCCGCTGGGGCATGCCGGTTTCCAGGGCTTCCTGCCGGGCGGCCTGGCGGCGCGGGCCTTGGGGAGCGTGCTGGCGCTGTTCACCGGCGTCGCGCTCGAATACGAAGTCGAGGTGGTCCTGCGCGCCGCCGACGTCCACAACACCACGCTGGACGACCTGCATCCCGGCCGCCTTGGCTGGGACGCCTTCCTGGTGCTGGACGCCCCGCCGGGCGACCGTCACGACGTGCGCTATGCGCTGAACGCGGCCTGAACACCCCGGCCGGCCGGGCATCCTGCTCCCCTTGAGCTCCTGTCGAACGCACCCACCGGCGCCCGATGGCGTATCCTGATGATGTCAGGCTTTGCGCCTCAATGAACGGGAATGGTGATGAGCGAACGTATCATCTCGGCGATCAAGCTGGGCGGCCAGCAGCTGGCCGCCGTGGTTACGCTGCCGGGGCCGGAACGCTACGAGTACTTCATCAAGCGCGTCGCCGACGCGCGCGAGGTGTGGGGGCTGTACCAGGACGGCTGGGCCCTGGCCAAGACCGACGACGGCACCCTGGTGTTTCCGATGTGGCCGGCGAGCGACTACGCCAGCCTGTGCGCCGAATACGAATGGGACGGTTATGACGCCCAGGCCTTCTCGCTCGAGGAACTGATCGACGAACTGCTGCCGCAGCTGGAAGAAGACCGGGTCTTGCCCGGCGTGTTCTACACCCCGGGCGACAAGGGCATCACGCCCAGCGTGGTCCAGCTGATCGGCGATCTCGAAGATGAACTGAGGAGGACGTAGGGTTTACACCCGCCCCAGCAACTCCTCCACCACCTCCAGCTGCACCGGCTTGGTGAGATGGTGGTCGAAGCCGGCCTCGCTCGAGAGCTGGCGGTCGCTCTCGGCGCCCCAGCCGGTCAGGGCCACCAGCACGACTCCATCCAGTTCTTCCATGGCGCGCATCGCGCGCGCCGTATCGTAGCCGCTCATGCCCGGCATGCCGATATCGAGGAAGGCGACGCGCGGGCGAAACTCCCGCGCCGCCTCCAGCGCCCCGTGGCCGTCGTGCCCCACCCGGGGGACGTGGCCCGACGCTTCCAGGATCATCGACAGCGTCAGCGCGGCATCGACGTTGTCGTCCACCACCAGCACTTTCAGTCCGGCGCCGCCGTCGCGGCCCGGCGCGTCCCCGTCCTGCGGCGTGCAGCGCGCGCTCGGCCTCCTTGCGTTCGGCATCGAGCCGCACCTGCTCGGTGATGTCGCGCGAGATGACCAGCAAGCGCGTGTCCTGGCCGTCGCTTGCGGCGGTGCGGGTGATCCAGTGAATGACACGGAAATCTTGAAGATGCCGGTGAGAAAAGCACAAGCGTGCCGCTCCAGTGTCATCAAACTGTGACCAAACTGTCACGGAGTCGTCATGTTGCCTTACTACTATGCAGTGGCTTTCCTTTCCCACACTAAAAAACAGGATCCACTTCCGTGAACAAGCCGACCGATCTCGCCCGCATGCCTGTCGAACACGATGACATCGATTCGAACAACTCGTCGAACGAACACTTCAGCACCGTTCTCCAGACCCGCCTGAGCCGCCGCAACATGCTGCGCGGCGGTGCTGCAACGGCCGCGACCGCCCTGCTCGGCAGCTTCGGCCTGACCGCCTGCGGCGGTTCGGACGACGATCCTGTCACCCCGCCGCCACCTACCGGCACCAATCCGCCGCCGGCGCCGGTCGAAAAGCTGCTCGGCTTCACCGCCGTCGGCAAGAGCCTGGCCGATAAAGTGGTCGTCCCGGCCGGTTATACCGCCACCGTCCTGTACGCGCTGGGCGATCCGCTCACCAGCAGCACCCCGGCCTACAAGAACGACGGCACCGACACCGATTTCGAGAACCGCGCCGGCGACCACCACGACGGCATGGAATTCTTCTCGCTGTCCGACAGCGGCGGCGTCTCGACCAGCGGCGCCACCCGCGGCCTGCTGGCGATGAACCACGAAGCCACCACCAACGAAGGCCTGCCGTCGTACTTCGTGCACGCCAATGGCGGCACGAATGCGCTGCCGCGCCCGGCCCTTGAGGTGGACAAGGAAATGGCCCTGCACGGCCTGTCGGTCCTCGAAGTGCGCAGCAACGGCGGCAAGTGGGAATACCTGTCGGGTTCGACCTTCAACCGCCGCGTGCACCAGCAGACCGAAGTCCAGCTGTCGGGTCCTGTGCGCGGCAATGCCCTGGTCAAGACCAAGTACTCGCCGGACGGCACCAAGTTCCGCGGCACGATCAACAACTGCGGCACCGGCCGCACCCCATGGAACACCTATCTGTCGGGCGAGGAAAACTGGGCCGGCTACTTCACCCGCTCGGCGACCGACAACGCCGCGCGCGGTGACAAGAGCGTCGCTTCGCTCAACCGCTACGGCATGTCGCAGGGCGCGGCCTCGCGTCACGGCTGGGAAACCGGCGGCGCCGACGACAAGTACCAGCGCTGGGACCTGAGCAAGAAGGGCACCTCGACGGACGGCAGCGACGACTATCGCAATGAACTCAATGGCGAAGGCTATATCGTCGAGATGGACGCCTACGACAAGACCCGCGCGATCAAGAAGCGCACCGCGCTGGGCCGCTTCGCCCACGAAAGCGCCTCGTTCGGCCGCCTGGAAGCCGGCAAGCCGCTGGCCGTCTACATGGGCGACGATTCACGCGGCGAATACATCTATAAATTCGTCTCCACCGCACCGTGGAACCCGGCCGACTCGGTCGCCACCGACCGCATCGCCACCGGCGACAAATACCTCGACAGCGGCAAGCTGTACGTGGCCAAGTTCAACGCCGACGGCAAGGGCCAGTGGATCGAGCTGACCATCGCCAACGCCGCCATCGCCGCTTACGCGACCTACAAGTTCGCCGACCAGGCCGACGTGCTGGTCAACGCCCGCCTGGCCGCCGACGCCGTCGGCGCGACCAAGATGGACCGTCCTGAATGGTGCGCGGTGAACCCGGCCAACGGCGAGATCTACTACACGCTGACCAACAACAGCAACCGCCGCGTCGAGCCGAGCAGCTCGAGCCAGGTCGCCCCGGACGCCGCCAACCCGCGTTCGTACACCGACATGAAAGGCACCACCGCCCAGCTGGGCAACTCGAACGGCCACATCATCCGCGTGCGTGAAGACGCCGCCGGTTCGACCGCCACCAGCTTCGCCTGGGACGTCTACCTGTTCGGCGCCGAAGCCGCCGCCGATGCGTCGCGCATCAACCTGTCGGGGTTGACCGCCGACCAGGACTTCTCGAGCCCGGACGGCCTGGCCTTCAGCACCTCGACCGGCATCTGCTGGTTCCAGACCGACGATGGCGCCTACACCGATGTCACCAACTGCATGATGGTGGCCGGCCTGCCGGGCAAGGTGGGCGATGGCAAGAAGGTCTCCCTGAGCTATCCGAAGACCGACGGCTCGACCCTGAACGTCGACACCTTCGTGGGCAAGGCCGCCAGCGCCGATACGCTCAAGCGCTTCCTGGTCGGCCCGGTCGGCTGCGAACTGACCGGCATCACCGAGACCCCGGACGGCAAGGCGCTGTTCGTCAACATCCAGCACCCGGGCGAGACCACCGCCGCCGCGAATATCGGCGACGCCAGCAAGTACACCAGCCAGTGGCCGGCGAACGCGGGCTACGGCGCCGGCAAGCGTCCGCGCTCGGCGACCCTGGTCATCACCAAGAACGACGGTGGCCGCATCGGTTCGTAATGTAAGGACCTCCCAACCGTAAGGCCGAACGGGCCGGTTGCGCAAGCAGCCGGCCCTTTCCTTTTATGACGCGCAAGACGGTATTGTTCGCGCCATGTCAGCATCGAGCGGACCGACCAACGAGGAGCCGCCATGCCTGCCCTGCCGCTATCGACCTACCTGCGCCTCGTGCGCGCCAGCGCCGCCTACGACGTCATCCAGATCCTGCCCTTCGCTACGCCCTGGACCTTCACCCTGCTGCTCGACCGTCTGTCGGCGCTGAACGTGTGGCTGGGCGGCGCACCACTGCCGCCGTTCGCGCCGCTGCACCTGTTGTTGTCCTCTCTCCTTGGCACCCTGGTGCTGCTGTGGTGCGCCGTGCGCCTGAAGGAACCGAACCTCCGCCTGGGTCGCTTCGACGGCCTCGGGCGCCTGCTGTTCGCGTTCTGGATAGGCTGGGCGATGCTGAAGGCGGATCTGCCGGTGCTGTGGCTGTTCCTGGTCCCCGAGCTGCTGTGGGGCGTGGCGCAGTGGTGGCCGGTCGCTCAGGCGAGCGGCAGCAGCACGCCGCGCGCCGCCTTCACCAGCGACATTCCCATGCGCTCCAGCCGCGGCGGCTGAATGCGCCAGGCGTGCCAGTACAGCGGCACGTCGTGGAACAAGTCCGGGGCCAGGTCGACCAGTTCTCCATTCTCGAGAAAGGCGCCGCATTGCTCCTCCGGCAGCATGCCGTAGCCCATGCCGTGGCGTACCGCGTGGACGAAGGGATCGCTGGCCGGCACGTAGTGAAACGGATAGGCGCCGTCCGGCAGGCCGAAGTGGGTGAGCAAAAATGAAGACTGCATCGCATCCTTGCGGTCGAACACCACCAGCGGCGCGCGCTGGGCCGCCGCGCGCGTCATCCCGTCCGGGAACCAGCGCCGCGCGAAGTCGCTCGAGGCCACCATCCGGTAGCGCATCACGCCGAGCGGGCTGGCGCTGCAGCCGCGCATCGGCTCGGTCTCGCCCGAGATACAGGCCACCGCATGGCCGCCCTCCAGCAGCGCGAAGGTATGGCCCTGGTTGTCGAGGACGAATTCGACCAGCAAGCCTTCCGCATCCAGGATCGGCGCCAGCACCGGCAGCAGCCAGGTCGCCAGCGTGTCGTTGTTGACGGCCAGCGTGACCCGCGCCGGGCCGGGGTCATCCTTCATCCCGGCCAAGAATTCCGATTCGAGCAGCGTCGAGCGGCGCAGATATTGCAGCAGCCGCGTGCCGGGCGCGGTCGGGCGGCAGGGACGGCTGCGCACCAGCAGCGGCGTGCCCAGCTCTTGCTCGAGCGCCGCGATGCGTTGCGAGATCGCCGACGGCGTCACCTTGAGCTGGGCGGCGGCGCTCTCCAGGCTGCCGCAATCGATGGCGGCCAGGAAGGCGGCGCTGCGGCGGGGATCGATGGTCATGGGTTAGATTTTCTTAAGTAGCCTGAATAATCATGAATATAATTGAATCAGGCCCGCCGGGCTGGGATAGTGGCGCTTTCACGAAGGAGGCGGCCATGTTCTCGCACCAGGTTTATCTACAAGGGTTGGTCCTGGGCGCCGGCCTCATCATGGGCATTGGCGCCCAGAATGCCCATGTGCTGCGCACGGCGGTGCGCGGCCGGCACGTGCTGCCGACCGTCGTCACCTGCATCGTGGTCGACGTGATCCTGATCGCCGCCGGCACCGCCGGCCTTGGCGCCCTGATCGAGGCCTCGCCGCTCCTGATGGCGGTGGCGCGCTATGGCGGCGCCGCCTTCCTGATCTGGTATGGCCTGCGCTGCTGGCGCAGCAGCCTGCGCGGCGGCGCTTCGCTGGCGGCCGACCCGTCGGCGCAGGCCCAGACCCTCGGCGCGGCGCTGGCGAGCGTGCTGGCGCTGTCGCTGCTCAATCCGCACGTCTATCTCGACACCGTGGTGCTGCTGGGCGCCGTCGGCAGCAGCCTGGCGGCCGAGCAGCGTAGTTCCTTCGCGCTGGGCGCCATCACGGCCTCGATCCTGTGGTTCACGGCGATCGGCGTCGGCGCCCAGCGCTTCGCCCCGGTGCTGGCGCGGCCGACGGTGTGGCGGGTGTTCGAGGCGCTGACCGGCGCCATGATGCTGGTGCTGGCGGCGTTGCTGCTGATAGACAGCTGAGCAAAATAGTGGATGGGCGGCAAGCTTATCGGTGTAAAGTTGTTATTTACCCATCCACCGCCCGGAGGCTGCTTGAACCGCTTGACCCTGAAAGTCCTGACCCTTTGCCTGGCCGCCGCCGGCCTGTCTTCCGCCCACGCCGCGGATGTCATCATCACCGCCGACCGCCTGCTCGACGTCAAGAGCGGCCGCATGATCCAGAACCCCGAGATCCTGGTGCGCGACGGGAAGGTCGTCAGCCTCAAGCCCGACGCCGCCACGCCGGCCGCCGCCGACGCGACCCGCATCGCCCTGCCCGGCATGACCCTGCTGCCCGGCCTGATCGACATGCACGTGCACCTCGATGCCGACCCGACCTACGGCGGCTACAAGGGCCTGGAATACAACGACCGCTTCTGGTCGGCGCTGGCCGTGGCCCATGCGGGCAAGACGCTCGATGCGGGCTTCACCACGGTGCGCAACCTGGGCGCCTCGGACTGGAACGACGTCGGCCTGGGCCAGGCGATCGCCGCCGGCAAGGTGCGCGGTCCGCGCATCGTGCCGGCCGCCTGGTCGTTCGGCGCGACCGGCGGCCATTGCGACAGCACCTACTTCCCGCCGTCGATGGAAGAGAAGAACAAATACAACGCCGACAGTCCGGACGAAGTACGCAAGTCGGTGCGCGAACTGCGCAAGTACGGCGCCCAGGTGATCAAGGTCTGCGCCACCGGCGGCGTCTTCTCGCGCAACACCGAACCGGGCCAGCAGCAGATGACGCTGGCCGAACTGCGCGCCGCTGCGGAAGAAGCGCACCAGTGGGGCCTGCAGGTGGCCGCCCACGCCCACGGCGCGGCCGGCATCAAGGATGCGATCCGGGCCGGCATCAACACGATCGAGCATGCCAGCCTGATCGACGACGAAGGCATCCTTCTCGCCAAGAAGCACGGCGCCTGGCTGGCCATGGACATCTATAACGGCAGCTACACGGCGGCCGAGGGCAAGAAGAACGGCGTGCTGGAAGATAATCTGCGCAAGGACCGCGAAGTAACGGAGCTGCAGCGCCAGAACTTCAGGAAGGCGCATGCGGCCGGGGTCAAGATGGTGTTCAGCACCGACGCCGGCGTGCACCCGCACGGCGGCAACGCCAAGCAGTTCGCCGTCATGGTCCAGTACGGGATGACGCCGCTGCAGGCGATCCAGACCGCCACCGTCAACGCGGCCGAGGCGCTGGCGCGCAAGGACGTCGGCGTCGTCGAGCCGGGCCGCTATGCCGACATCGTGGCGGTCAAGGGCGATCCGACGGTCGACGTCACCCTGCTGGAAGCGCCAGCGGTCGTGATCCAGGGCGGCGCCATCGTCAAGGGCGGCGCGATCTAAAGACCGCCCAGGCGCTCCAGGGGCTCCAACAGCGGAGCGCAGCGGTCCTTCACGAGCGCATGCAACAGCTTCACCGCGGGCGAGAATTGCTTGCGGTGCGGGCACACCAGGTTCAAGGGGGTGGCTTCGCCGGGGACTTCCGGCAAGATCACCTCCAGCCTTCCCTCCGCTACGTCGGCGCACACATCCAGCCAGGACTTGTAGGCGATGCCTTCGCCGGCGACGGCCCAGCGCCGCACCACGTCGGCGTCGTCGCTGACCAGCGATCCCTTGACCTGCACCATCTGGTCTCCTTCAGGCAGTGGAAAGCACCAGCGGTCATAGATGCGCCCGCGCAGGCGGTAGGCCAGGCAGGCGTGCGAGGCCAGCCCGGCCAGCGTTTGCGGGCGGCCGTGCCGTTCCAGGTAAGCGGGAGAAGCGATCAGCACGCGCCGGTTCTCTGGCGCCACCGGCAGCGCGATGAAGCTGGCGTCGTCGATCTGGCCGTAGCGCAGCGCGATGTCGACCGGATCGCGGAACACGTCCGCCACCTGGTCCGACACCAGCAGCTGGATGTCCAGGCCCGGGTGCGCGCGCCGGAACTCCCCGATCCACGGCAGCAGCACGTTGCGGCCGAAATCCGACGGCGCCGCCACCTGCAAGGTGCCGGTCACGGATGCATTCTCGCCGCGCATGCCCTCATGGCCGTCGCGTAGGGCCTGCAGCGCATCCTGGGCAAAGGGCAGGTAGCGCTTGCCCTCGTCGGTCAGGCGCAGGCTGCGCGTCGAGCGCGCGAACAGGCGCACGTCGAGTTCGCGTTCCATCCTCTGAATCGCCGCGCTGGCCTGGCCGGGCAGCAGGTTCACTTCGCGCGCGGCCTGCGAAAAGCTGCCCAGGGCGGCGGCGCGCACGAACAGCGACAGGTCGTCGAGGCGGATCATTTTCTCTCCCACAGTGAAAGTGAAACCCTGCGGTGGCGCTGTTTCGCGGCCCGGCTCTTCTCTAGAATCGTTGTCACTGTATTGCCCCCACTTTATTCCTGGAGAAGAAAATGAAAGCGATAGTCTATACCCAACACGGCCTGCCCATTGACGACCCGCAGGCCCTGGTCGACACCGAACTGCCCATGCCGCTGGCCGGCCCGCACGACCTGCTGGTCGAAGTGCGCGCCGTCTCGGTCAACCCGGTCGATACCAAGATCCGCCAGGGTTCCGCGGTGAGCGAGCCACGTGTGCTGGGCTGGGACGCCAGTGGCATCGTGCGCGCCGTCGGCGCCAACGTGACCCTGTTCTCGCCTGGCGATGAGGTGTTCTATGCCGGCTCGATCGTCCGTCCCGGCTCCAACAGCCAGTTCCAGACCGTCGACGAGCGCATCGTCGGCAAGAAGCCCGCGAATCTCGGCTTCGCCGAGGCGGCCGCCCTGCCCCTGACGTCGATCACGGCCTGGGAGTTGCTGTTCGACCGCCTGCGCGTGCCGGAAGGCGGCGGCGAAGGCAAGTCGCTGCTGATCGTCGGCGCCGGCGGTGGCGTCGGTTCGATCCTGACCCAGCTCGCGCGCCGGCTCACCAAGCTGACCGTGATCGGCAGCGCCTCGCGCGACGCCACCCGCGAATGGGTGACCAAACTCGGCGCCCACCACACGGTCGACCACACCCGCCGCATGCAGCCGCAGCTCGAAGAGCTGGGCTTCGCCAACGTCGATATCGTGATCAGCCTGACCCATACCGACCGCCATTACGAGGACATCATCGAAGCGCTGGCGCCGCAGGGCCAGCTGGCGCTGATCGACGATCCGGCCACGCTCGACGCGGTGCCGCTCAAGCGCAAGTCGATCTCGCTGCACTGGGAGCTGATGTTCACCCGCTCGATGTTCGAAACGGCCGATATGGTGCGCCAGCACGAGCTCTTGAACCGGGTGGCCGCGATGATCGAGGACGGCGCCCTGACCACCACGCTGGGCGAGCACTTCGGCACGATCAATGCCGCCAACCTGCGCCGCGCCCACGCCCTCATCGAGAGCAACCGGGCGATCGGAAAAATCGTGCTCGAAAACTTTTAAGTCTCAGATCGCTTAAGATCGTTGGATTGACCATCAGAAGGAGCACCATGAATATCCTGTCGGCCGCACAAAAACGCCATACCGCCAAAGCCTACGATGCAGAGCGCCGCATCCCCGAGGAAGTGATGCAGCAAGTGTACGACCTGCTGCGCAACAGCCCGTCGTCGGTCAATTCGCAGCCGTGGCACTTCGTCGTGGCCAACACGCCGGAAGGCCGTGCGCGCATCGCCAAGGCGGCGCAGGGCGGCTTTTCCTATAACGCGGCCAAGATCCTTGACGCCTCGCACGTGATCGTGCTGTGCTCACGAATCGACATGGACGAGGCGCACCTGGAAGCGCTGCTGGACCAGGAACAAGGCGATGGGCGCTTTCGCGACGCTGCCGCACGTGCCGGCCAGGACGGCGCCCGCCGCGGCTACGTCAACCAGCACCGCTTCGGCGGCAAGGACGTGGCGCAGTGGCTCGAGAAGCAGGTCTACCTGGCGCTGGGCACCGCGCTGCTCGGCGCGGCCACGCTCGAGATCAATGCGACCCCGATGGAAGGCTTCGACCAGAAGATCCTGGACGAGGAATTCGGCCTGAATGCGAAAGGCCTGACCAGCCTGGTGCTGGTGAGCTTCGGCTATTCGTCGGAAAGCGACTTCAATGCCGGCCTGCCGAAATCGCGCCTGACGCAGGAAGCGACCTTCACCTTCATCTGATCGTGTGACTTTGCCACCTGCGGGTGGCTTGTGAAAACGGCGTGCAGCGATGCACGCCGTTTTTTTGCGTCCTGCCCTCGGATCGGCCTTACACATGATGGCTCAAATTGAGGGATATACGTCCAGTTGGCCACGCCCCATCTCCGTAGACTGTTTTCATCGACAACGAAACACCAGGGAGAACAACATGAGCACGACCGCACAAGCCACCACCGCCCTGATCACCGGCGCCTCGACCGGCATCGGCGCCCGCTATGCCCAACGCCTGGCCGAACGCGGCTACGACCTGGTGCTGGTGGCGCGCAACCGGCAACGCCTCGAGCAGGTCGCCGCCCGGCTGCGCGCCGAGACCGGCCGCAAGGTCGACATCCTGGTCGCCGACCTCACCCAAAGCGCCGACCTGCGCCGCGTGGAAGAGCGCCTGGCAGGCGATGCGTCGATCACGCTGTTGCTGAACAATGCCGGCCTGGGAGCCACCGCCAGCATGCTCGATTCGAGCGTCGAAGACCTCGACCGCATGATCGCGCTGAACGTGACGGCGCTGACCCGCCTGACGCGCGCCGTCGTGCCGCGCCTGGTGGCGCGCGGCCAGGGCACCATCATCAATATCTCGTCGATCGCCGCCGTCGCTCCCGAGGTGCTCAACGGCACCTACGGCGGCAGCAAGGCCTTCGTGCTGGCACTCACCCAGTCGCTGCAGCACGAGGTCGGCGCCAAGGGCATCCAGGTCCAGGCCGTGCTGCCGGGCGCCACCGCCACCGAATTCTGGGACCACGCCGGGGTGCCGGTCGCGCACCTGCCGCAAGAGATCGTGATGCCCGTGAATGACATGGTCGACGCCGCCCTCGCCGGCCTGGATCAGGGAGAAGTGATCACCATCCCGGCCCTGCCGGACAGCGCCGACTGGGACGCCTTCGAGAACGCCCGCCGCGCGTTGGGGCCAAACCTGTCGCACACCAGGCCGGCGCCGCGCTACAGCGTTGCCCTGACCGAAGCCGCCTGACTGTCGGGGCGACGAGTCGCGAGCCCGATCCTGCGCATCAGGGATCGAGCGGATCCC
This sequence comes from Massilia sp. CFBP9012, assembly GCF_034045115.1. NCBI lineage: Bacteria > Pseudomonadati > Pseudomonadota > Betaproteobacteria > Burkholderiales > Oxalobacteraceae > Massilia > Massilia sp. CFBP9012. The sequence continues at coordinate 303,579 of NZ_JAXCWM010000007.1, read as the reverse complement.
AGGGATCGACGCGCAGCGAGCGCACCGACGGCGTGAACTCTACCTCGTACGGCGAGTGGCGCTTGCCGACGGTGCCCGGATCGTAGCCGAGTTCCGCCGGATTGCGGGCCGCGAATTCGGGGCTGGAGATGTAGCGGCTCTGGCTTGAATTGGCGACGATCAGCGTCGGCTTGTCCAGCGGCGCGCCCATCGCGTGCAGGCGCCGGGTGGCGTTGCGCAGATTGGTCGTCGTGTGGCGCGCATAGGGCTCGATCACAATGCGCTCGGCGGGAATCCCGAAGCGTTCGACCAGTGTCCTGCGCATCTCCACCGCCTCGACATAAGTCGATCCTTTCGGGTGCACGGCGGCGCCGCTGGTGATGATGAAGGCCACATCGCCCTGCATGAAGCGGCGCGCGGCCAGTTGCAGGTGCAGCTTGCTGCGCGCGCTGATCGACAGCGCCGGATTCTCGGGGCCGACGCCGGGGATGATGATCGCCGAGTAGCGGTAGCGCTGCCAGTCGGTCTTGCCCGCCAGCGCGAACGGCGCCGCGTTGTGGGCTTGGTCGAGCGGCTCGAACAGCACCGCGTCGCGCCGTTCGTTGGCGTCGATCAGGGCGATGGCCAGCGCGATGCTGGGGTCCAGCCGCACCGCCGGGTCGTGCTTGCCGGCGTCTGCCAGCCAGATCGCATCGGCCACCGATGCCTTGAAGCCGGCGCCGTCGACCTTCTCGACGGGGCCGTCGATCATCGGATAGCGTGATTGCGTGCCGAAGCCGTAGGTCTGCAGCACGGCGTTCAGGCCGCGCAGCTCGCGTACCACCTGGGCCCTGGCGCCGTCATCGGCCATGCCGGGTTGCTTGCCGGACGCCGGCGCCGAGGAGGCCCCCGCCGCTACCGCGTCCATCTCGGCATCGGTCCAGGTGGCCGCCAGCAACAGGCACTTTGGCGCCAGCTCGCAGGCGTCGATCCGCTTCCTGCGTTGCTCCAGCACGGCGGCCAGGGTGGCAGGAGCGCGCTCGGGCTGGATCGAGGTCACCAGCGGGAACATGCGGCCCGCCATCAGCGACCAGTGGCGGTCGACCGCGGGTGCGGCGTGCAGGGGGAGTGCGGCAGCCAGCGCTGCCGTGAGCATGAGATGTTTGATCATCGTGTTACCAAGCCTTGCTGATGGAGAAGCGCGCGCTGCGTCCGAACACCGGACGGCCATAGATCGCCACGCTATTGCCCTGGCCCGCCAGGGCGTCGGTGCGGGTATTGCCCTCGGTGAGGCCTTTTTCGTTCGTCAGGTTGTCGCCGGTGAGCTGGAACTGCCAGTCGCCGCGCGTGACGGTCACGCCCGCGCCGATCGTGTGGAACGAAGGCAGCTCGGTCGCGTTGAAGAAGTCGACGTAGCGCTTGCCCATATAGGCCACGCTGCCGTAGACGTCGACCTGGTTGCCGGCGATGCCGAAGCTGTAGCTGGGGCGGATGTTGCCGAACACCTTGGGCTGGCGGATCAGCTGGTTGCCGATGATGCGCGACGGGTCGGCGCCGGTGGCGCTGGCGAAGTCGCGGTATTCGGGTTCCTGCACCGTCAGCGAGGCGTTCAGCACGAAGCGGTCGGTCAGGTACCAGGCGCCGTCGGCCTCGGCGCCCTGCACCACGGCCTTGCCGTAGAACGGCACGGTCTGGTCATTGCGGCCGGTGGCCGGGTTGAAGGCCACGAACGAGGCGTTGAGCGGATCGAAGTTGGTGCGGAAGGCGGTCACGTACAGGTAGGAGCGCCCGAAGTTGGCCTTGACGCCCACCTCGTACTGGTCGGCCTTGGTGGTGAGCACCAGCGGGTCGACCGACGAGGCCACGTTCATCGTCGGCGGCACTTCCAGGTGCGACACGCGCGCGTAGCCGCCCAGGTTCGCGGTGAAGTCGTAGTTGGCGCCCAGGGTCCAGTTGGTGGTGCGCGGCTTGTAGACGTGCGACTGGCGCGCGCCGGTGAAGCGGCGCGTGGTGTCGTCGGCCAGGGTCGTGCCGTCGCCCAGGTTGGCCTGCGCGGTCAGCAGTGCGTAACCGTCGTAGCGGTAACGCTCGGTGCGCACGCCGGCATCCAGGCGCAGCTGGTCGTTCACGGTCCAGGTGTCGTTCAGGTACAGCGCCCCCATGCGTGCTTCGACGTCGCCCTGGTTCAGGGTTGTCGTGTAGCGCAGCACGCCGTTGTTGGTGACCGAACCGAGCACCGCGCCGGACTCCGAATACGCCACCAGGTCGAGGGTGCGCGGCTGGCCCTTCACTTCGATCAGCATGTCGTTGTACACCGACTTGCTGGTGGTGCCGTAGGCGCTGGCATAGAAGCCGGCCTTCACGTCATGGCTGCCCATGCCGGTCTCGAAGGTGCGCGTCAGGTTGACGTCGGCCTGGTGCGAATAGAAGGTGGCGCCCATGGCCCGGTACTGGCCCTGCATCACCAGGCCCGAGTCGCTCGCCGGGTCATAGGCTTGTGCGCCATTGCTGCCGGCGACCGCATAGCCCAGGCGCGCGACCGGCCCGAAGGCGGCCCTGGCGGAGTTCATGAAGCCGTTGGCGAAGGTGTTCGCGTCGGCCGGATTGGAGGTGGAGTAGAAGGCGTCGAAATTGAGCTTGCCGCGGGTGGCGCCGGCCTTGGCCGACAACTGCCAGGCGCCGAGGTCGCCCTCGTACTGCAGGCCCAGGTTGCCGAATTCGAGGTGGCGGCCGTCGGCCAGGTCGCGCGTTTCGGTCTGCAAGGTGCCGGCGCCGTTCAGGTATTGCTGCGGCACGCTGCGCAGGGACGGCGAATTCATCGTGCCGTCGAAATAATCGATGTAGCGGTCGAGCGAGACCGCCGGATTGCGCGGATCCGAGACCGGGATCGGCAGGTAGAAAGTATTGTGGTCGTTCAGGTAGTTGGCGCTCAGCTTCCAGGTGCCGCTGTCCGTCACGTGCTTGATGTTGGCGCGGATCTGGCCGCCGCGGTCGTTCGGGAAGCCGTTGTCGCGGTGGCCGTCGTCCTCGCGAATGAAACCGCCGACGGCGTAATAGGTCTTGTCGTCGATCTTGCCCGACTGGTAGGCATCCAGGCGCTTGAGGCCCGTCGTGCCGACCGTGACCCGGGCCTTGCCCATGGTTTTCTCGGAGCCGGTGACGGTGGTGTTGTTGACGATGGCGGCGGCCTGGCTGGCATAGATCGGCGCCGGGCCGCCGCGCACGATTTCCACGTTCCTGGTCATCAGGTCGTAGCGGTTCATGCTGTCGCCGCGGAAGAAGAAGCCGTTAATCTCGGTCATCAGGGGCAGCCCGTCCTGCTGGAACAGGGCGTAGCCGTCGTCGGTCGGGATGCCGCGCACGCGGGTCACGTTCTGCACTTCGCCGCCGGTGGCCTCGACCTGGATGCCAGGCATCTTGCCCAGCAGGTCGGCCATGTTCAGCGGCGCCAGTTTCTGGATGTCTCCCTGCGACAGCGAGTTCACCGCATACGACACGTCGAAGCGGCGCTGCGGGCGCGCCGAACCGGTGACCACCACCACCTGGGCATCGCTGACGGCATCGGCGTCCTGGCTGGCGGCCGGCGCCGGGGTTGCCGCCGCAGGGGCTTCCTGGGCTGCGGCGCAGGGGCCGAGCACCGCGAGGGCGCCGAGTGCGCAATGCAGCGCGAGGGTCATTCTTGTCTTGATCATGGAATAGTCCTGGATGGAATAAAGTCAACATGAGCAGAATACGGAGCGATTTTGACTGGATTATTTATTACTCGTAAAATAAATAAAATTCATAAACACGAAGACCGGACGATGAAAGCTGCGCGCCTGCATTTGCCCTCCGAAGAGAAACGCCTGCTCTGGCACCTGCGCATGAAAGGCCCGATGCCGCGCACGGAACTGGCGCTGTCCCTGCAGGTCAGCAACTCCGCACTGACCAAGCTGTCGCACAACCTGATCAGCCTGGGCCTGGTGGAAGAACGGGAACCCGCCGAGGCGCCCACGCGCGGCCGGCCTACCATCCCGCTCGGCATCTCGTCCCAGGGTGGTTTCGCCGCGGGCGCGACGGTGCACAAGGGCGTGCTGGAGATCGCCTTGGTGGACTTCTCGGGCGAGATCATCGCGCTCGTCAGCGAACAGATCGGCACGCCGAGCCCGGCCGAATTTTCCGCCATCGTGCAACGCCACCTGGACGTACTGGGCGTGCGCCATCGCCTGCTGGGCCAGCGCTTCTTCGGCATTGGCGTAGGCCTGCCCGGTTCGCCGCGCTCACGTACGGGCGACTCGTGGCATACGGTCAAGGAGCTGCCCGGTTGGAACGACGTGCCGCTGGGGCAGATGCTGGGCGAGGCGCTCGGCACGGCAGTCTTGCTGGAGAACGATGCCAACGCGGCGGCCATGGCCGAGTACTACCTGAGCAGCGCCGGGCGCAAGGCCTCCACCGTGGTCGTGATCCTGCTCGGCTACGGCATCGGCGCCGGTGTGATCGAGGATGGGCGACTGGTCAAGGGCGGTTTCGGCGGCGCCGGTGAAATCGGGATGCTCTATCCCGGCCACCTGCCGCGTCCGAGCACGCTGGACTTGCTGGCGGTGCTGCGCGAAGCCGGCTGCGGCATCGAGTCGGTGGCCCGTTTCGACGAGATCACGGCAGGTTTCGAGGCGGTCGTCGAGGGCTGGCTCGACCGCGCCGCCAGTCAGCTGGAAGTGCTGGTCAACAGTGCGATCGCCTGGTTCGATCCCGAAGACATCGTGTTTTCGAGTCCTTTGCCGGCCTCGGTGGTGGCGCGCCTGGCCGAGCGCCTGAATGCCATGCCGCTGTGCTGGCCCGCCGAGCGGCCGGGGCAGATCCGCATCTCGGCGCTGGGCGGCAGCGCCATCGCGCTGGGCGCCGCGCTGCTGCCGATCCATGCGGCGACGACGCTGGCAGCGGGCTGACATCAGGCTGTCATCCACGCCGGCTATCCTCGCAGGATGCCAGACCTCCGCGCATGCGCCGCCCAGCTGAACCGCGACCGCCACGTCGTCGGCTACGCATCGGGTAACTTCGGCAAGGCGATTTTCCTTGGCAGCATCGATGTCACGCTGCTGTTCCTGCTGACCGACATCATCGGCATGCCCGCGGCAGAGGTCAGCCTGCTCATGCTGATCGTCTTCCTGGGCGACCTCGCGTTCGATATCGGCGCCGGCATGCTGGCATGTCACGCCGACCGGCATGGCATCGGCTATCCGCGCCTGATCGCCTTGTGCGTCCTGCCCTGCGCCTGTGCCTTCGGCGCGCTGTATGCCTTACCGTTCTTGCAGGCGCAAGGCTTCCTCCTCATCGCCACCCTGTTGCTGCTGCTGCGCGGCAGCTACGCCCTGATCGACGTGCCGCACAACGCCCTGCTGGCGCGGGTGACCGTGGACAGCCACGCGCGCGGCCGCGCTTCCGGCTACCGCACCCTGTTCAGCGCCGCCGCCAGCGTGGTCGTGGCCACCGTGATCGCGCCGTCGATGAATGCCGCGGCGGGACCGGCGGCCCCGGTGCGCATGGCGTGGCTGGGCCTGTGGGCGGGCATACTGTTTTGCGCGACCCTGCTGCTGGCGGCATGGTCGTCGCGCGCCGCCGGCCAGCCGCGCGGTGCGCTTGCGCGCCAGGCCCTGGCCAGCGGCTGGTGGCCAAGACACGACCGCCTGTTCGGCGCGATCGCAGTGGTGGCGGTGGTGACCGGCTTCGCGATCCCGATGTTCGGCAAGACCCTGCTCTACCTGTGCACCTATGTGCTGCACGATGCCGGCTTCGCCAGCCGGGTGCTCCTGACGCTGGCCCTGAGCGGCATCGCCGGCGCCACCCTGTGGATTTCGCTGGTGCCGCGCCACGACAAGACCACGCTGCTGGCGCTGAGCCATGGCGTGGCCGCCACCGGCATCGTGCTGTTCGCCTGTGCGGGCGAACACCAGGCGCTGCTGCTGGCATGCGCGGCACTGGCCGGCGTCGGTGTGGCCGGGGTGGCCATGTTGCCCTGGGGGATCCTGGCGGACATCGTTGATTTTTCGGAGTTCCGTTACCGCGAGCGCAGCGAGACGGCGGCGTTCGCCGCCATTCTGGTCCTGCTCAAGGCCGGCGGCATGGCCGCGCTGGCGACGATCGGCTGGACGCTCGGGCAACTGGGCTACGTGCCGGGCGCCGTCCAGACGCCGGCTGTCGTGCTGGGACTCAAGGCACTGGCGTTCGGCGTGCCCGTGCTGGGCTCATGCATCGCCATCCTGGTGCTGCTGCGGCTGGACATCGGCCACGCGATGCACGCGCGGGTACGCCGTGTTAACGGCCTGCGCCGACTGGCGCGCCAAGGCCAGGCGATGTAGTTGGCCCGGCACGGCGCAGCAGCTTTTCCATGAACACCGACTTGAGGTCGACCCCGCAGCGGTGCGGATACAACTCTTCGCGCAGCGACAGGAAGCCGGCGCGTTCGTAGAACGGCACCGCATTGAGCGAGGCCGACAGGAACATGCGGGGCAGGCCCCGCTGGCATGCCATCGATTCCAGCTGCTGCAGCAATTGCAGGGCGATGCCGCGGCCCTGGTGGCTCGGCTCGACGAAGGCGGCATTGATTTCGCCGGTCTCCAGGTTGAGCACGGCGTAGCCGACGATGCGCCCGTCTTCCTCCGCCACGACAGCCCCACCGGCCTGGACCAGCAGCGGCAGCGAGGCGGGCGCCGGGGCGGCGCACCAGAGGTCGATCACCGCAGCCGGGTAATGGGCGGAACAACCGGCGCGCACCGCCCGGGTGCGCAATTCCCACAATGTCGACAGGTCGGCCGGGGTAGCCGGGCGGCGCGATGGCATGGCGTCTCCTTGAACAAAGGCTATAAATGCATGTTACACCGGCCGGAATGGCCATTCCCGTCGAGCAGCCGTGCGCGCTTCACGCGCCGTTCGAGGATATGCTTGACGCATGCATCATCGATTTCTTCACCCGGAGGAAAACAATGAAACGCGCACTTCTGGCCACCGTATTATCGATCGTGGCCGCCACTGCTTCCGCCCACCACGGCTGGAGCGAATACGACGCCAAGCAACCCCAGCAGCTGACCGGCACGATCGAGGAATCCGGTTACCAGCAGCCCCACGGCTTCGTGCGCCTGAAAACGGCGGACAAGACCTGGCTCGTGGTGCTGGCCCCGCCCGGCCGCATGGAAAACCGCGGCCTGGCCAAGGACATGCTGTCGGTCGGCAACAAAGTGACCGTCTACGGTTATCCCAAGCGCAGCAAGGCCGATGAGTTGCGCGCCGAGCGCATCACCGTCGGCGACAAGGTCACGGAGCTGCGCTGAGCTTCGCGCCGGGTTTTGTCCAGGATGCGGCCGCCTGGGCCGCCTCGACGCCGCTGGCCCAGGCCCTGCGCGACGATGCCTGGCTGTATCCGATCGTCGAGATCGTCCACATCGTCGGCTTCACTGCGCTGGTGGGGGCGGCGGCGATGTTCGACCTGCGCCTGCTCGGCTGCGGCCGCAGCCTGCCGGTGCAGGCGCTGGCGCGCCACCTGCTGCCGTGGTCCTGGTTCGGCCTTCTGCTGATCGTGCCGAGCGGCTTGCTGATGTTCTCCACTCAGCCCGAGCTGCTGGCGAACGGGGTGTTCCTGCTCAAGCTGGCGTTGATCGTGGCGGCCGGCGTGAACGCACTCGTCTTTCATGCTGGTCCCTGGCGCGGGGCAGCCCGCTGGACGGATGCTGTGCCGGCCTGGGCCCGGCTGCATGCGGCGCTGTCGCTGCTGCTCTGGATCGCCGTGATCGCGTGCGGGCGCTTGCTTGCCTATGTCTGATGCGCATTCGACAGCGAACTGGCATCCTTCGTGCTACAGTTTGCTGCCGCTTTTTCAGCCAATCACGATGCTCAAACAGTTCTCCATCTTCGCCGTCGCCTGCTCCATCGCCTGCGTGAGCGCCGGCGCCGCCCAGGCCGCGCTGCCGGTCTATGGCTTTGTCGTCAAGAATACCTACCCCCACGATTCCCAGGCCTTCACCCAAGGCCTGTTCTACCGCGACGGCCACCTGTACGAAAGCACCGGCCAGTATGGCCGTTCGACGATCCGCAAGGTGGAACTCAAGACCGGCAAGGTGGTGCAGAAGGCCGACTTGCCGAAGGAGGTGTTTGGCGAAGGCTCGACTGCAGTGGGCAACCACCTGATCGGCCTGACCTGGACCTCGCAGGTCGGTTATGTGTTCGACCTCAAGACCTTCAAGCTCAAGCAGAGCTTCAAGTACGAGGGAGAAGGCTGGGGCCTGGCCAGCGATGCGAAGCAGCTGTACATGAGCGACGGCAGTTCCTTCATCCGCATCCTCGATCCGAAGACGATGAAAGAGCTGCGCCGGGTGCAGGTGATGGCCGAGGGCCGCCCGGTCGACCGCCTGAACGAACTGGAAATGGTCGATGGCGAGCTGTACTCGAACATCTGGGGCAGCGAACTCATCGCCCGCATCGATCCCGACAGCGGCAAGGTGCTGGGGGTGATCGACCTGACCGGCCTGCTGCCGCCAGACCAGCGCGGCACCAAGGAGGTCGATGCGGTCCTCAACGGCATCGCCTGGGACAGCAAGGGCAAGCGCCTGTTCGTCACCGGCAAGCTGTGGCCCAAGCTGTTCGAGATCGAGCTGGTGCCAAAGCTTCGACGTTGATCAGGAGCGGTCGATGACGTCGATCACGACCTTGCCGAAATGCGCGCCGGACGCCATGTGGCGATACGCCTCCCGCGCCTGGCCGAACGGGAACACGCGGTCGATCACCGGCTTGACGCCGCCCACGTCCACGAAACGCATCACGTCTTCCAGCATGGCGCGGCTGCCGACATAGATGCCCACCAGGCGCTTGGCACTGGCCAGCAGCGAGGCCGGATTGACTTCGCCGCCGAAGCCGCTGACGCCGCCGATGACGGCAACCGTCCCGCCCATCGCGGCGCTCGATACCGATTTGTTCACCGTGCCCTTGCCCCCAACTTCCAGCACCACCTGGGCGCCGGCGCCATGGGTGAGGTGCAGCACCTCGTCATGCCACTCGGGAATCGCCTGGTAATTGATTGTGTGGTGGGCGCCCAGCGCGCGCGCCCGCGCCAGCTTGTCGTCGCTGGACGACGTGACGATGGTGCGCAGGCCTGCCGCGCGCGCCAGTTGCAGGCCCAGGATCGAGACGCCGCCGGTGCCCAGCAGCAGCACGGTATCGCCCGGCTTGATGTGGTTGCTGGAGACGAAGATCGCGTTCCAGGCGGTGACCGCGGCGCAAGGCATGGTGGACGCCTCGATGAAGGACAGGCCGGCCGGGACGATGGCCAGCCCGTCCTCGTGCAGGATGACTTCTTCGGCCAGCATGCCGTCGATGTCGCCGCCCAGGCCGTGACGCACTTTGTCAGGCGTCGGTCCGCCTTCCAGCCAGTGCGGGAAGAAGGAACCGGCCACGCGGTCGCCCACCTGCACCCGCGTCACGCCGGGACCGACCGCCAGCACTTCGCCGGCGCCGTCCGAGCATGGGATGACGGGATCCTCGACCGACACCAGGTAGTTGCCGCTGGCGACCATCAGGTCGCGGTAGTTGAGCGAGACGGCATGCACGCGAATGCGCACTTCGCCGAGGCCAAGGTCGCGTTCCGGGTAGTCGATGCACTGGAGGCCGTCGATGTTTGCGCCATGAAGAATCTGGTAAGCCCGCATGCGTAAATCCCCTTCTGGTTGATCGGTACGCGGGCCATTGTACGCGGCTGTCCAAGGGCGGGACGCCCGCTAGTCGTGTTTGTCGAGCGCAGGCTTTAATGATAAATTTAGATTCTTGGTTGCAACTCGCAGAGGTAGGAAATGGAAGAACAAGCAGCTTGGAAATTGCTTAAGACTGTACTCGCGGTATCCGGTCTTATTGCTTTTGGCATGGGCGCCTGGGGAGGATGGGCGATGGCGCAAAAGATATTTTTATGAGAAAAATGCAGCCGGCTCCCTCTACATCGGCTTGGCCACCATCAGCCAGAAAATCACGATGAACGCCGCAAACGCCGGTACGCCCAGCGTCACCCAGATCCTGAAGTAACGCCAGTACAGCGCCGGCAAGGCAGTATCGGTACGCGCCGCCTCTGCCGCCAGATCGCGCATGCGGATCTGCAGCCACACCACCGGCAGCCAGCAGGCGCCGGCGATCGCGTACAGGATGATCGACCACATGAGCCACTTGCTGTGCAGCGGATAGCCGGCCAGATACACCATATAGAAACCGGTCAGCGGCTGCAGGATGGCGGTGGTGGCCGTAAACAGCCAGTCGGCGATGACGACGTATTTCGCCACCACCGCGATCGCGCGCACGTCGCGGCTGACGTTCGCGACCAGCATGTACCAGGCCGACCCGATTCCGGTGCCGAACAGCAGCGTCGACGAGACGATGTGCAGCCATTTCAGCACCACGTAATCCATTACTTTTCCTCGAGTTGGTACAGCAGCCAGATCGCGGCCAGCATCGGCAGGTTCTTGGTCAGCGGGCCGTAGGGGTGAAGCAGGAATTCAGGCAGCTTGAACGCGATCACGATCGTATAAAAACCGATCAGGCCCAGTTGCGCCAGCCACAGCCACCGCCGCCGCGCCAGGAACAGGATGCCCAGTCCCAGCAGCAGGTCGAAGGTGGCGGCGCCATACAGCATCCATGGCTGCAGGTCGGGAGGGATGCCGGTGCGCGCCAGCAGCGCGTAGCTGGCCTCGACCGGATACAGGCCGAAGGACACGATCGCGGTCAGGATCCATACCGCCGCGATGCTGTAGCGAAGCATCGGCAGTAGCCAGCCGAGCTTGGCGCGTGCGCGTTCGCCGTCCGGGTCGCCGATGAATTCATCTGGCGCGCGCGGCAGATGGCCGAGCAGCACCGCCGTCTGTATGACGTCGGCCGTGTTGTCGCGGTCCAGCATGCCCAGCGCATCGCGGCTGATGAGCACGCCGGGCAGGATCGCGGCCGCGAGCCGCGCCACCGGTCCCGGCAGGGGCAACATGCGCTGGCGCCCCATGCCCATGCGCGAGCGCAGCAGGCCGAGATAGTCGGTGAACGACATCGCCTGCGGCCCCACCAGCGGCACCCGCATCGAGGTGCCGGCGCCCGGCATCATCGGCAGGCGGTGCTTGAGCAGGCCGACGATGGCCAGCACCAGGTCGTCGACGTGGATCGGCTGCACCAGCTGCGGCTTGCTGCCGAAGCGCACCGTGAACGGCATGCTGGCCAGGCTGCGGAAGGTGCGCGCGCTGGCGCCGTCGCGGCCGTACACGAGCGATGGCTGCACGATGTAGGAGCGCAGCGGCAAGCCGGCCAGGTAGTCGTCGGCATCGCGCTTGGACAGGTGGTAGGGCGACTGCGCGTCGCGGTCGGCGCCCAGGGCCGACAGTTGAATGACCATCTGCACATCGTGCGATTCGGCGCAGGCGGCGAACAGCGCGCGCGGCGTGTCGCGGTGCAGGCGGGCGAAATCCTGGCGAGCGCTTTCGCGAAAAATCCCTACCGTGTTGATCACGGCGTCGACGTGCGACAGGCGCGCCTGCCAGGTAGATTTATCGGTATCTTTGGAAAAATCGGCGTGGATATAGCTTAAGCGCGGGTCATGGCTTTTCGGAAGCTTCGCTTCAGGTGCTCTCAGCGCACACACGACGTGGTGGCCTTCGGTGAGCAAGGCCTGTAGCAGATGTTGCCCGATAAAACCGCTTGCGCCCGTCAGCAAAATCCGCATCCGTGCTTCCCTTCACATCGAGTAAAAGAGGATTGTATGGAAAATAAGGCATTACAGCGCGCACTCATCTCTGGCGCGACCTCGAGCGTGCTCTCGACGGTGGCGATGGCCCTGGTCGGCAAGATCCAGTCAGGCAGCGCCTTCGCACCAACCAATGCCGTCAGCCACTATGTCCATGGTCAAAAAGCAGGCTATCGCGACCGCTTCTCGCTGCGTTACACGGTGCCCGGCTACCTGATTCACCATGCCAGCGCGACCTTCTGGTCATTCGTGTTCGAACGTGCGCTGGGAGGCGTAATGGACGGCAAGAATCCAATGGCCATCGCCGCGTCCTCGGCGGCCACGTCGGCATTCGCCGCCTTCACCGACTACAAGCTCACGCCCAGGGCTTTGCAACCGGGGTATGAAAAGCGCATGTCGCGCAATGCGCTGGGCGTGGTGTATGTGGGATTTGCGATTGGCCTGGCGATCGGGGCCATCCTGACGCGCAAGGACCAGCCTTTGACACCAGGATGAGTGGCGTGGGCAGGTCGCCCGCGCCGACGAGAACATCAGTGTGCGGCCGCCTTCTTGCCGCGCATGCGCTGCACCAGGGTCACCACGCCCAGCACCGCAGCACCCACCAGCACGCCGACCAGGGCATCGAACAGGATCGGCGCCAGGAAGGCCAGCACCCCGCCAACTGCCGGCACATCGGTTACCGCGGCGGCCAGGCCCTGCGAAAAGTGGTGCAGCGCCGGCACCCCATGCGAGATGATGCCGCCGCCGACCAGGAACATGGCGGCGGTGCCGACCACCGCCAGCGTCTTCATCAGGCGTGGCGCGGCGGCCAGCAGACCCCTGCCCAGACCGCGGGCGGCCTGGCTCTGGCTCTTGCTCAGGTGCAGGCCGGCATCATCCATCTTGACGATGGCGGCAACCAGGCCATAGACGCCGACCGTCATCACCAAGGCAATGACGACCAGCACTGCCGCCTGCTGGCCGAGCGCCATGCCGGCCACGACGCCGAGCGAGATCACGATGATCTCGGCCGACAGGATGAAGTCGGTGCGCACCGCACCCTTGATCTTGTCCTTTTCCATCTGGACGATGTCGACTGCCTGGTTGGCCACGGTCGCCTCGTGCTGCGCCTTGTGCTGGGCATCGTCGCCCGCGCTGTGCAGATATTTGTGCGCGATCTTCTCGAAGCCCTCGAAGCACAGGAAGGCGCCGCCAATCATCAGCAGCGGCGTGATCAGCCAGGGCAGGAAGACCGAGATCGCCAGGGCGGCCGGCACCAGGATCGCCTTGTTGACCATCGATCCCTTGGCCACCGCCCACACCACCGGCAGCTCGCGGTCTGCCTTCACGCCCGAGACTTGCTGCGCATTGAGCGCCAGGTCGTCGCCCAGCACGCCCGCGGTCTTCTTGGCAGCGACCTTGCTCATCGCGGCCACGTCGTCAAGGATGGTCGCGATATCGTCCAGGAGTGCAAGTAAGCCGACTCCAGCCATGGTTATGCTCCTTCATATCAAGTTGATACGATATTAACCGAGCCGCCAAATGCTGGCTACACGCTTCGCGGCGCCGTTCGGCGCGGCTTTTTGCGTTTCATGCCTGGAAATCTGCATCTCGTCGCTTTTGCCGGGTAACCGGCGGTCTGCATACGTATAGTGCAACGCTGAAGGTTGCGGCACTGCAGCCTCGTCCCCCCAACGAAGGAGATCATCCAATGAATACCGAGTCGATCCAGCCTGCCGCTTCCGCTTCCAATTCTGTCTCCGCTCCGGTTCGCCGCGCCCGCCCGCCGAAGCGCAAGACCCGCATCACGATCTATCTCGACGACGAGGTGCTGAAGGAATTCCGCAACCTGTCCGAGCGTTGCGGCACCGGTTACCAGACCCTGATCAACGCCGCGTTACGCAACCGTTTGAACGGTCCGGTCATCGAATCTGGCGTCGCATAAGGCTTCCTTTCAAATTTCCCTCGGGGCGCGGCATTACATATAGCAATATTTATGCTAATCTTCCCGCTCTTTTAACCCCGGAGGGATTTATGAAAAAAGGCGAACTGATCGCAGAATTCGCGAAGCGCACCGAGATGTCGGGCGCTGCCGCTGGCGAAGCCGTGAACACCATCATCGAGATCATTACCGAGCGCCTGAAAAAGGGCGACACGGTGGGCATCACCGGCTTCGGCACCTTCTCGGTGACCAAGCGCGCCGCACGCAAGGGCCGCAACCCTGCGACCGGCGAAGTGATCAAGATCGCGGCGTCGAAGAGCCCGCGTTTCTCGGCTGGCGCGACCCTGAAGGCAGCGGTCAACCCGACCAAGAAGAAGTAATCAGTACCCGGCCTCGCGTCGCGGCCCGTTCGCGGGTCGCACGCGCTGGCTGAATTCGGCCGATCAGGCACGAATTCGACATGTTTGTCGTCGTCTCCGCCTTCCCTCGCAGTACCATCCGTCTTTCCACCTTTCATTGTTCCACCACCATGAGCTTCGCTACCTGGATCGCCTTCGTCATCGCCGGTTCGCTGATCGCCATTTCGCCCGGCTCCGGCGCGGTCCTGTCGATGTCGCATGGCCTGGCCTACGGCCTCAGGAAGGCCAGCGCGACCGTCCTCGGCCTGCAGCTGGGCCTGGTCCTGGTGCTCGTCATCGCCGGCGCCGGCGTCGGTTCGCTGCTGCTGGCATCCTCGGTCGCCTTCACGGCGGTCAAGGTGATCGGCGCGCTGTACCTGATCTACCTTGGCGTGAGCCAGTGGCGCACCGCTCCGGCGCCCGGCCCGATGGCGTCGACCGCCGGCCTGGAAGCGCATCCGTCCTTCGGCAAGCGCGTGCTGACCGGTTTTCTCACCAATACGACGAACCCCAAGGGCATCATCTTCATGGTCGCCGTGCTGCCGCAGTTCATTTCCAAGGATGCGCCGCTGCTCACCCAGCTGGCGATCCTGGGTGTGACCATGGTGGCGATCGACTCGATCGTGATGCACGGCTACGCCGCCCTGGCCGCCTCGATGCAGCGCTTCATGCGCGATCCGCGCCATATGCGCCTGCAGAACCGCGTGTTCGGCGCGGTGCTGGTGCTGATCGGCTCGATGCTATTCTTCGTCAAGCGCCAGCCGGCCTGAATGTGCCATGAGGCCGGCTACTATTTCTGTTACGCCGGCAGATGCAACTTTGTGTAACCCGCGTTGTCCATGCGGGAGCTCAAGCGTTGTAATGAGGTTGAATCACCCCGTCCGCGTTCCATCCTGGAGCATGTCATGACCCATCGCCTCGTCCATACCGCCGCCCTGCTCGCTCTGGCTGCGATTTCTACCTGCGCGTCCGCGCAGACCGTGCTGCAGACCGACCCGCCAGGGCAGGTCGAGGTCACTGGCAACGGCGTCATCGAGACCGAGCCGCCGGGCCGGGTAGGCCGCGTTTCGCTGGTCCAGGGCAAGGTCGAAATTGGCGGCGATATTGGCACCGAGAGCAGCGCCGCCGTGGTCAACTGGCCGGTCACCACCCGCAACCTCGTCACGACCGCGCCCGGCGCCCGCACCGAGATCCGCATCGGTTCCACCTCGATCCGCCTGGACGGCGACAGCTCGCTCGAGCTCACCGAACTGGACGACGACAGTCTGCGCCTGCGCCTGCACTTCGGCAGCGCCAGCATCCGCGTCATGAACAGCGAGGTGGTGCCCGAGTTCGAACTGCGCACCGCGCAGGCGACCGTGCGCCTGACCCAGCCGGGCCGCCTGCGCGTGGATGCCGACCGCGTGCCCGACACCAGCGTGGTGAGCGTGCTCGATGGCGAGGCCCAGGTCGACGGCGCCGGCGCCAGCCTCACCGTCCGCGCCGGCCGCAGCGCTGAAGTGCGCGACGAGGACGTGCGCACCCTGCAGGCGCGGCGCGACGAATTCGACGACTGGGCCCTCACGCGCGACCAGACCCTGGTGGCCGAGCAGTCCTCGCGCTACATCGGCACCGAAATGACCGGCTACGAAGAGCTTGACCGCCACGGCAGCTGGAGCACGCATTCCGACTACGGCAGCCTGTGGACGCCGACCGTGGTGGCATCCGACTGGACGCCCTACCGCGACGGCCAGTGGAGCTATATCGCGCCCTGGGGCTGGACCTGGGTCGACAATGCACCATGGGGCTATGCGCCCTTCCACTACGGCCGCTGGGTGCAGGTGCACAACCGCTGGGCCTGGGCTCCGGGCCGCCTCGAGCGGCGGCCGGTGTGGTCGCCGGCGCTGGTCGGCTGGGTCGGCGGCAACAACTGGAGCGTCGGCTTCGCCTCGCACAACCTGCACGCGCATGGCTGGTATCCGCTCAGCCCCTATGATCGCTACGTGCCCGGCTACCGCCTGTCCAACGAGCGCCTGCGGCGCCTGAACGACTGGCGCCACGCCACCCGCCGCGCGGCCCAGCAACGGCCGGGACACCACGGCCTGACCGTGGTGCCGCGCGAGCACTTCGGCGGCCGTGGACCGGTGGTCGTGCCGCGCGCGCCGCGTCCCGACCGCCCGAACTTCGCGCTGCCGCGCGGCCAGGGCAGCGCCCCGCCGCCGCCGCTGGTGGCGCGCGCCGACTGGAACCGCGGGAACGACGCGCGGCGCGACCTGATCGAGCGGCGCGAGGTGCGCCAGCGCCTGGAGACCGATGGGGTGACGCGCGACGGCTTCGTGCAGGATCGCGGCCGTCCCGAGCCGGACCCGATGGCGCGCCAGCGCGAGAGCAACGAGCGCCTGTCGCGCGACCGCATGCAGCAGCAGGAGCGCGTCGTGCGCCAGCAGGAAGAGCGCGACCGCATGCAGCGCGACCTGGACAACCGCATGCAGTCCGACCGCATGGGCTTCGGGCGCCACGCCGAGCGCGAACGCGAGCAGCGCGACCGCATGCGCGAGCGGGCCGAACGCAGCCAGCAACTGCAGCAACTGCAGCAGCAGCGGCCGCCGGCCATGGCGACCAATCCGGCGCCGGCGTTTTCTCGTCCCGAGTCGCGTCCCGAGCCACGCCCGATGCCGCGGCCCGACGTGCGTCCGCCGCCGCAGATGGTGGCCGCCCCGCCGCCGCGCCCCGCTCCGCCGCCGCAGATGGTCGCCCCGCCCGCGCCGCGTCCGCAATCTTCCGCGCCAGCGTTCACCCCGCGCGGCAACGCCGAACAGCGCGGCCATACCGATGCGCGCGGTCAGCGCATGCAGGAACGCTGAGGAAAACGCCGGCATTGGCTACAATGCGCATTTACACAGGATTAAGTCATGGACCCGAAAGAATCCCTCATCGAATACCCGAGCGAATTCCCGATCAAGGTGATGGGCGCGACCCATATCGATTTCGCTCCCACCATCCTCGCGCTGGTGACCCAGCTCGATCCGACTTTCCACGAAGGCAAGCTGGAAACCCGTCCTTCGGCCAAGGGCAACTACACCGGCCTGACCGTCACCATCACCGCCACCAGCCGCGAGATGCTGGACGAGGTGTACCGCACGCTGTCGACCCACCCGATGGTCAAGATGGTCCTGTAAGGGCGCCTTGCCATATCGATAAGCGGCGGGCCGGGCTGCCTGTTCGGCAGGCACGCCCCATCGTGCTGGCTTATAATGACGGGGCTGTCCATACTATGGTTTGATGCCTCGCCCCGATTCCATGTCTTCGACCCACCCCGCCGCGCCGCTCGTCCGTGAACTCGGCCGTGCCGACTACGAACCCACCTTCGCCGCCATGCGCGCCTTCACCGACGCGCGCACGCCCGAGACCCGGGACGAATTGTGGATCGTCGAGCACCCGCCCGTGTTCACGCTGGGCCTGGGCGCCGATCCGGGACACGTGCTGGCGCCGCAGGGCGTGCCGGTGGTCCAGACCGACCGCGGCGGCGAGGTCACTTACCATGGCCCGGGCCAGGTCGTGATCTACCTGTTGATGGACTTGCGCCGCAACAAGCCAGGCGGCAAGCTGTATGCGCGCCAGTTTGTGGAAAAAATCGAACAGGCAGTGATCGATGTCTTAGGGGCGTATAATCTGGCCGGTGAGCGCATCGCCGGCGCGCCCGGCATCTATATCGCCGAAGGCCCGCGCAAGGGCGCCAAGATCGCCGCGCTCGGCCTCAAGGTGCGCGGCAACGGCTGCACCTATCACGGCGTATCGCTGAACGTGGGCATGGACCTGGCCCCGTTCACCTGGATCAACCCGTGCGGCTATTCGGGACTGGCCACGGTCGATATGCGCACCATGGGCGTCGAAGCGCCGCTGGCGGACGTCCAGCAGGCGCTGGCCCAGGCCTTGATCCTGCATCTCGGACAGCAAATCGAACCCAGCCAAGTCCGAACCGAACAAACCAACTGACGCCCTTCTGGGGCAACGAGCCAAATGACTTCCGAAATCGACACCGGCATCGCCTCCGCATCCGCCTACAACGCCAGCGAAAAGCAGAAAGGCGCCAGCAAGACGTCGCGCATCCCGATCAAGATCGTGCCGATCGCGGACGTCGAGCGCCTGAAAAAGCCGGACTGGATCCGCGTCAAGGCCGCCACCGCTTCGTCGCGCTTCTACGAGATCAAGGACATCCTGCGCGCCAACAACCTGGTGACGGTGTGCGAGGAAGCGTCCTGCCCGAACATCGGCGAATGCTTCGGCAAGGGCACCGCGACCTTCATGATCATGGGCGACAAGTGCACCCGCCGCTGCCCGTTCTGCGACGTCGGCCACGGCCGCCCGGATCCGCTGGATGTGAATGAGCCGGGCAACCTGGCCAAGACCATCGCCGACCTGCGCCTGTCCTATGTCGTGATCACCTCGGTTGACCGCGACGACCTGCGCGACGGCGGCGCCGGCCACTTCGTCGAGTGCATCCAGAAGACCCGCGCGCTGTCGCCCAACACCAAGATCGAAGTGCTGGTGCCGGACTTCCGCGGCCGCCTCGAAAAAGCGCTGAACATCTTCGCCGACGGCCTGCCTGACGTGATGAACCACAACCTGGAAACCGTGCCGCGCCTGTACAAGGAAGCGCGTCCGGGCGCCGACTATACGCACTCGCTGGTGCTGCTGCGCGACTTCAAGAAGATGTACCCGAACGCGGTCACCAAGTCGGGCCTGATGGTCGGCCTGGGCGAGACCGACGAAGAGATCCTGCAAGTGATGCGCGACATGCGCGAGCACGACATCGACATGCTCACCATCGGCCAGTACCTGGCGCCGACCAACTCGCACCTGCCGGTGCGCCGCTACGTGCACCCGGACGTCTTCAAGATGTTCGAAGAAAAGGCTTACGAGATGGGCTTCGTGCACGCGGCCGTGGGCGCGATGGTGCGCTCGTCGTACCACGCCGACCAGCAGGCGCATAACGCGGGCGTGGCCGCCTAATCCACCTCGGCTGCCCGGGTAGCCCCGGCAACCGCCCGGCCCAGCCGGCGATAGCATGCCGGCGGCGTCACGGGCTGGCTGGATGAAGGATTCGTGCTGGCACCTGGTGCTGCACCTGGTTGCGGATCAGGGCTGCATACAGGCCGTCCGGCTGGCGCATCAGTTCAGCATGCGAGCCCTGCTGGCGCACCACCCCGCCATCCATGACCACGATCCGGTCGGCTCTGGCGATCGTCGACAGGCGGTGCGCGATGATGATCGTCGTGCGTCCCTGCATCAGGGTGTCGAGCGCACTTTGCACCAGGCGTTCGCTGGCGGCGTCGAGCGCGCTGGTGGCTTCGTCCAGGATCAGGATGCCGGGGTCGCGCAGCAGTGCGCGCGCGATCGCGATGCGCTGCTTCTGCCCGCCCGACAACTGCACCCCGCGTTCTCCCACCATCGTGTCGTAGCCCTGCGGGAAAGCGGCAATGAAATCGTGCGCATGCGCCAGGCGCGCCGCGGCGACCAGTTCCTCGCGCGTCACCTCGCGCCCTGGCAGGGCGAAGGAGATGTTCTCGGCGATGGAGCCCGACAGCAGCGACGGCTCCTGTTCCACGATGGCGATGTGGCGCCGTACCGCGGCCAGGCCGATGTCGGCGGCGTCGACGCCGTCGAACAGCACCTGGCCGGCCTCTGGCCGGTAGTGCCCGAGGATCAGGTTGGCAATGGTCGACTTGCCGGCGCCGGAAGCGCCGACCAGGGCGATTTTTTCGCCGGCCGCGATCTCCAGGTCCACATCGCCCAGCGCCGTGGCGCCGGGCCGTTCCGGATACGCGAAGCGCACGCCGCGCAGTGCGATCGTGCCGTCCAGGCGGCGTCCCGTGTCGGCGGCCAGCGGCGGCTGGCCTTCGCGCAGCAAGGCGAAGATGCGGTCGGTGGCGCCCAGGGTGCGCATCCAGGAGTTCCAGAACTCGGCCACCGAGCTCGCGGCATCGGTCGCCATGCTGGCGTAGATGATGAAAGCGGTCAGCTCGCCGACCGAGAGGGCGCCCTGGGCGATCAGGTGCACGCCCAGGTACACCGTGAGCACCAGCGCCAGCAGGGTCAGGATCGACTGCAGGCCCTGGAACAAGGCCATCCGGCCGGCATTGGCGGTCGATACCTCGCAGATGCGGCCGGCCGCCGCGGCATACTTCGCGGCGGCGCCGGCCTGCTGGTTGAACGCATGGATCAGGCGCACGTTGCTGAAGTATTCCTGCGCGGTCTTGCCGCCGTCGGCCATGCTGGCTTGCACCTCGCGCGAACGTTCGCGGTAGCTGGCGCCGGAGTGCCTGCCCAGCACCAGGCTGGCCGGGATGAACAGGGCCAGTGGCAGGCTCAGGATCGGCGACAGGTACAGCAGCATGGCCAGGCCGCCAAGGAACACGGTCAGCGAGCGCAGCATGTGGGCGGAACCCGCCGTCAGGCTCTCATGCAGCGCCAGCACGTCGGCGCCCAGGCGGCTGGTCAGTTCGCCGACGTGATGACGGTCGTGGAAGGCGATCGGCTGGTGGATGATGGTGGCGAACAGGCGGCGCCGTACGCCGGCGACGATCCGGTAGCCGGCCGTGTGCATCAGGTAGAAGCGCGCCATCGACGCTGCCGCGTACAGCACCACCAGCGCCAGCATCGCCAGCGCCAGGTGCAGGGGGATGCCGTCCCTGAAGCGGTCGAGGTTGTCGATGGCGTAGGCGATGGCCTTCGGAATCGCCAGCTGCAGGGCGACGGCCGCGACCATGCACGCCAGGCCGGCGGCGACGCGCCAGCGCACCGGGTGCACCAGGCGCAGGCGTTCGAGATGGGGCTCCCATGCGGACTTGCGCCCCGGCGTGCGGTTCATGCCGCCTGCTCCACGCCGTCGGCGCCAGTGAGCTGCCGTTCCAGCGCGAGCCAGTCGGCGTCGCCGATCAGGCCCGTCGCTTCGATGGTGCCATGGCGGTCGACGAACAGGTAGGCTGGCGAGGCCCGCAGCGGGTTGACCAGCCGGTAATCGGCGCGCCCGAGACGCAGGGTGCGCGATGCCAGCGCGGTGCCGCGCAGCAGGGATGCCAGGCGCCAGCGCGGCTCTTCGCTGACGATCCACATCGCCAGGCCGGCAGCGTCGGCAAGCTCCACCAGCGACGTGAGGTGCGGAACCTTGGCGCGGCATTTCGGGCACTGGCTGGACAGGAAGAGCAGCGCGCATGCGGTGCCGGCCGCGCCGAGCACCACCCGGCCGCCTCCGGCAAGCACGGTGGCGCGCATCGCCGGCAATGTGTGGCCCGGCTGCAGCGTGGCCGGTGGCGCCAGGGCGCGCAGCGTACTGCGCCGCGCGGCCAGCGTCAGCTTGAGGTTCAGCGCGATCGCGAAGGCCAGCGCCGCCAGTGTCAGTTGCAGCAGGTCGGCATCCATCAATGCTCCACCAGCAGATGCGCGACGTCGTGGAAGTCGATCGCCAGCACCGCCAGGATGGCGGCCAGGCCTGCGGCCAGGACGCTGGACGCGGGCGGCACGCCGGCGCCACCAGGCAGGGCCAGGAACAGGGCGATCGCGGCCACGATCAGGAGATTGCGCACCAGGTCGTATCCGGACAGGTTGCGTTCGGTCTCGCCGAAGCAGCCGCAGCGCAAGGCGCCGTCGCGTTTCATGCGCCAGGCCAGCAGGATGGTGAATGCCGCGAACAGGGGCAGGGCGGCTGCCATGCCGAGCCAGGCAAAGGGACCCAGCACCAGCGCCGCGAGCAGCAGTTCGACGCCGATGACGGCGGGCGCCAGCAGCGCGCCGTGGCGCGGGGAGACACCGAACGATGTCTCCAGGTTGTCGCGAAAGCGCGCGAAGGTGCGCAGCTTGCCGATGCAGGCGGCCAGCAGCACGAAGCCGATGAACCAGCGCAGGATGTCGGCGCCGAAGGCCGCGCTCATGCCGCGCTTTCCTCGCGCCAGAGCGGCGCCAGGCCGCCGGGACGGCGCCGGCGCACCCGCAGCGCGGCGCGCGTGGCCAGCAGGGCGTCGTTCCATTCATCGTCGGCGCTGTCGCGCACGCCGCCGCCGACCGTGGCCTGCAGCAGCTTCGACAGCGGCCATGCCAGCCGCTCGAGCGCCTGGTCGCGCCGCACGCGCAGGCCGAGCCGTGCCAGCTCGTCGGGGCCGATCGCATAATTGTGCGAATGGTAGGCCGACATCAGGTGCCGCACGATGGCCTGCCGCGCGCCCGGCTCGAGGTCGGGACGCTGGAAGGCCAGCAGCTCCTCGCCGATCGCGGCCAGCTCGCGCGTGGTGCGGTAGAAGGCGGTGAGTGAGGGAGGGAAGACGCTGTTGCACAGCAGGGCCAGGGATTCGGCACGCGCGCCGTCGCCCTCGATGCCGAACCAGTCCTGCGCCATGTCGCCGAAGCGCTCGATGTCCAGGCCGGAAAAGCTGCCGCCGGCGCCGTCGAGCTGCGGATCGATCGGCGAGAACAGCGCCAGCTCGCCGGCCACGATCTCGTCGCCGCACAGGGTCAGCAACGTGGCGGCCGATTCGCAATGGAAGGGCACGATGAAGGACAGGTGGTCGGTTCGGCTGCGCAGCAGCAGGGCGATGCGGCGCGCCGCATTGACCACGCCGCCACGGCCATGCAGCACCACGTCCAGGCGAGGCGGGCGGCCGATTTCCTCGCAGGCGTCGTACAGGGCGGGCAGCAGCTCGGTGTCGAGGTGGGACGCGGCCATCACCAGCACCTTGCTGTCGCGCTCGAATTCGATGCGCGCGATGTGTTCGCCCAGTTGGGCATGGGTCAGCTGCGGCATGTGGCTTGCTCGCATAGCAGGTCGGCGATCGCCTCGAGGATCGCCAGTGTGGGCACCAGTTGCTGCACGTAGAGGAACTGGCCGGCCGGGTTATTTTCGAGAAAAACATGGTCGCCGCCGGGCGTCACGATCAGGTCGATGGCGCCATAGCTCAGCTCATAGCTGCGCACGAAGTCGATGCAGCGGCGGGCCACGTCGGGCGGCAGCGCGCAGGCCGTATAGCCGATGGGGGCCGACATGTCGCGCGAATCGATCATCGTGCGCGGGTCGTCCTGGGATGCGATCCGCGCGGCGAACACGCGTTCGCCCACCACGGTGACGCGCAGTTCGTAGTCCTTTGCGATGTATTCCTGGAAGTGACAGGGCAGTTCGGCGACCGCGTCCAGGTCGTCCAGCATATCGTCATCGACCAGGGTGGTTCCCAATCCGCCGACGATACGCTCGTGCGCCTCCATCTCGTCGCTCGCCAGCCTGGGCGTGGACAGGGACTTGAAAATGATCGGGCCGGGCACGCGGTCCCTGAATTGGCGTACTTCTTCGGGGCAGTTGGTGACGATCGACAACGGCACCCGGAAGCCCATGCGCACCGCGCGCTTGAGTTGTTCGCCCTTCCATACGGCGCCGCGCAATGCGCGCGGGTGGCTCATCCAGAAGCAGTCGAGGCTGTACATGACGCCGAACAGCGCCTGCTCGGTCTCGTGCCGGGCATACGCGCGTTCCTGTGCGCCCAGGTCGTCGCTGCGATAGGCGTAGTCGGCTGGCTTGCGTACCCAGACCGCGCCAACCTGGTCCAGGTCGATCCAGTCGCCGCTGGACAGCAGGCGCAGCCGGTTACGGCAGCCGTCGCCGTCGACCGACTGGCACAGGACGTAATCGCGCGGGAATGCATCGAGATCGAGCCGGATCGGCGCCTGGCCGCGTTGTTCGAGCAGTGGGACGATCGAGTCGGCATGCAGGTCGCGGCTATGCGTGACGATCAGGATCCGTTTCATCATGACGGATTTCGCAGAAAGGAGAGAAAAAAAGCCTTGCGGTTGCAAGGCCCTTTGCTACGCGGCGATCAGCAATAGACGCCGTTGTCGATTTGGCGGTTTTCCGACCACCGCACGTTGAAGTCCCCCGTTGGGTCGGTGCAGCCGGCGACGGACACGCCATCGCGGACTTGCCACTGGCCGGCCGGCTTGGCCTCTTTCTCTTTTTTCTCAGCGAGCTTGAACGCGAACAGCTTGGTTTCTTTCTGGATCTGCATTACTGAATCCTCCGAAATAACAGCATTGAACCGCGATATGCCATCGACTGATGGCCAGAAAATAGTAGGTTTCGCATTGAACCACGTCAATGCGGCGCGAATAGAACGCAGACGTGGCGCTAAATTATGACAAGGTCATGATTCCTTACAGCGGGGTGGGCAGCCTGGCGCCGGCAGGCATGGAACGCTGTGCGATGCGCTTCCACGCTATAGTGGCGGCAAATCGACACACCGACCGCATTCATGACCGACCACCGAGATCTTCCCCCTTCCGACAACCCCGAACCCGACGACGCCTTCCTCGAGCGCGAACTTGGCCTGGCCGCGCGCGGCATCGAACTGGTCAAGATGGAAGGCCGCGTCTTCCTGCGCTTCTCGGGCGAGGTGAGGTACGAAGGCCTGCGCGTGCCCTACCGCCTGGTGCCGGGACGCGGCGTGCTGGCCAAGCCGAGCAAGTGGCGCAAGATGGATCTGCTGGCGCGGCGCGAGCTGATCGAAGAACGCACGATTGATGCGGACCTGCAGCGCCTGCACGCCGAGACCGAGGAATTCGTGCGCGACATCGCCGAAGACGCCGACGGATTCGGCTGGGATCCGATGACCTTCCTCGACGTGCTGGACGAACTGGAAACCTCCGAGCCGGCCGAGTACGTGTTCCAGCGCATCTCGCAGCGCCTGACCCACGCCGCCGAGCGTGAGTCCGAGGAACGCCATGCTGCGCGCACCAAGGAAAGCATCAACCTGGCCGAGTATCCGCGCTCGTTCGAAGTGGCCAGCCGCATGCAGCGCAAGTTCATCGCGCTGCTTGGGCCGACCAACTCGGGCAAGACCCACCGCGCGATGGAAGCGCTGGCCAAGGCCGGCAGCGGCGTCTATCTCGCGCCGCTGCGCTTGCTGGCGCTGGAGAACTACGAGCGCCTGCAGGCCGCGCGGCCGCATGGAGAGCCGGTCAAGGTGAGCCTGATTACCGGCGAGGAGCGGCGCCTGGTGGAGGGCTCGACCCACGTCGCCAGCACGGTGGAGATGCTCGACACGAAGACGCCGGTCGAAGTGGCCGTGATCGACGAGATCCAGATGCTGGCCGACCGCGACCGCGGCGCAGCCTGGACCACCGCCGTGTGCGGTGCGCCGGCGAACGTCGTCTACCTGGTCGGCGCGGTGGAAGCGCGGCGCGCGATCGAGGCGCTGGCCGAGCGCCTGGAGGTGCCGCTCGAAGTGCATGTGCTCAAGCGCATGGGGCCGCTGTCGATGGAGCCGACCAGCGTGCGCAAGCTGTCGAACCTGCGCCGCGGCGATGCCGTGATCTGCTTCTCGCGGCGCGAGGTCTTGATGTGGCGCGACATGATCACCGAGAAGGGCCTGTCGGTGGCGACGGTCTACGGCAACCTGTCGCCCGAGGTGCGCCGGGCCCAGGCCGAGCGCTTCCGCGAAGGGCAGGCCGACATCGTGGTGGGCACCGATGCGCTGGCGATGGGCCTGAACATGCCGATCGCGCGCATCGTGATGACCACCGCGGTCAAGTACAACGGCGTCGAGGAAGAAGAAATTTCGGCGGCGCTGGCCAGGCAGATCGCCGGCCGGGCAGGGCGCTATGGCGTGCACGAAGAAGGTTTCGTCGCCGGCTACGACGACGACACCCACCAGGTGATGCGCGCGCTGATGAAGGAAAAGGTCCCGCCGGTGGCCGCCACGGGCTTCGCGGTCGCGCCGTCGCTCGAGCAGCTGCACCGCATCGCGGCGGTGACCGGCGAGACCTCGCTGGTCAAGCTCCTGAAACGCTTCGTGCACAATATCGACGTGCCGGACGGCTTCTTCTATCCGCGCATCACCGAGGAACAGAACGAGCGCGCCGCATGGCTCGACACGCTGCCGCTGTCGGTGGCCGAAAAATTCATGCTGTCGCTGGTGCCGATCTCGAGCCGCGTGCCGGTGCTGCAAAGCGCCTGGGAACACTGGGCGCTGTCGCTGGCCAAGAAGAAGGTGGTCAAGCTGCAGCCGCATCCGAATCCGCAGCACCTGCTTTACATGAACCTGCAGGAGGTCGAGGATACATGCCGCGTGTATTCGGCCTATGCCTGGCTGGGCTACCGCGAGCCGGAATACTTCCCGAGCATCGAGCTGGCCCAGGAGCTGGCGCGCGAGGCGGCTGAGCGGGTCGATGCGGTGCTGCAGCAGCAGAATTCGGCGGCGCGCAAAAGGCAGGGTGGGCCGGCAGGTGCAAAGCAGGGCGGCAAGCGTGGTGGAAGCCGGCGGCGTTGATGGCTGCGCAACTGGCTTGGGTTCCCGCCTACGCGGGAAGTCGTTGCCGCCAGTGGCAGGAACGACGTGCTGGGGTAGCGTATGGACAGTAGCTGTGTATGCTTTCAGCCAGCCTCAAGACCGTCGTTCCCGCGCAGGCGGGAACCTAAGTTCGCACGAATAGACGCTACACTCAAAACACATACCCACTCCCGGTGTACGATGCCATTTTTTACAACAACATCGAGACACACGTGAATACCAAGTACACCCCGGAAGCCTTCAACGAATTCGGCGCCAAGTTCCTCCCTGGCCACCTGGGCATCCGCATCACTGAAGTCAGCCCCGGCAAGCTGTCCGCCGAGATGAAGGTCGAGCCGCAGCTGCTGGCGCCCAATGGCTACCTGCACGCCGGCAGCGTGGTCACCCTGGCCGACACCTGCGCCGGCTACGGCTGCGTCAGCAACCTGCCGGAAGGCGCGCAGAACTTCACCACCATCGAACTCAAATCGAACCACCTGGGCACCGCGCGCGAAGGCCTTCTTTCCTGCACCGCCACCGCGGTGCACCTGGGCCGCACCACGCAGGTGTGGGATGCAACCGTCACCGACCAGGCGAGCGGCAAGACCATCGCCCTGTTCCGCTGCACCCAGATGATCCTCTACCCTAAAGCGTAAGCCGAGGAGCCTGTCCCGGTAGGTGGGAGTCGCTCCTGGCGCGCCTGGCAGGCGTGTGCTGCGTTGCTCGTCGTTGCATGGCGCCGCCATGCGGCCTCCTCGCGCCTTGCCCACACCAGCCATGCATCGCCATGAGCTTCCTCCCACCTACCGGGACAGGCTCCTAGCCCGCCAGTTCCTTCTCGATCAGCTTGTGGACGGCCGCGAAGTCCGGCTCGCCCACATAGGTCTTGAGGATGCGGCCCTCCTTGTCGATCAGGAAGGTGGTCGGGGTCAGGGTGACGTCGCCGAACTGGCGCGCGATGTCGCCGGCCGAATCGAGCGCCACCTTGAACGGCAGCTTGCGCTGCTCGGCGAAGTTCAGCACGTAGTCGGGGCGGTCGTACTGCATCGCGACCGCGACGAATTCCAGGCCCTGGTCCTTGTACTTGTTGTAGGTCGCGACCATCTCCGGCATCTCCTTGACGCAGGTGACGCAGGAAGTGGCCCAGAAATTAACCATCACGACCTTGCCGCGCAAGGATTGGGTGCTGATCTTTTCACCGGCGATGCTGATGAAGGTGACGTCCGGCGCCTGTGTCGTGCTGCTGAACGAGGCGTAGCCGATGCCGGCCAGGGCGAGCACCACGGCGCCGATGGCGGCGGGCTTGAACCAGGAGCGGGTAGCGGATGAATGCGTGGGAGCGGTCATGGTCGATCGATATAAAAAAACGGCAGGACCATTATAGTCCTGCCGCTTCTTGTGGGCTGATGACGGTCTTTTTTAGTCCAGCGACGCCTGCACGGGGCTGTTCTGCCGCACGCGCGCATCTTCTTCGCTGATGTATTCAAAGATCTTCACCACGCGGGTCACGCCCGAGACGCCCTTGGCGACATCGGCGGCGATATTGCCTTCGCGTGGAGTGACGAGGCCCATCAGGTAGACCACGCCGCGTTCGGTGGAGACCTTGAACGAGATCGCCGACACGGTCTTCATGTCGACCAGGCTGGTCTTGACCTTGGTGGTGATCAGGGCGTCGTTCGAGCGCGAGGTGTAGCTCGACGAACCGGAAATCGCCAGCTCGTTGATGACGGAGACCACGTTCGCGATCGCGCGCACTTCGCGCTCGGCCGCCTGCTTCATCGCTTCGTCGCGCACTTCGCCGGTGAGCAGCACGCGGCGATTGAAGCTGGTGACGTTGATATTGCCGTTGCCGTTGGTGACCTTGCGCATTTCGAGCTCGGCCTTGACCGTGATCGACTTGTCCTCGGTCTGGGCGCCCAGCGTGCGGCGGTCGACCGTGGACACGGCGCCGGCCACGCCGGCGCCGACGATCAGGCCGAAGCAGCCCGACAGCGAGGCGGCCAGGGTCGTACCCAGGACAATCTTGGTCAGTAGCGCGGCCATGGGCCGGCGGGTGTTACGCATTCTCGTCTCCTCCGAACAGCGCGACGTCGATGCCGTCGCAGATGCAGTGAATGGCGCACAAATGGACTTCCTGGATGCGCGCGGTGCGTGCATGCTGGACGTTGATGTGCACGTCGGCGTCGGTCAGCAGCTTGGCCAGAGCGCCGCCGTCCTTGCCGGTAAAGGCCACGATGCGCATCTCGCGCTCCAGGGCCGCCTCGACCGCGGCCAATACATTGGCCGAGTTGCCCGAGGTCGAAATCGCCAGCAGGATGTCGCCCGCCTGGCCGAATGCCTGCACCTGCTTCGAGAAGATCTCCCTGAAGCTGTAGTCGTTGCCGACCGCGGTCAGGATCGAGGTGTCGGTGGTCAGGGCGATCGCCGGCAGCGGGAAGCGCTCGCGCTCGAAACGACCGACCAGCTCGGCCGCGAAGTGCTGGCAGTCGGCGGCCGAGCCGCCGTTGCCGCAGGCGAGGATCTTGTTGCCGTTGGAGAGGGCGCTGAACATGAGTTCTACCGCTGCCGAAATGGAAGGAGCCAGGGTGGCGGCCGACTTCATCTTCAGGTCGGCGCTCTCCTGGAAGTGAGCGAGGATGCGTTGAGTATTCATAGCCGAGGATTATAGTGCAGCGGCAACCCCGCCTGAGCAAGCGCAGTAAAAATTGCTTACACTTCAATGATGTTCCGCAACCATTCAATCTGCTCGCCATCGATGGCAACCAGGTCGAAACGGCAGGGAGGAGTGACGGGAAAACGCAACAGATAGACTTGCGCCGCACAGACCAGGCGGCGAATCTTGGCAGGGGTGATGCTGGCGGCGGCGCCGCCGTGGTCGCGGTCGGCGCGCTGGCGCACCTCGACGAACACCAGGGTTGCGCCATCGCGCATGATCAGGTCGATCTCGCCGCCTTTGCAGCGAAAATTCTCCTCGACCCGGGACAGTTTATGGCGTTTCAGGTAAACGAGGGCGGCGCGTTCCCATTGCTGGCCCTGGGCCTGTCGTCGGGACAGGCGTAAGGGCCACATCTCATTGGCCGGTCTGGCCGGTCGCGACCGGTTCGAACACGCGGCGCGGTGGCGGGACGCTGTCGCCGCCGGCATCGTCGGTGAGGATTTGTTCGGTCGGGCCGTTGTCGCGCACCACGACGCCGGTCTCGACGCGGCGGAAGGCTCTTTCTCCTTGGCCCATGTTGACCGCCAGGCGGCCGGTGGCGCCGTCGAGCTCGAACGAGCCGGAGGGGCGTTGCGCCAGTTCGCGCGCGATGCGGTAGGCGTCGATGCCGAGCGCGTACAGGCGCTGCGGGTCGAGCCCCTGGCTGCCGGCGCTCCAGCGCGGATAGCCGGCGACGGCCGGATGGTCGGGCTGCACGGTCCAGGGCAGGTCGAGGAAGCGCACGCCGACCAGTTCGGCCGGCACGCTGGACATGTCGAGGCCCGGATTGACCGAGGCGGTGCCATAGGTCGGCAGCGAGGTGCCGATCGCCATGCGCACCTGGCGCAGTCCGTTGGCGTCGAGCGCGGCGTAGACCAGCTGCGGCGGTTCGCTCGACAAGCGGGCGCGCAGCTCGGCCAGCGCATTGCCGTCGACGTAGCCGCCTTCGGCCGGCAGTTCGACCGTGGCGTGCGTGCGGCCCAGTTCGGCCCAGCGCTGGCTGAAGGCGCCCGACAGGCGTTGCTGCCAGGCGGCGCGGCCGGTGAGCACCAGGGCCTGGCCGCCTGCCTGTTCGCTGGCGGCCCAGTCGGCGACCTGGCGTGCCTCGTCTTCAAGCGACAGGCCGATGACGAGCATCTGGCGCGGCAGCGGGGAGTTCACTTGCGGGTGGTTCAGGGCGATGGTCGGCTTGTTGACCATGCCACTGGTGGCCAGCGACGCCACGGCGGAACGCGCCAGCGGGCCGACCACGATATCGTTTTGTTCGGCCGCGCTGCGGTAGGCGTCGAGCGCCGCCTGCGCCGAGTCGCCGGTGGGCACCAGGTTGACGGTGACGCCCTCGCGCTGCTGTTCATGGGCGGCCATGAAGCCGGCGCGCACCGCCTCTGCCGGCTGGGCCAGCGCCTGCGATTCGAGCGGCAGCAGCAACGCCACGCGCACGGCCGGGCCGCTATAGGGCGCCGACGAAGGCGCGAGCGCCGCACGCGGGCTGCCGTCGGCGCTCGGTGGCAGTTCGACCGGATTGGTTTGCACACCACTTTCAGGACGCGGCGGCGGCGTGTAAGCTGGCGCCGGCGGCGGCGCATTTGTTACCGGTGTCCCGGCACTGCACACGCCACCCGGCATGCCGCAACCGGTATCGGGAGGCAATGGCGTGCTGCCGCAGCCCGCTAATAGTGTAAGTACGGCGGCCGCGAGCAAGCCCGGTAGATTTTTTTTCTTCAGCATCGGAACCCTTTATGACAGATCAGCAGACCATCGACATCGCCCGACTTCCCGTCATGGGCGAGGCGGCCCAGCAGTCCTATCCTACCGCAACGCTGTACGTCGTGGCTACTCCGATCGGCAACGTCACTGACATCACCCTGCGTGCTTTACACCTGCTGGCGCTCGCCGACGTCATCGCCTGCGAGGACACGCGCAAGACCGGCGCGCTGCTGCAGCGCTTCGGCCTCTCCCAGCCGACCATCGCCGCGCACCAGCACAACGAGCGCGAAGTGGCCGATAAAATCGTCGAGCGCCTGCGCGCCGGACAGCGCGTGGCGCTGGTGTCCGACGCCGGCACGCCGGGCGTGTCCGATCCCGGCGCACGCATCGTCGACGCGGTGCGCACCGCGGGCCTGAACGTGGTGCCGCTGCCCGGCCCCTCGGCCGCGATCGCGGCGTTGTCGGCCAGCGGCCTGGTGAACGACCGCTTCCATTTCGTCGGCTTCCTGCCGGCCAAGGCCAAGGGCCGCGAGACGGCGCTGGCGCCATTGGCGCGCGAGACCTCGACTCTGGTGTTCTATGAGGCGCCGCACCGCATCGTCGACTGCGTCGAGGCGCTGGCGGCGGCCTTCGAGCCGACCCGGCAGGTGGTGTTCGCTCGCGAGCTGAGCAAGATGTTCGAGGAAGTGCACCGCTGCGAACTGAAGGATGCGCTGGAGTGGGTCAAGGCCGACCAGCACCGGGAGCGCGGGGAGTTCGTGGTGCTGGTGGCGGGAGCGGTCGAGGCGACCGACGCCGAAGACGCCGAAGCCGAGCGCATCTTGCAGATTCTGCTGAGCGAGTGCAGCGTCAAGCAGGCAGCCAATTTGACGGCGCAGATCACGGGGCGCAAGAAGAATGCCCTGTATGACCGCGCCTTGCAGATCAAGGGCGAATGACGGGTCACCACTTGCACCCCGAATCCTTTTTCTCCATCAACAAATAAATCGGCGCCAGCAACCCGCCCGGAATGCCGTCCTTGCAATCGGGCCGCTTGGCTTCGCGGATGCCGCGCGCCAGCCTCGATTCGGTCTGCAGCGCCGGCTCGGGGAATTGCGCCAGCGCCGTGCCTTCTTTCGACGGGTCGCGTAGGTGGGCATTCGCGCGCGCCACGTCGCGCGCGGCGTTCATGTCGAACTTCGGCGCCGGATCAGGGTTTTCTTCCTGTTGCACGACGAATGGATCGGGGGTGGCGCTTGCGCTTTCCGGGACTGCGATCACGGCTTGCGGCGGAGCCGGGCGGGTCGTGCGTGCTGCGGCAGGGGCGCTCGGGGCTGGCGCTGCGGGACGAGCGATTTCCGGCTCGGGTGGTGGCGGTGGCGGCGCGGGAGGGGCGATCATGACGGAGAGCACCGTCGGCTCGGCCGGCCCGATCTCCATGGTCTTGAACGTCGTGTTCCGGTACGCCAGCAGGAATAATGCGTGCACCGCGATCGAGACCGCGACGCCGATGACGATGCGCCGCTTGCCTCGTTGCAGGCTGGCCGGGTCGCCAAACGTTAGAGCCATATGCATGACATACATACCTCAACTTAACTTTAGAAAACTACTAGCTCGCTATTTTGCAACGGAAACTTGACGAGGTCACGCGAAACCGATATTATCTCGCTTCTTCGGAGTGTAGCGCAGCCCGGTAGCGCACCTGGTTTGGGACCAGGGGGTCCAAGGTTCGAATCCTTGTACTCCGACCAGCATTAAGAAAAAAGCCGACAACGCGAGTTGTCGGCTTTTTTCGTTGTGGGGTGGGGTGCCGTCCACCCCGACGATTCATCCGGCGCGCTTGGCCGCGATCGCATTCCCGGCGCGGCTGATGCTCTTGCGGCCCAGTTGCTGCGAGATGAACAGGCCTGCATCGACCACCTGGTCGAGATCGACGCCGGTCTCGATGCCCAGGCCCTGCATCAGGTACAGCACGTCCTCGGTCGCCACGTTGCCGGTCGCGCCCTTGGCATAGGGGCAGCCGCCCAGGCCGGCCACCGAAGAGTGGAAGATCGCCACGCCGACCTCCATCGCCGCATAGATGTTCGCCAGCGCCTGGCCGTAGGTATCGTGGAAGTGGCCGGCCAGTTGCGCGATCGGGAACTCCCGCGCCGCGCGCAGCATCACGGCCTGCGTCTTGCGTGCGGTCGAGACGCCGATGGTGTCGGCGATGTCGATCTCGTCGCAACCCAGGTCGCGCATGCGCGCCACCACGTCGCCCACCGCATCGGGCGGCACCTCGCCCTGGTAGGGGCAGCCGAAGGCCGTGCTGATCGAGCCGCGCAGGCGCAGGCCCTGTTCCTTCGCCGCGCGCGCCACCGGCTCGAAGCGGGCGATCGACTGGGCGATCGAGCAGTTGATATTCTTCTGCGAGAAGGCTTCGGAGGCCGCGCCGAACACGACCACCTCGTCGGCCCCGCCGGCCAGGGCGGCCTCGAAGCCCTGCATATTCGGCACCAGCGCCGAATAGATGGTGCCGGGGCGGCGCTCGATGCGCGCCAGCACCTCGGCGCTGGTCGCCATCTGCGGCACCCATTTCGGCGAGACGAAGGCGGCCGCTTCCACGTTGACGAAGCCGGCGCGCGCCAGGCGCTCGACCAGGTCGACCTTCACGTCGGCGCTCAGCGCTTCCTTCTCGTTCTGCAGGCCGTCGCGCGGGCCGACTTCGACGATTTTTACTTTCGCAGGTAGGGTGCTCTGGTGGGTCATATCAATATCCAAGTTGGCGGTCGACCAGGTCGTCGACCCGTTGGCCGTCTTCCAGGGCGCCGATCTTGTCGGCGATCTGGCGCACGGCGCCCGTACGCATGGTGAGCGCCGAGATGTGCGGGGTGAGGGCGATGCGCGGTTCGTTCCAGAACGGATGCGGGGCCGGCAGCGGCTCGTGGCGGAACACGTCGAGCGTGGCGCCGGCGATGTGCCCCGAGCGGATCAGGGTCATCAGGTCTGGCTCGGCGAGGATGGCGCCGCGCGAGACGTTGATCAGGTAGGCGCCGGACGCGAGCTTGCCCAGCCGGTGGCGGTCGAGCAGGTTGGTCGTGTCCGCGGTCAGCGGCAGCAGGCAGACCAGCACCCGTGTGCCATGCAAGAAGTCGTCGAGCTGCTCCATGCCGGCATAGGTCGGCACGCCGGGAATGTCCTTGGGGCTGCGGCTCCAGCCGCGCGCCGGGAAGCCGAAATGGCGCATCGCCTCGACCACCGGCATCCCGAGCCGGCCCAGGCCCATGACGCCGATCGTGAACGTCTCTTTCGGATACTGGGGCAGCGGATTCCAGGCGCCGTGGCGCGCCTGCTGTTCGTATTCGTCGAAGCGCCTGAAGTAGCGCAGCACGGCGTGCGCCACATACTCGGCCATCTGCACGCCCATGCCGGCGTCGCCCAGGCGCACCAGCGGCACGCGCGGCAGCGCTTCGCCGAACTTGAGCACGGCGTCGACGCCGGCGCCCATCAGGAAGATCGCCTTGACCTCGTCCAGCTGCGCCAGCAGGCCGGGCGCCGGGTTCCACAATACCGCGTAATCGCAGGGGGCCAGCAACTGGCCCTCCTTCCAGGTGACCGTTTCGACGCCTGGCATCATGGCCGAGAACTCGCGTTCCCACGGCTCGATGACGCCATCGCCCCGGTACAGGACAATGCGCATGTCTCCCCCTCGTTTTTGTCAGGGTGGTTCTTGTATGTGTCTGTCTATGCCGCTTTGAAAGCCAGCAGCGGCGCGCCATCGGCCACCTGGTCGCCGACCTCGTACAGCACTTCTTCCACCAGGCCGTCGCTCGGCGCGGAAATCGTGTGTTCCATCTTCATCGCTTCCATGATCACCAGCGGCTCGCCCTTTTTCACGTCCTTGCCGGACTGGGCCAGCACCGCGACCACCTTGCCCGGCATTGGCGCCGTCAGGCGACCGCCCGCCGATTCAATCTCGCCGGCATGTGCCATCGGGTCATTGTACGTCAGGGTGTGATGGCGGCCACCGGTAAACACGTGGAATGCGTCGCCGTCGCGGCGCACACAGCCGTGCAGGGCGGTCTCGCCCAGGCGCAGGGCCAGCTCTGCACCGTTCTGCGATACTAATTCGATGCGCTGGCGCTGCTTATCAAGGTCAATTTCCCACCCACTATTGCGGTAAGTCAGACCGACACGGTACTCGCCGTACTCGTCGCTCAAGGAAAGCACGCGGCGGTAGTCGCCATTCATGCGCCAGCCGCGCGCCTGGCTCCATGGATCGGCATCGTTGGCGGCGCCGTGCACGGTTTCGGCCTCAAGGAGGGCGAGCGCGGCCAGGGCCAGCGCACCGAGCGGGGCCGGGGCCGCGGGTGGGAAAAGTGAGGATTGATTGCGTTCGATCAAACCAGTATCGAGGTCGGCGCTCGAGAATGCCTCGCCTTCGACCAGGCGTTTCAGGAAAGCGATATTGGTGGCCAGGCCGACGATGCGGAACTCGGCCAGGGCCTGCGACATGCGCGCCAGCGCCTGGGTGCGGTCGGCGCCCCAGACGATCAGCTTGGCGATCATCGGATCATAGAACGGCGAGATCGCATCGCCCTCGCGCACGCCGGAGTCGACGCGCACTGCTGCGGGGTTCACACCGTCTGCGCCAAGTTCGAATGCCACCGCCTGCGGCACGTCCATATGGCGCAAGGTGCCGATCGACGGCAGGAAGCCTTTCTCGGGATTCTCGGCATACACGCGTGCCTCGATCGCGTGGCCGTGGATGGCCAGCTCATGCTGTTTCTTCGGCAGCGGCTCGCCAAAGGCGACGCGCAACTGCCATTCGACCAGATCGGTGCCAGTGATCATTTCGGTCACCGGATGCTCGACCTGCAGGCGGGTGTTCATCTCCATGAAGTAGAACGAACCGTCCTGGTTGGCGATGAATTCCACCGTGCCGGCGCCGACGTAGCCGACGGCGCGCGCGGCGTTTACCGCCGCTTCGCCCATCGCGGCGCGCCGGTCCGCCGGCATATTCGGCGCCGGCGCTTCTTCCAGCACTTTCTGGTGGCGGCGCTGCACCGAGCAGTCGCGCTCGTGCAGGTAGACGCAACCGCCCAGGCTGTCGGCGAAGACCTGGATCTCGATGTGGCGCGGGCGGATCAGGTATTTTTCGACCAGCACCTTGTCGTCGCCGAAGCTCGAAATCGCCTCGCGCTTGCAGGATGCCAGCGCGGCCTCGAAATCTTCCGAACGCTCGACCACGCGCATGCCCTTGCCGCCGCCGCCGGCGCTGGCCTTGAGCAGCACCGGATAGCCGATGCGGTCGGCCTGCTGGCGAAGGAATGCCGGGTCCTGCTCGTCGCCATGGTAACCAGGCACCAGCGGCACGTCGGCGCTCTCCATCAGCTGCTTGGCGGCAGACTTCGATCCCATCGCGCGCATCGAGGAGGCCGGCGGGCCGATGAACACCAGGCCGGCGGCCTTCACCGCATCCGCGAACTCGGCGTTTTCGGACAGGAAGCCGTAGCCGGGGTGGATCGCCTGGGCGCCGGTGGCCTTGGCCACCTCGATGATCTTGCTGCCACGAAGATAGCTGTCCTTGGCGGCCGCGGGGCCGATCAGGACTGCCTCATCGCACACCGCAACGTGCTTGGCGCCGGCGTCGGCCTCGGAATACACGGCGACGGTACGAATACCCATGCGGCGCGCGGTGGCGGCGACACGGCAGGCGATTTCGCCACGGTTGGCGATGAGGATCTTGGTGAACATGCGCTTTATCTTTCGCTTATGGTTGTTCGGAGATTGGTGCGGCTGTGTCTCCCCAGCCGCTGTGCATCGTTACCGCTTGCTTGCGATAGTTACCGCTCGATCCCGTCGTTCCCGCGGAGGCGGGAACCCAAGTCATTTGCGTTACCACTTATCTCGAACATGGTCGCAGCGCTGGCAAACTTGGGTTCCCGCCTTCGCGGGAACGACGTGGTGGTGTGCTAGCAGCCGCAAGCTTCCTTCTGCACCGAATCGAGCGTGGCGGCGCGGGTCTTGAGGCCCAGCTTTTCGAGCAGCACGCGGTCGTCGTCGGCTTCCGGGTTGTCGGTGGTGAGCAGCTTGTCGCCGTAGAAGATCGAGTTGGCGCCGGCCATGAAGCACATCGCCTGCACTGCTTCGCCCAGCTCGCGGCGGCCCGCCGACAGGCGCACGCGCGCTTGCGGCATGGTGATGCGCGCGACCGCGATGGTGCGCACGAATTCGATCGGGTCCAGCTTCTCCATGCCGTGCAGCGGCGTGCCTGCCACCTGCACCAGGTGGTTGACCGGCACCGATTCCGGATACGGGTTCAGGTTGGCCAGCTGGGCGATCAGGCCGGCGCGCTGTTCGCGCGTCTCGCCCATGCCGACGATGCCGCCGCAGCAGACCTTCAGGCCCGCTTCGCGCACGCGGCCCAGCGTGTCCAGGCGGTCCTGGTATTCGCGGGTCGAAATGACGTTGTTGTAGAAGTCAGGCGCGGTATCGATATTGTGGTTGTAGTAGTCCAGGCCCGCCTTCTTGAGCTGCTCGGCCTGGCCGGCCTCCAGCATGCCCAGCGTGGCGCAGGTTTCCATGCCCAGCGCCTTCACTTCACGCACCATGGTCTCGACCTTTTCCATGTCGCGCTCTTTCGGGCTGCGCCATGCCGCACCCATGCAGAAGCGGGTGGCGCCGCTGGCTTTCGCCGCGCGCGCCGCATCCAGCACGGTGTCGATGTCGAGGATCTTCTTGGCTTCGACGCCGGTGTCGTAGCGCGCCGCCTGCGGGCAGTAGCCGCAGTCTTCCTCGCAGCCGCCGGTCTTGATCGACAGCAGGGTCGCCAGTTCGACGTCGCCGTCGGGGAAGTGCTCGCGGTGCAGGGTCGAGGCGCGGTGCATCAGTTCGGGGAACGGCAGCTCGAACAGCGCCAGCACGTCGGCCAGCGGCCAGGTGGCATTTTCCGCAGGCTTGATGGCGGCCGTCGGGCGGTGCAGGGCGATGGTATTCATATCGGACATAGTGGTTCCTTCAGGACTTGCCTCGCGTGGACGGCCATCCTGGCAGTCCAGCGAGATCGATGAATTCGGCCGCCGCGGCGGCCGTCGGTGTTTGCAGGCGTGGCACGCGGCCCAGCAGCGGCGCCGGGATGCGCTGTGCCAGCGCCTCGATGTTCTCTTGCTCGAAACTCATATCGGGATCGGCGGTGTTGGCGACCCAGCCGGCCAGCACCAGGCCGCGCGCCACGATCGCTTCGACCGTGAGCAGGGCGTGGCTGATGCAGCCCAGCCGCATGCCGACCACCAGGATCACCGGCAGGTTCAGTTGCGCGGCCAGGTCGGCGCTGTCGAAGTTGTCGTTGAACGGCACCCGGAAGCCGCCCACGCCCTCGACCACGACCGCGTCGGACGCGGCCTGGATCTCGGCGAAGGCGGCGATGATCGGCGCCGATTCGATGGTGACGTTCTCCAGCGCGGCGGCGATGTGCGGCGCCGCCGGTTCGCGCAGCATATACGGCGTGGTGATCGACGCCGGCAGGTGCACATTACCGGCCGCGATGAGCATGTCGGCGTCGTCGTTATGCAGTTCGCCATCGCGCAGTTCGGCGCCGGCCGCCACCGGCTTCATGCCGCAGGCGCGCACGCCGCTGGCAGTGAGCTTGTGCAGGATTGCGCTCGAGACCAGGGTCTTGCCGATCTCGGTGTCGGTGCCGGTGACGAAGCAGGCGAAGCGCATCGGCGCGCCGTCATTGGTGCGTGCCTCGAGCTCCGGCTCCAGCGTCGGTTCGTCGAGCTCGACCTCCGGCAGCACCGGCGGCGGTGCTGCGATCGGGTCGTCCGTCTCGTTCAGGTTTTTCATGAGGCCTTTTCCAGTCTGTTGAGCGCCTGTGCCAGTTGCGCGACGTCATCGATGCCGTGGGCGGCCGACAGGGTCACGCGCAGACGCGCCGTGCCCGGCGCCACGGTCGGCGGGCGAATCGCCGGCACCCACAGCCCCTGGTCCATCAGGACCGCACTGGCTGCCAGCGCAGCGTCGTTGCTGCCGATGATGACGGGCTGGATCGCGGTGTGCGACTCGACCAGTTTCCAACGTTGGAAATCCAGCGATTCGCGCAACTGCTTGACCAGCCCCGCCAGGTGGGCGCGTCGCTGCGCACCCTCGGCGCCGCCAATGATATCAAGGCTGGCGAGCAGGGCGTGCGCGAGAGCCGGCGGACAGGCCGTGGTGTAGATGTAGGGACGGGCGCGCTGCACCAGTAATTCGATGACGCTGGCGTGCGCGGCGACGAAGGCGCCGCCGACGCCGGCCGCCTTGCCGAGCGTTCCCATATACACCAGGTTGGGCGAGCAGAGGCCAAAGTGTTCGAGCGCGCCGCGGCCGTTTGCCCCCAGCACGCCGAAGCCGTGGGCATCGTCGACCACCAGCCAGGCGCCGTGGCGTTCACAGGCGGCCAGCAAGCCGGGCAGCGGGGCCAGGTTGCCGTCCATGGAAAAGACGCTGTCGGTGACGACGATCTTGGTGGCGGCGCTGCTGGCCATCAGTTGCGTTTCGAGCGCCTCGACGTCGCCATGCGGATAGACCGTGACTCCGGCCTTCGCCAGGCGGGCGCCGTCGATCAGCGAGGCGTGGTTCAGCTCTTCGGAAAAGATCGTCGCGTCGGCATCCAGGCCCAGCGCGGTCAGGATCGCCAGGTTGGCCATATAGCCGGTGCACAGCGTGAGTGCGCGCGCCTGTTCCAGGTTCGGCGCCATCCACTCGGCCAGGCGCTCTTCCAGCACATGGTGGGCGCGGCCGTGGCCCGACACCAGGTGCGAGGCGCCGCTACCGGCGCCGTGCAGCGCCGCGCCTTCTTGCAGGGCCGCGATCACGTGCGGGTGCGCGGCCAGGCCGAGATAGTCGTTGCTGCAGAAGGCCAGCAGCTCGCGTCCGTCGACGATCTGGCGCGGCGCGCAGGCGCCGTCGGTCACGCGGCGCTTGCGCACCAGGCTGTGTGCGGCGAGCGCGTCGAGCTTGCGGTCGATGTCGGCGATCAGGTTCATGGCCGAATCACCGACTCGAAGGTCTTGAGCGTGCGCGCGGCCAGGCCGGCGACGTCCTCGTCGTCCAGCACGTAGGGCGGCATCAGGTAGACGGTGCGGCCGATCGGGCGCAGCAGCAGTTCGTTCTCGACCGCGGTGGAGAAGAAGCGGCGCGAGAAGGTCGAGGCGCGATCCTTGTCCGGTTCGATGGCGTCGAACGCGAAGATCATGCCGCGCTGGCGGAAGTGGCGCGCGCGTTCATGTTCTGCCAGCGGCGCCAGCGCGATGGTCATCTTGGTCGCCAGTTCGCGGTTGCGGTTCAAGACATCGTCTTCCTCGAAGATGTCGAGCGTGGCCAGCGCGGCGCGGCAGGCCAGCGGATTGCCGGTGTACGAGTGCGAGTGCAGGAAGCCGCGTGTGATGTCTTCGCTGTAGAAGGCCTGGTAGATGTCGTCGCGAGTGAGCACCAGCGACAGCGGCAGGTAGCCGCCGCTGATGCCTTTCGACAGGCACATGAAGTCGGGCCAGATCGACGCCTGTTCGCAGGCGAAGAAGGTGCCGGTGCGGCCGCAGCCGACCGCGATCTCGTCGGCGATCAGGTGCACATGGTGCTGGTCGCACAGGTCGCGAAGCAATTTGAGGTAGAGCGGGTCGTACATCGCCATGCCGGTCGCGCACTGCACCAGCGGCTCGACGATGATGGCGGCTATTCTTTCGCCGCGCTGTTCGAACAACTCCTTCACTTCCAGGATCGCGCGGCGCGCCACGTCCTGGGCGGTTTCGCCTTCACCCGCGTTGCGCGCATCCGGTGCGCTCACCACATGCGAGGCGCGCAGCAGCGGGCCATAGGCGTCCTTGAACAGCGGGACGTCGGTGACCGACAGCGCGCCGATGGTCTCGCCGTGGTAGCTGCCCTGTAGGCAGACGAATTCCTGCTTGGCCGACTTGCCGGCGTTGCGCCAGGCGTGGAAGCTCATCTTCATCGCGATCTCGACCGCGGAAGCGCCGTCCGAGGCAAAGGTGGCGTGGCCCAGCGCGTGGCCGGTCAGCTTCGACAGGCGCTCGGCCAGCTCGACCACCGGCGCATGCGTGAAGCCGGCCAGCATCGCGTGTTCTAGCTTGTCCAGCTGGTCCTTCAGCGCGGCATTGATGCGCGGGTTCGCGTGGCCGAACATATTGACCCACCACGAACTGATGCCGTCCATATAGCGCTTGCCGTCATAGTCGTACAGCCACGGACCCTTGCCATGGCTGACCGCGATCAGCGGAACCTCCTCGTGGTGCTGCATTTGCGTGCAGGGATGCCATACGCTGCGCAGGCTGCGCGCGATCCACTCGGAGGAGGTCGATTGTGTCACTTCAGGTTTCCAATATCTACGATTGAAGCCATGTCGGCTTGCGTTTTTCAAGGAAGGAAGCCACGCCTTCCCGTCCTTCCAATGAGGCGCGGATGGCGGCGATGCGGCCGGCGGTGTCCGCCAGCAGCGCGTCGTCGACCGGTTTGCCGACGATGTCGCGCACCAGCGTCTTGGCTTCCTTCACGGCATTCGGGCTGTTGTTGACCAGGGCGCGGGCGATGCCGGCGACGGTCGCGTCCAGCGCGTCGGCGGCCACCGCTTCATGCGCGAAACCGATGCGGCGCGCTTCAAGCGCGTCGAAACGTTCGGCGGTCAGGAAGTAGCGGCGCGCGGCCTGCTCGCCCATGGCCTTGATCACGTAAGGCGAGATGGTAGCCGGAATCAGGCCGAGCTTCACTTCGGACAGGCAAAAACCGGCGGTATCGACGGTGACGACGATGTCGCAGGCCGCCACCAGGCCCATGCCGCCGGCGTAGCAGTCGCCCTGCACCTTGGCCACCGTCGGCTTCGGACACAGGTAGATGGTACGCAGCATATCGGCCAGGCGCAGCGCGTCTTCCTGGTTTTCTTCATGCGAGTAGGCGGCCATCTTCTTCATCCAGTTCAGGTCCGCGCCGGCGCAGAAGGATGGGCCGTTCGCGGCCAGGACGATGGCGCGCACCGTGTCGCTGCGGCCCAGTTCATCGAAGGCCAGCGCCAGTTCGGCGATCGCGTGCTCGTTGAAGGCGTTGCGCAGTTCGGGGCGGTTCAGGGTGACGGTGGCGACCTTGTCGGCGATCGCGATGGTGAGGGTTTGATAGTCCATATTCATCTCCCCCTTACATGCGGAACACGCCGAACTTGGTGTCCTCGATCGGCTTGTTCATCGCCGCCGACAGGCCCAGGCCCAGCACCATGCGGGTGTCGCGCGGATCGATCACGCCATCGTCCCACAGGCGCGCGCTGGCGTAATAAGGGTGGCCCTGGTGCTCGTACTGGTCCTTGATCGGCTGCTTGAACGCGGCTTCTTCTTCAGGCGACCACTGGCCGCCCTTGCCTTCGATGCCGTCGCGCTTGACGGTGGCCAGCACCGACGCCGCTTGATCTCCGCCCATCACCGAGATGCGCGCGTTCGGCCACATCCACAGGAAGCGCGGCGAGAAGGCGCGGCCGCACATGCCGTAGTTGCCGGCGCCGAAGGAGCCGCCGATGATGACGGTGAACTTCGGCACCGCGGCGGTGGCCACTGCGGTGACCATCTTGGCGCCGTTGCGGGCGATGCCTTCGTTTTCGTACTTGCGGCCGACCATGAAGCCGGTGATGTTTTGCAGGAAGACGAGCGGAATCTTGCGCTGGCAGCACAGTTCGATGAAGTGGGCGCCTTTCAGGGCGGACTCGGAGAACAGGATGCCGTTGTTGGCGATGATGCCGACCTTCATGCCGTAGATGTGGGCGAAGCCGCACACCAGCGTGGTGCCATAACGGGCCTTGAACTCGTCGAATTCGCTGTTATCGACGACACGTGCGATCACTTCGCGTACGTCGAAAGGCTTGCGGGTATCGACCGGGATCACGCCATACAGTTCTTCGGGCGCATACTTTGGCTCGACGCTTTCACGCAAGGCACCCTGCACCGGTTTCACCCGGTTCAGGTTCGAGACGATGGTGCGCGCCAGCGCCAGCGCGTGCGGATCGTTCTGGGCCAGGTGGTCGGCCACGCCCGACAGGCGGGTGTGGACATCGCCGCCGCCCAGGTCTTCGGCGCTGACCACTTCGCCGGTCGCGGCTTTCACCAGGGGAGGGCCGCCGAGGAAGATGGTGCCCTGTTCCTTGACGATGATCGACTCGTCGCTCATCGCCGGCACGTAGGCGCCGCCCGCGGTGCACGAACCCATCACCACGGCGATCTGGGGGATGCCCT
This sequence comes from Massilia sp. CFBP9012, assembly GCF_034045115.1. Lineage (NCBI taxonomy): Bacteria > Pseudomonadati > Pseudomonadota > Betaproteobacteria > Burkholderiales > Oxalobacteraceae > Massilia > Massilia sp. CFBP9012. Next base: position 260,664 of record NZ_JAXCWM010000007.1, on the reverse strand, counting down.
TGGCCGACAGGTTCGCCTGGTTGTAGAAGATGCGGCCGAAGTGGTCGCGGTCGGGGAACACGTCGTCCTGGTTCGGCAGGTTGGCGCCGCCCGAGTCGACCAGGTAGATGCAGGGCAGGTTGTTCTGCTCGGCGATCTTCTGCGCGCGCAGGTGTTTTTTCACCGTCATCGGGTAATAGGTGCCGCCCTTGACGGTGGCATCGTTACAGACGATCACGCACTCCTGGCCCGAGACACGGCCGATGCCGGTAATGATGCCGGCGCTGGGGGCGGCGCCGTCGTACATCTCATAGGCGGCCAGTTGCGAGAATTCGAGGAAGGGCGTGCCCGGATCGAGCAGGTATTCGACGCGCTCGCGCGGCAGCAGCTTGCCGCGTGCAAGATGCTTGGCGCAAGCGGCTTCACCGCCGCCCTGGGCCAGCTGCGCAACGCGCGCGCGCAAGTCGTCCACCACCGCCTGCATCGCGCTGGCGTTGGTCTTGAAGTCCTCGCCGCGCGGGTTCAGTTTGCTCTCGATCTGGGGCATGTGCCGTCCTCTTGTTTCGTCCGCCTCTCGCGGCGTTTACTTCTTGTCAGGGAAACTGCCGTCCAGGTAGAACCAGCGAAGCGCGCCATCCGGGCCGGGTTCGCGCACGAAGCGGCTGACTTCGTGCAGGCGATGCGCACGGCCGCCAACCTTGAAGCGGGCGACGAATTCGACGGTATCACGGTTCGGGTCTTGCTCTGGATCGTCCGGCAATTCTGCTTTACGTTGACGTAAACGTAAAGCAGTTTTTATCTCGAGTCCGAGCCAGCGCATGGGCTCGGACTCGTCGATGATCGCTTCCTGCGGGCGGGTGCTTGGATGCCAGGTGGCAACCAGATAGGGCTCGTCCTTGAGCGTAAACGCGGTATACCGCGAGCGCATCAGGGTTTCGGCGGTCGGCGGCAGGGCCGCGCCGGCCAGGTAAGGACCGCAGCATCGCTCGAAAGCGGTGCCGCCGCAGGGGCAGGGAGAGGTGGGGCGGGTGGACATGGCGGCAATTATCCGCGATTTCTCTCACGCCGGTCATGCGGGGCGCATGAGGGTTCACCCCATTAGTGAAAAGGCAATCTGGCTTTATTGACGTAGCGTCAACCCATCCAACCCGAGCGGCGGCGCCTTCCCCTGCACCAGGTCGGCCAGCACCGCCGCCGTCCCGCAGGCAAAGGTAAACCCCAGCGGCCCGTGCCCGACGTTCAGCCACAGATTGTCATAGCGCGTGGCCCCGATGATCGGCGCGCTGCTCGGCGTCGCCGGCCGCAATCCCGCCCACACCGAGACTTGCGAATAATCCGCCGCGCGCGGCATGGTCTCGCGCACCTGGCGCGTCAGGCCCTCGACCCGCTTCGGATCGTGGCGCAGGTCTTCGCCCACCATGTCGACCATGGCCGCCACCCGCAGCCGGTCGCCGATGCGCGCATACAGCACCTTGCGTTCGAAGTCGGTGACGCTGATCTCGGGCGCCACGTCGTCCTGGCGGATCGGCGCGGAGAGGCTGTAGCCCTTGAGCGGATACAGCGGCAGGTGGATGCCGATCGATTCGGCCAGGTCGCGGCTCTGGATCCCGGCCGCCAGCACGTAGGCGTCGGCCGTGAGCAGGCCGTTGGCGGTCTCGACGCCGCGGATGCGTCCACGCTCGGCGTACAGCCCGCGCGCCTCGCCATGCACGAAGCCGCGAAAGCGCGGATGCGCGCGCAGGCGCTCGGCCAGGGCCAGGCAGAAGGCGTGGCAGTCGGCCACCGCCTCGCCGGCGTTGTAGATGCCGCCGGCCAGCAGGTGCTGGCTGGCCGCCAGCGCCGGTTCGCGCGCGCCGCATTCCTCGGGCGTCCAGACCTGGCCGGCGCCGGGTTTCGACGCGGCCGCCGCGAACACCTCGCGCGAGCGGTAGACCACCAGCTTGCCGGCGTCGCGCCAGTGGAAGGATTCGGGCGGCACCGCCAGCTCGAGCTGCTGCATCGCGCGGCGCGAGCACTCTCCCAGCTCGAGCAGCTTGGCCGTGGTGCGGCGGTTGACGTCGGCGCGGCAGTGGGCCAGGAAGCTGGCCAGCCAGCGGTACTGGCGCAGGTCGGCCTCCGGCTTGAAGCGCAGCGGGCCGTCGGCCTGGAACAGCCATTTGACGGCCTTCTTCGGAATGCCTTCGTCGGCCAGCGGCGAGACGTAGCGGTAGCTGAGCTGGCCGCCATTGCCGTAGCTGGCGCCGCTGCCGACTTCCGGCGCGCGCTCGAGCAGGGTGACGCCGTAGCCGGCTTCCACCAGCCACCAGGCCGACGCCAGGCCGACGACGCCGCCGCCGATCACGATGATGTGCTGCATGCCAGACTCGTTTGTTCAAATAGGGTTGAAGAGCTTAGATGCTGGTTGGACGGCCCGCCAATGAATGGTGGGCGAACAGTCATAACCGGCAGATATGCATGCATTTGCAGGGCCGTTCAGGCAGATTGGCCGAGGATGGCGCGCAGGTAGACACTCGCCAGCACGCGCTCCTCGTAGCGAACCAGCGAGGAATCGTGGCCGGGTTGGTCGTTTGGCTCGCGCGCGCTGCCGCCGGCCAGCACCACGATGCCGTTGCCACTGGCGCGGTCCATGGCGAAGATCGAGCGCAGGCCGTAGGCGTCGCCCAGGTGGCCCACCGCGTCCAGGCCAGGCGTGAGCCACATCCCGGGGCGGTCCGGATAATGGGCGTTGCCCAGGCCGCGCGGGCTGAGGATGCTGCCCAGCGGGTTGCCGTTGCCGCCGACGCCATCGTAGGCCCAGTGGCGCGCGAACATCCGCTCGATCGTCGCCGCCTGCAGCAGGCGCTTGCCATCATGGACGCCGCCCGCCATCAGCATGCGCATGATCACGCCAAGATCGCGCGCCGAGATGCGCAGGCCGCCGGTCGGGCTGAACGGCGTGGCATTCGTGCCCGGCACGTAGCCGGCAAGGCCCGGCGGCGGCTGGATGCCGGGGGCGTCCACCTGCGCGACCCAGGGCCCGTCGGGATTCCAGGTGTCGCTGTCCACCGCGCGCTTGCGGTAGATGGTCGCCAGCCGGTCCTGCGCCGCCTTCGGAAGTTCGGACGGGTTATAGCCGGCCTGCAGGCCGAGCGGCTGCAGCAGCAGGCGCGTCATCAGGCGGTCGAAGCGTTCGCCTGTCACGCGCTCCATGATCGTGCCGATCAGGCCGAAGCCCAGATTGCAATAGGTGTAATAGGCGCCGTCAGGCCCGGCATGGCGCGACCAGGCGGGCTGCACGTCCTTCAGCGCCGTCGTGGCCGGCCAGAAGTAGCCGCCGTCGTCGCGCAATGAGGAGGTATGCAGCAGCAGGTGGCGCAGGGTGATCGCCTGGCTGGCGAAATGCGGGTTACGCAAGTTGAAACCGAGGTAGCCCGAGACGTCGGCATCGAGATCGAGCTTGCCGTTTTCCAGCAGGCGCATCAGGCCGAGCGTGGTGACCAGTTTCGATATCGAGGCGATGCGGTACAGGGTATCGGGCGTGGCCAGACGGTCCGGCGCGGCGCCGTTGCCGATGGTGCGGCGCCCGAACGCGCCTTCGTACGCCGGGCGGCCCGCGCGCAGCGCCACCACCGACAGGCTGGCCAGCGGGAAGGCGGGGTCGTCGGCGATGGCGGCCAGCTCGGCGTCGAGCGAAGACGCCGCGCCGCCGGACGTCAGCGGCATCGCCGCGAACAGCGGTTCCATCGCGCCCAGCATGGCCATGCCGAGCAGGGATCGCCTGCCGTGATTCATTTCATTCCCTTTTATCGTGTTTGCCGGATCAGCATACGGACAGCCCGAAACCCTTGCCTAATGAATAGCCGTAGGGAAGTCATAACTCTTTTGTATTGGTCTCAAGTGGTATGCTTCCACGGTATGAACACCCCCGGTCCCGGATTCCAGGTCAACCTGGACGACAATTCCCCCCTTTACATGCAGCTGGCGCGCAAGCTGGCGCAGGACGTGCGCGACGGCCGCTACCAGGCCGACCAGGCGCTGCCCTCCGAACGCATGCTGTCCGAACAGCTCGACGTCTCGCGCGTCACCGCGCGCAAGGCGATCGACCAGCTGGTCGAGCAGGGCCTCGTGGTGCGCCGTCGCGGCTCGGGCAACTATATCGCCCCGCGCATCGAGCAGCCGCTGTCGAACCTGTCGAGTTTTTCGGAACAGCTGCAGCAGCGCGGCTATACCCCGCGCTCCGAGTGGCTGCGCCGCGAAGTGGTCCTGGCCGACGCCGACGAGCAGCTCTCGCTGGGCCTCTCTCCCGGCGCGCGGGTGGCGCGCCTGGAACGCCTGCGCCTGGCCGACGACGTCGTGATGGCCTATGAAATCAGCGTGATCCCGGCCACGGTGCTGCCGCGTCCCGATGGCGTGGCAGCTTCGCTCTACGCCCACCTGGGCAAGAGCGGCCACATGCCGGTGCGCGCGCTTCAGCACATCCGCGCCATGAACGCCGACGCCGAACTGGCGGCGCGCCTGGATGTGCCGGAAGGCCGCGCGGTACTGTTCATCACGCGCATCGGCTACCTGGAATCGGGCGAGCCGGTCGAGCTGACCCATTCCTATTGCCGCAGCGACCACTATGATTTCGTGGCCGAGCTCAGACGGCCTACGCCGGGCGTCCCCGCATAACCTTGCGGCATGACGGCGTCCGATCCTTTCATGGGATGGCTTGCCGAATTGGTATTACACTGGTTTCATCACAATTCCATTCTCGAGACACGGCGATGCTCAATACCGAAACCCCTTCCCAGGCGCACGCCGCCCTCGACCAGTACCCGACCACCGAACTGGTGAACGTCTTCGTCGACGACCAGTTGCAGGCTGTCGAGGCGGTGCGCAAGGCCGCGCCGCGCATCGCCGCCGCCGTCACCGCCGCGCTGCCGCGCATGGAAGCGGGCGGGCGCCTGATCTATGTCGGCGCCGGCACCTCGGGCCGCCTCGGGGTGCTCGACAGCGTCGAGCTGTACCCGACCTTCTCCTGGCCGCATGGACGCGCGGTGGCGCTGCTGGCCGGCGGCAGCGACGCCATGTTCGTCGCGGTCGAAGGGGCGGAAGACGATTTCGAGCAGGGCGGCGCCGACCTGCGGGGAGTGAACGTGGGGCCGGACGACGTGGTGCTGGCGATCGCCGCATCGGGCGGCACGCCCTATGTGCTGGGCGCCATCCAGGCTGCGCGCGCGGTCGGCGCGCTGACGGTAGGCTTCGCCAACAACCCGGACGCGCCGGTCACGCAGGAAGCCGAGATCGGCGTCACGCTCGATACCGGCCCCGAAGTCGTCTCGGGCAGCACGCGCCTGAAGGCGGGCACCTCGCAAAAGATCGCGCTGAACACCTTTTCCAGCGCACTGATGGTGCGTTTGAACAAGGTTTACGGCAACCTGATGGTAGACTTGAAGGCTACCAATGCCAAACTGGTACGGCGCGCGATCCGCCTCACCAGCTTCGCCACCGGCGCCGACGAGGAAGCCGCGCGGGCGGTGCTGGAGCAATGCGGATTCCACGTCAAGACCGCCATCGTGGCCTTGTCCAAACAAACCAGTGTCGAGCAGGCGCAAGCGCTGCTGGAAGCGGCGCGCGGCAGCGTGCGCCAGGCGCTCGCGTAAGCGCGTTTCCGCAGCCTTGGCCTAGAGGCACAAGAAAGAGACATGCAGAAACCGCAAGCGAACCGCCCGTGGCTGTGGGTGCCATCCCTGTACTTCGCCCAGGCCATCCCCTATGTCGTGGTGATGAACCTGACCGTCATCATGTACAAGGACATGGGGATTTCGAATTCCGACATCGCCTTCTATACCAGCCTGCTGTACCTGCCATGGGTGATCAAGCCGCTGTGGTCGCCCATCGTCGACATGTTCGGCACCAAGCGCCGCTGGACCGTGCTGTTGCAGATCGCGGTCGGCGCCTCGCTGATCGCGGTCGGCACCGTCTTGCACACACCCGCCTTCTTCGCCGTCAGCCTGGCCGTCATGTGGGTCATGGCGTTCAGCTCCGCCACCCACGACATCTCGGCCGACGGCTTCTACATGCTGGGCCTGCGCCAGCAGCAGCAAGCCGCCTTCGTCGGCGTGCGCAGCACCTTCTATCGCCTCGCGACCCTGGTCGGACAAGGCCCGCTGGTGGTGCTGGCCGGCTACCTGGCGGTCAGCCTGGGCGACGTCAGGCAAGCCTGGGCGATCGTGTTCTATGTGCTGGCCGGGATCTTCTTCGCCGCGTTTGCCTGGCACCAGTTCGTGCTGCCGGTGCCCGAGGACGACCGTCCCGCCCCGACCACCAATAATCCGCTGCGCGACTTCTTCGGCACCTTCGCCGCCTTCTTCAAGAAGCGCGACATCTGGATGATCGTCGCCTTCATCCTCACCTTCCGCCTGGGCGAGGCCCAGTTGCTGAAACTCGTGGCGCCATTCCTGAAGGACCCGATCAGCGAAGGCGGCCTGGGCCTGACCACCGCCGAATACGGCATCGCCTACGGCACGGTCGGCATCATCGCGCTGACCCTGGGCGGCCTGGCCGGCGGCTGGCTGATCTCGCGCCTGGGCCTCAAGCGCTGCCTGTGGCTGATGGTGTTCGCGATCCACCTGCCGGACCTGGTATTCGTCTACCTGTCGCAGACCCAGCCGACCGACCTGGTGACGGTGTCGGCTTTCCTGGCGCTCGAACAGTTCGGCTACGGCTTCGGCTTCACGGCCATGATGATGTACATGATCATGGTGGCCGACGGTCCCAACAAAACCGCGCACTATGCGATCTGCACCGGCCTGATGGCGCTCGGCATGATGGTGCCGGGCATGTGGAGCGGCGACCTGCAGGAATACCTGGGCTACAAGCACTTCTTCATCTGGACCTGCCTGGCGACCATCCCCGCATTCATCGTGGCGGCGCTGGTCAAGATCGATCCCGAATTCGGGAAAAAATAGCGGGGCCGGCGTCCCGCGACGCCTTGTGGCTGCGCCACAGCTTTCAATGCCCGACTTTCACCATCGCCTGGCGCATGCAGCGCCGGCGCCGGTTCGTCAAAGTCTGAACCGAATCTACAAGGAGCCACTTTGCTTCCCAATCTGAACAAACGCGCTTTCACGCTCGGCATGGCCAGCGCCTTCGCCCTCGGCGGCCTGCTGGCCGGCTGCGGCACCAAGCCGCTTATCCACACCGGGCCGGTGGCCGAGACCAGCGGCGGCGACGATCCGCCCGCGGCGCCGCGCGAGCTGCGCGCCGCCTGGGTCTCGACCGTCGCCAATATCGACTGGCCCAGCAAACCCGGCCTGTCGTCCGCCAAACAGCAGCAGGAAGCCATCGCCATCCTCGACCGCGCCAAGTCGCTCAACCTGAACGCGATCGTGCTGCAGGTGCGTCCGTCGGCCGATGCGATCTATCCGTCGCCGCTCGAGCCATGGACCGAATACCTGAGCGGCGCGCAAGGCAAGGCGCCCATGCCGGCCTACGATCCTCTTAAATTCTGGATCGACCAGGCGCATGCGCGCGGCCTCGAGCTGCACGCCTGGTTCAATCCCTATCGCGCGCGCATGGATGCGGCGCGCTCGCAGTCGGCGCCGAACCACATCACCAATACCAATCCGGACATCGTCAAACGCTACGGCAAATTCATGTGGATGGACCCGGGCGAGCCGGCGGCCGTCAAGCAGACCATGGACGTGATCCTCGACGTCGTGCGCCGCTACGACATCGACGGCGTGCACATCGACGACTACTTCTATCCCTACCCGATCGAGGCCACGCCGGCCGTGGCCGGCAATGCCGCCGCGCTGGACGGCCGCGCGGCCAAGGGCGAACTGGACTTCCCCGACGATCCGGCCTGGCAGCGCTACCTGAAAAGCGGCGGCACATTGGCGCGCGCCGACTGGCGCCGCGACAACGTCAACCGCCTGATCGAGGCCATGTACAAGGGCATCCATGCCGAAAAAAGCTGGGTGCGTTTCGGCATCAGCCCCTTCGGCCTGGGCCGCCCGGACCGCCGTCCGCCCGGCATCGTCGGCTTCTCGCAGTATGACAAGCTGTATGCCGATGCCGAACTGTGGCTGCAGGAGGGCTGGCTCGACTACTTCGTGCCGCAGCTGTACTGGCCGATCAAGCCGCCGGGCCAGGCCTATGACGTGCTGCTGGATTACTGGATCGGCCAGAACCCGCTGGGCCGCCATATCTGGCCGGGCCTGTTCACCAGCCGCATCGGCGCGCCGACCCGCGACTACGAGCCGGACGAAGTGCTGCAACAGGTCAGCGTGACCCGTTCGCGCCCGCTGGCCACCGGCCATATTCACTTCAGCATGGTGGCCCTGATGCAGAACCGCAAGGGCGTCAGCGACCAACTGCGCGCGAGCCGCTACACCGGCCAGGCGCTGGTGCCGGCCACGCCGTGGCTGGGCAACACGCGTCCCGGCACGCCCGTGGTGAAGGCCGCGCGCGGCGCCCGCTCGGTCGACCTGAGCCTGAAGGCGGGCAAGGGCAATGCCCTGTATGCGATCTGGGCCCGCCACGGCAATGAATGGCGCTTCGCCGTGGCGCCGGCGGCGCGCGCGACCTGGACTGTTTCCGACGACGAGCGCCTCGGCCCGGCCGAGATCGTGGTGGTGAGCGCGGTCGACCGTCTCGGCAACGAGGGCGAGCGCGTGCGTGTGTGGTCGAAACCATAATGCGGGTAGCATCACGGTATGCCGACTGATCAAGACAATCCGCCTGGCGTAGGCCTGGGCATCGACGCCGGCGGCACCCAGACCCGCTGGGCGCTGGCCGCGCCCGGCGGCGCGATCCTGGCCGAGGGCACGGTCGACGGTCTCTCTGCATTGCAGATGGCCACGCCTCATGGCCGCGAGGCCGTGCGCGCTACCTTCGAACGGCTGGCGGCGGCAGTGCTGCAGCATGCGCATCCGGTGCGGGTGCAGGCCGGCCTGACCGGTTTCGGCGGCGACGGCGCATTGCTGCAGGGCTGGCTGGCTGACCTGCTGGGCGTGGCGCCTGGCGCGGTCACGCTCTGCAACGACATCGAGATCGCCTACCGCGCCAGCTTCGCGCCGGGCGAGGGTTACCTGGTCTATGCCGGCACCGGTTCGATCGGGGCCTTCATCGATGAACACGACGTGTTCCACCGCGCCGGTGGCCGCGGCGTGGTGCTGGACGATGGCGGCGGCGGCTTCTGGATCGCACGCGAAGCGCTGCGCCATATCTGGCGCAATGAAGACGAGCGTCCCGGCTGCTGGCAGGAGTCGCCGATGGCGCATGCCGTGTTCGAGCATGTTGGCGGATCGGACTGGACCCAGTCGCGCCAATTCATCTACCAAAGCGAGCGCGGGACGATCGGCAAGCTGGCGCTGGCCGTCGCCGCCAGCGCGGAACACGATCTGGCGGCACGCGCCATCCTGGTCGCGGCCGGCCATGAGCTGGCGCGCCTGGCATCGGCCCTGATTGCGCGCTTCGGCACGCGCCCAGTGGCCCTGGCCGGGCGCGCCGCCGAACTGCATCCGCTGATCGCCGACACCATGCGCGCGGCGCTGCCTTTGAATACCGCCTTCACCCGCACCGGCTCGCGCGCCCACCACGCCGCCGCACGCCTGGCGCTGGGTTAAACAACAAGAAACCACCAAGGAGAACAATATGAAATCGATCGCCGCCTTGCTTGCCCTGACCGTACTGGCGGGCTGCTCTACCGTTCCGAGCTACGACACCACCTATAACGCCAAGGGCCAGTCGAGCCGGGCGCGCTTCCTGGTGCTGCACTACACGGTCGCCAACACGCCGAGCTCGATCAAGATCCTGACCGAGAAAGAAGTCAGCTCGCACTATTTGCTGACCGACGAGGCGACGCCCAAGATCTATCGCCTGGTCGACGAGAACCGCGCCGCCTGGCATGCCGGCAATTCGAGCTGGAAGAACTTCACCCAGCTCAACAACAGCTCGATCGGCATCGAGATCGTCAACGCCGGCTGGAAGGACACGCCGACCGGCCGCGTCTATGCGCCATTCCCGCAAGCGCAGGTGGACGCCCTGATCCCGCTGGTGAAGGACATCGTCCAGCGCCACGGCATCGCGCCCGAGAATGTGCTGGGCCACAGCGACATCGCGCCGCTGAGGAAGCAGGATCCGGGTCCGCAATTCCCGTGGCAGCGCCTGGCGCAAGAAGGCCTGGTGGTGTGGCCGGACGCCGCCCGCGTGGCGGCCGTGCGCCCGGCCTTCGACGCCCTGCTGCCCGACGTCGGCTGGTACCAGCGCAAGCTGGCCACCCACGGTTTCGGCATCGTGCAAAGCGGCGTGTATGACGAAGCGACCCGCACCACGCTGGCGGCGTTCCAGATGAAATACCGACCGCTCGATATCGCGGGCAATCCGGATGCCGAGACGGCGGCGCTGCTCGAAGTGCTGACCACGCCGGCCGGCACCCCGCCGCCGCCGATGCCGGTAATTCCGGCGCAGCCGCAGCCATGGCAGGCGACGCCCGGCCAGCCGCTTCCGCCGGTTCAGCCTGCAGCGCCGGTACCGCCATCGGCGCCGGCCCCGACCGCCGAGCCGCTCCCGGGCGCGCTCGAGAACGTGCCGCCGACCGCACCGGTGCCTGCGCCTGTGCCCGCCACGCCGCCAGTGAACACGCAGTGACCATCGCCGTACAGCAATTTTCGCTGTATCCTTCGCCAATCCACCCTGTGCGTATGCGGGGTGGATTTTCTACTGAAGGGTGAAGCAATGCGTCTGCGTCATATCGAGGTGTTCCACGCCATCATGCAAGTCGGCACCATCAGCGGCGCCGCCCAGGTGCTGCATATTTCCCAGCCGGCGGTAACCAAGGTGCTGCAGCATGCCGAGCTGCAGCTGGGCATGCCGCTGTTCGAGCGCGTGCGCGGCAAGCTGTATCCGAAGCCGGAAGCGCACCGCCTGTTCGCCGAAACCGAGAAGCTGAACCGCGACCTGCAGGGCATCCGCCGCCTGGCTGCCAGTCTCAAGGGCCGTGCGGTCGAGACCGTGCGCCTGGTGTCGACGCCGACCATCGCGGTCAGCGTGCTGCCGGTCGGGATGACGGCCTGGCGCCGCGATTTCCCCGACACCCGTTGTGAACTCGCCACACATCACACGAGCGAGATCGTGAACGCGCTGCGCCTGGGCGAAGCCGACCTGGCCCTGTCGCTGCAGGATCCGCGCCATCCCGGCATCGTGGCCGAACCGATCGCCCACGGCCTGTTGACGGTGGTGGCGCCCGCCGGCACCTGGACCGACGAAGAATGCAAGAAGCCGATCTCGGCCGAAGACCTGAGCGGCGAACTGATCGGCCTGGCCGACCGCGATCCGCTGGGCGAGATGGTCGTGGCCGCCTGCGAGGCGCAAGATGTGCAGCCGGTGTTCCGCACCGTGGTGCAGACCTACCAGATCGCGCGCTCGCTGGTGGAGGCCGGCGCCGGCACGGCGATTCTCGACCCGTTCACCGCCGCTTCGGCGGCGCCCAACAAGGTGCAGTGCCGCCAGTGGTCGCCGTCGATCCCGGTGCACCTGTACCTGCTCACCGCAAGCCATTCGCCGCTGTCGCATGGCGCGCGCGAGCTGGCCAACTGTATCGGTGCGACCGCACGCGCCTGTCTTGAAAACAAGTAAATGAACCTTACCCTCGCCAGCGAGGACATCGCCAGCAGCCCGGAATTCCGCCACCTGGACAGCATCGCCGGCATCGACGTCGACCTGCGCTACGCCACGGCCAACAACTTCGTCGGGCGCGATTTGTATTCGCCGTACGACTGCGCCTGGCTGCACGTCGAGGCGGCGGCCGCGCTGGAACGGGCGGTGGCCTGGCTGGCAGTGCACGCGCCGGACCTGCGGCCGCTGGTGCTGGACGCCCTGCGTCCGCAGCGGGTGCAGCAGCAGTTGTGGGATGCGCTCGAGGGCACCGACCTGCGCCTGTATCTGGCCAACCCGGCGCGCGGCTCGATCCACTCCTATGGCATGGCGCTCGACATCACGCTGCTCGATGCCGATGGCCGCGAGCTGGACATGGGCACCGGCTTCGACGACATGACGGAACTGTCGCATCCGGCGCTGGAAGAAGGCTTTCTATTGGCTGGCCAGCTCAGCGAGCATCAGCTGGCCAACCGCCGCCTGCTGCGCTCCGCGATGCTGCAGGCCGGCTTCCTGGGCATCAATACCGAGTGGTGGCATTTCGATTGCGGCGACCGCGAGCTGGTGCGCGCCACCTTCCGCAGGGTGCTGTAAGGCTTACGCCGCCAGCTCGACCGACTCGACCCGGTTGCGGCCGTTGCGCTTGGCCGCGTACAGCTGCTTGTCGGCGGCCACGATCAGGTCGGGCAGGGTGACGCGCAAGTCCTTGCTCGAAAAATCGAAGGTGGCCACGCCGAAGCTGGCGCTGGTCGGCACCGGTTCGCCGTCGACCGTGAAGGTGCTGGCGGCGAAGGCGTCGCGCAGGCGGTCGGCCAGGACGGCCGCCCCCGCCAGAGCGGTCACGGGCAGGATCAGCAGGAATTCCTCGCCGCCGTAACGCACCACCGCATCGACGCCCTGGCGCGTCATCCCCTGCAGCAGGGTGGCGAAGTTCTGGATCACGTTATCGCCCTGATGGTGGCCGAAGGTGTCGTTGATGTGCTTGAAGTGATCGATATCGCACAGTACGACGGAGACCGCATGGCCGAAGCGCCGCGCCCGCGCCAGCTCGGCGCCCAGCAGGTGGTCGTTCAGGTAATGGCGGTTGTAGCAGCCGGTGAGCTGGTCGCGCTCGGCCAGGCGCTTCAATTGCGTCTGCAGCCGGAATTCCTCGCGCGCCACCCGGTTGAAGCGGCGCGCCCCCAGGATGCCGAAGGTATTGATCATCGCCAGCAGCATGCCCATCGTGAGCAGGTCGGCCACCGGCCGTGGCGGCAGCATGAAATGCACCAGCGCCAGGAAGACGATGACGCCACCGCTCGCGATCGCGGTGGCGTAGGCCAACCGGTTCGGGATGTACAGGTAGATCACGACCTGGATCACCACCATCGACAGCGCATGCCAGTGCACCTCGTTCGGACGCGCCAGCACGACCACCATGAAGCAGCCCAGCGACAGGATCTCGGCGCTCGACGCCGCCAGCCGCGTGGCGCGGATCGACAGGGGGCGGCGATAGGCCAGCCAGGCGCAGATGCCGGCATTGAGCGCGACGCCCAGGCGGGCAGGAAGGGTTTCCCGGAGCGCCGTCTGCAAGCCCAGCGCTGCAATATCGGTCAGGAAGAACAACTGGAAAAACACGACGCAGAACAGCAGCGTGAAGCCGAGCAGGGAGCGCGTGCGGGGGAGCTGGCTCGTCAGGAATTCGGTCTCGTCCGCGGCGCGCGCGAATTCTCCGGTCAGGGGATGGAATTTCATGAATGATCAGGACAGCCAAACTTGACAGTCGGCAACGCGTCCTGCGGAGGCGGAAACCGGTGGCGCGAGACATGCACCAGCCCGCCATTGTGTCAGCTTTTGCTATCGAAAACTAACGAATTATAGTAATTCGACACTAAGCTTGCATCGATAGCAATGTTTAGCTGTACATTCCCGGTTCAGGGCGTGGCGGAAAGCGGCGCACCCGAGCGCGCCACCCAGTCCACCAGCGTATCGAGCACGGCGCGTCCGCGACCGTTGCCGCTTTGCTCGCTATTGATCATCGCCACGAACACGCACGGGATGCCGTTCGCGTCCGGCACGTAGCCGGCCAGCGCCGTGACGTTGCGCAGGGAGCCGGTCTTGAGGCGCGCGCGGCCGGCTGCGGGGCTGTCCTGCAGGCGGCGGCGCATGGTGCCGTCGACCGCGCCGATCGGGATGCTGGACTGGAATTCCGGCGCCCACGGGCTATGCAGCCCGGCCTGCAGCAGGCGGGCCATCTGCTGCGGGCTGATGCGCTCGATGCGCGACAGGCCCGAGCCGTTGTCGATCACGAAGCCGGCGTCGTCGATGTGTTTTTCGCGCAGCCAGCCGCGCACCGCGGCGTCGGCGCGGGCGAAAGTCGATTCCTCGGCCAGCGGCAGCGCCAGGCTGCCCGCCACCGGGTCGGCCTGCAGGCTGCCCAGGCTCAGGAACAGGGTGCGCGCCAGTGCGTTGTCCGACGGCTTGTTGATGTCGCGGACCAGATCCGGCAGCTGGCGCGACACATGGGCCGCGAGCAGGCGCGCGTCGAGCGGCGTGGCGCCGGTGATAGTGCGGCCGCTCAGCACGCCCCCCTGGGCGCTCCAAATCTCGCGCACCAGGCGGCCGACGTAGTCGTCGCGGTCGAGCACATTGACGCCGTAGCTGCGGTTGCAGTTCTTCGGGAAGGTGCCGCGCAAGACCACCTTGATGCGGCCATCGGCCTGGCGCCGCGCCTCGGGCAGCTGCCAGCCGGCTTCCCACTTGGCGCAGTCGGCGTCGACCAGGGTCATCTCGGACGTCACCGAGACCCGCTCCAGTTCCGGGTGCATGCGCAGCTGCAGGCGTGAAGCGGTCGACCGCATATCGAGCTGCAGCATGTTCTTGTTGACCAGCAGGGCGTCGGGGATCACGTTGTAATACGCTTCCGGCGACTCGTCGAAGGGCGGCAGGCCGACGTCCGTGCGCGCCGGCTGGAACAGGCCGCGGTCCAGCACCAGGTCGCCCTCGATGCGCTCGATGCCGTCGTAGCGCAGTGCGCGCAGCATGTCGGCGACGTGTTCGCCCGACAGGTCGGCATCGGCGCCGCCCTTCAGGTACAGGCTCCCGCGCAGCACGCCGTCCTCGACCTGGCCCGTGGTGCGCAGTTCGGTGCGGCCGCGAAAGGCGGGGCCCAGGCGTTCCAGGCCGACCAGGGTCGTCACCAGCTTCATCGTCGATGCCGGCTGCATCGGCAGGCCGGCCCGGTGTTCGAGCACGGCGGCGTCGCCGCGCAGCACCAGCACCCCGATCTCGTCCTGCCCGATCCCGTTCTGCTGCAGCGCCTGGGCCACCGCTGGCGGCAGCTGGGCGTGGGCGAACGAGATGCCGGTGAAGAGGGCGAGGGCGAGCAGCGGGCGCTTGAGCATGGGTATCCTTAGCCGAAGAAGAGATAGGCGACGAAGATGGCGCCGATGACGCCGGCCAGGTCGGCCAGCAGGCCATAGCCGATCGCATAACGTGCCTTGCGCACGCCGACCGAACCGAAATAGAGGGCGACGATGTAGAAGGTGGTGTCGGCCGCGCCTTGCAGGATGCTGGCCAGGCGGCCAACGAAGGAGTCGACGCCATAGGTCGTCATGGCATCGATCATCATGGCGCGCGAGCCGCTGCCCGACAACGGTTTCATGAGGGCGGTCGGCAGGGCGCCGACGAAATCGGTCGGCAGGCCGAGCGCATTGAACACCCAGGCGAAACCGCTGACGATCAGGCCCAGGATGCCCGAGTTGCGCACGACGCTGATCGCCACCAGCATGCCGACCAGGTAAGGGATGATCTTGAGCGAGGTCTCGATGCCGCCCTTGGCGCCTTCGATGAAGGCATCGAACACGTTCACTTTCTTGAGCAGGGCGCCGGTCATGAAGACGGCGATCACCGAGAACAGGATCAGGTTGGCGGCGATCAGCGAGACCGACTCGATCTGGGCTTTATCCAGGAAATGGGTGAAGAGGAAGACCAGGCCGCCGATCAGCGCGGTGCCGCCGCCGATCCAGCCGAACACCACCGGGTCGAGCAGGTTGATGCGCTGGCGCAGGCTGACGGCGATGATGCCGGTCATGGTCGAGCAATAGGTGGCGATCAGGGTCGGGATGAAGATGTCGGCCGGGTTGGCCGCACCGAGGATCGCGCGCTGGGCCATGATGGCCAGCGGGATGATGGTCAGGCCCGAAGTCTGGATCACCAGGAACATGATCTGGGCGTCGCTCGCCTCGTCTTTCTTTGGATTGAGCGACTGCAGGCTCTCCATCGCCTTCAGGCCGAAGGGCGTGGCGGCGTTGTCCAGGCCCAGCATATTGGCCGAGAAGTTCATCACCATGTGGCCGTTGGCGGGGTGGTCCTTCGGCACGCCGGGGAAGATGCGCGAGAAGAAGGGGGCGATCACGCGCGCGAAGGCATTGATCGCGCCGGCTTTTTCACCCACGTTCATGATCCCGAGCCAGAGCGTCATGACGCCTGCCAGCGGCAGGGCGATGTCCATGACCGCCATCTTGGCCGAGGAAAAGGTGCCGTCGATGATGCGCTTGAAAACTTCGGTATCGCCAAGGAAGATCCATTGTCCCAGCGCCGCGATGAAGCCGACGAGGAAGAAGCCTGTCCAGATGTAATTGAGTGCCATGTGATGAATCGCTGCTGGGTATCGCACGATTGTGCAGTGGACAGTGGCTTAGAGCAAGCTGCATGGATGAAAGAATGCAGCCTCACCATGTTCAAAAGTTATGCACGTTGCTCATGGAGCGCCGCGCGGCCTATCATACGCAACGCCTAACCAAGCCTGCCGCCATGACTTTTCGCTACGCCGTCGCCCTGTCGCTATCCCTTGTTTGCTTCGCTGGGCAGGTCCTCGACGTGAACGCACAGCCGCGGGCTTCGTCGCAAGAAAAGGTGCTGCGCATGTTCCTGTCCACCAGCGAAACGGGACTCGACCCGGCGTCGGCGTCCGACAACGCCACGCTGTCGCTGCTGGAAAACCTGTTCGATCCGCTGCTGCGCTACGACTACCTGGCGCGGCCGGCGAAACTGCGGCCGAATACGGCGACCGCGATGCCGCAAGTGAGCGCCGACGGCCTGACCTATACCTTCCGCATCCGCCCCGGCATCTATTTCACGCCGGATCCGGCCTTCAAGGGCGTGAAGCGCGAAGTCACGGCTGCCGACTATGTCTACAGCCTCGAACGCCTGCGCGATCCGTCAATCAGGTCGCCCTGGTCGTATATGGTCGAAGGCAAGCGGGTGGAGGCGGTCGACCGCTACACCCTGCGCATCCGCCTCGCCGCGCCCGACAACAACTTCCTGTTCTATCTCGCCACCCCGGCCACCGGCGTGGTCGCGCGCGAGGTGATCGAGGCCTATCCGGGCCAGGCCGGCAATCACCCGGTCGGCACCGGGCCCTTCATGATCGGCGAATGGAAGCGCAGCGACCGCATCGTCCTGCTGGCCAATCCGTATTCGACGGCCGTGTTCTCGGCCACGCCTGGCGACGACCCGGAAGACCGGGCGATTGCCGCCGCCCTGGAGGGCAAGCGCTTGCCGCTGGTGGACCGGATCGACGTCAAGATCGCCGAGGAGTTCCAGGGCCGCATGCTGGGCTTCCTGAATGGCGAATACGACTACCTGGAACAGATTCCCGAATCGATGACCGAGATGGTGGTGCAGGACGGCGAACTGAAACCCGAGCTGGCGGCGCGCGGCATCGTGTTGTCGCGCTTCCCGGTGCTGCAGACCTATTACATGTGGATGAACATGAACGACCCGGTGGTCGGCGGTTATGGCAAGGACAGGGTGGCGCTGCGGCGCGCGATCTCGATGTCGTACAACAGCGCCCAAGACATCGCGCTGCTCAAGAAGGGATTCGCAATCAAGGCCGAATCGCCGCTGCCGCCGAACGTGCTCGGCTACGATCCGGATTACCGCAGCCCGGTGCCCTACAATCCGGCGCTGGCCAATGCGCTGCTGGACCGCCATGGCTACGACCAGCGCGATGCCGATGGATTCAGGCGCGCGCCTGGCGGCAAGCCGCTAACGCTGACGATGCATAGCGAAGCCACCGTCGGCGGCCGCCTGCGCGACGAGTTGTGGAGAAAATGCCTGAACGCGATCGGGCTACGCGTGGTGTTCAGGTCGGACAAGAAGACCGAGATCATCAAGGCGTCGCGCCTGGGCACGGTGCAGATGTTCGAGAGTAACTGGATCGCCGACTTCCCCGACGGCGACAATTTTTATCAGCTGCTGTACGGCCCGAATGCGGGCCGCGCCAACTACTCCCGTTTTAACCTGCCGGAGTACAACGTGCGCTACGAGCGTGCGCGTTTGCTCACCGATGGTGCAGAGCGCAACAAGCTGTATATCGAGATGAACCAGCTGCTGCACGCCTATAACCCATGGGTGCCATTGACCCATGTGCTGTCCGGCGACCTGCGTCATCCGTGGCTGAAAAACTACAAACGGCATCCGGTCGAATTCACGACCTGGCGTTACCTCGATGTCGATGTTGCGCAAAGAGCACGCTCCGCCAGAGCTAAGCGTTAGATTTCGTTAGTTTTTCCTAAATTAAATATTCCCGCTGGTTATACTGCCCTCCGGTTAATTCATTGGCTCCTGAGAAATTTGTGGGCGTACTCTGAATTCACAACATAACGTAATGCTAAGAGCGAATTAGCCATTACGAACAGAGCAGGCCAGGCGCGTGCGATGCAGTGCACCAATCTGGCCCAAGACCGCCAAGGGAAACGTTAGGAGAAACACGGTGAAATTGAAAAAACTGGCACAGTTGTTGGCCCTCATGGGCGTGGCCGCCCCGATCGTGGCACAAGCGCAGGCGCAAAGCGAGGCGCCGATACAGCGGGTGGAAATCACCGGTTCGAGCATCAAGCGCATCGCCAAGGAGGGTGCGCTGCCGGTTGAAATCATTTCGCGCAAACAGCTGGAAGACCAGGGCATCGTGACGGCCGAGCAGCTGATCGCGACCCTGAACGTTAACGGCAACGGCTCCGACAACCTGGCCTCGAACGCCGACGTCACCTCGGGCGCCCAGCGCGGCAACAACGGCGCCTCCAGCGCCAACCTGCGCGGCCAGGGTTCCGATTCGACCCTGGTGCTGCTCAACGGCCGCCGCGTCGCGACCCACGGCATGAAGGGCTCGGCGGTCGACCTGAACTCGATCCCGATGGCGGCGGTCGAGCGCGTCGAAGTGCTCAAGGACGGCGCCTCGGCCGTGTATGGCACCGACGCGATCGGCGGCGTGATCAACTTCATCCTGCGCAAGAACTACAAGGGCCTGGAAGCCCAGGCCTTCACCGATGTGACCGAAGCGGGCGGCGGCGAGATCGGCCGCGCCACCATCACCGGCGGCTGGGGCGACCTCGATACCCAGGGCTGGAACGTGCTGGTGACGGCCGCGCACAGCGAGAACAAGGCACTGCGCGGCAACCAGCGCGATTTCGTCAACACCTTCCAGCCGAACCGCGGCGTGTCGGTCGATACCCGGGGCACCCCGAGCGGCAACATCTTCGCCACGACCCTGGGTCCGTCCCTGCTGTCGCGCACCGGCACCGGCCCAACCACGCCGGGTGGCAACATCGCCTACAACGGCATCAGCCTGCTCGACCTGCCGGGCGGCCCGGGTTGCGACAGCATCGACGGCATGGGCGCCTACGACGAGAAATTGTGGGATGCGCCGGGTTCGGCCTATGGCTGCGCCTGGGATACCGGCCGCGCCGCCGTGCTGCAGCAGCCGGTCAAGAACACCAACGCGCTGGCGCGCGCCACCTTCCGCTCGGGCGAGCACGAGTTCTTCGCCGAAGCCGTCGCCTCGCGCGTCGAAGTGGCCAAGAGCTTCTCTCCGAACCAGGTCTCGCCATCGGCATCGACCTTCGGCACCTCCTCGTTCTATCCGAGCACCGGCGCCGCCTACGATGACGTCTACAACGCCCTGGTCAAGGTCTTCCCGAGCATCTCGGCCAACTACGGCCTGCCGATCGCCTACCGCTGGCGCTGCATGGAGTGCGGCAACCGCGAGATCGAGACCGAGACCAAGGCCGGTCGCCTGCTGGTCGGCGCCGACGGCCCCTTGAACCTGTTCGGCAATCGCTATGATTACCGCGTCGGCCTGTCGCAAGCGTACAGCGAGTCCGACTCGGTGCTTGGCAGCGGCTACAACTACACCGGGGCGCTGGCCGATGTGCTCGGCTCGGGCATCGTGAACCCCTTCCTGCTGCCGGGGCAGAGCCAGAGCCAGGCCGCGATTGACGCGATCCGCGCCACTTCGGCGGCCGGCGTGGTGATGTACGGTGGTAAGACCACGCTGACCCAGTTCGACGCCGCGCTGTCCGGCGAAATCTTCAAGCTGCCGGCCGGCCCGGTGATGATGGCGCTCGGCACCGACCTGCGCCGCGAGGAGTACAAGTTCAATGGTGACGCGCGCAATGTCGCCGAGCGCCGCGCGATCCTGAACGCGCCATTCGATGACGTCAACGTGCTGCCCAAGGTCAGCCGCGACATCAAGGCGGTGTACGCCGAACTGCTGGTGCCGGTGACCGAGGCGCTGGAACTGAACTTCGCCATTCGTCGCGACGATTACACCGGCTTTGGCGCGACCACCAATCCGAAGGTCTCGTTCCGCTACCAGCCGATCCCGCAACTGCTGTTCCGCGGTTCGTACAACGAGGGCTTCCGCGCGCCGTCGTTCAACCAGCTGTTCAACGGCATCACCGAGTCGCCATATGCCGGCAAGGACCTGGTCGATCCGGCCACCTGCCCGAGCGGCCGCGCCGACAGCACGGTCGCGGGCTGCCAGGCCCTCGACTCGAACACCGTCAATACCATCACCGGCGGAAAGGCCACGCTGGGACCGGAAACGGCCAAGCAGGCCAGCCTGGGCGTGGTGTTCGAGCCGACCAACTACTTCTCGGCCAACGCCGACCTGTGGGAGATCCGCAAGGAAAACACGATCGACTCGTTCAACGTCGCCACCATGGTCCAGAACTACAACCTGTTCCAGGAGCAGTTCATCCGTGACACCGCGGGCAAGCTGGAAGTCATCGACCAGCGCTGGCTCAATGCCGGCGAGCGCATTACGCGCGGTGTCGAAGTCGGCGCCCGCCTGAACGGCAAGTTCAGCACCGGCGCGGTGTGGGGCATCGGCATCGACGGTTCGCGCCTGCTCGAGAAGAAGTCGCGCGCCACCAGGAACGCCGAGTTCGGCGAGAGCGAAGTGGGCCGCTTCGTGTTCACCGGCGACCTGGGCCTGAAGTGGAAGCACAGCGCTTATGCGACCTACAAGTACGGCAACTGGAGCGGCATGCTGCAGAACATCTACCGTTCGGGCTATGACGACCAGGTGCTGCCGGGCGTGGCCAGCGGCCGTGTGACGCCGTCGAACTACAACAGCAAGGTCGACGAGTATTCGATCTTCAACCTGTCGGTGAACTACACGGGCTTCCAGAACCTGACCCTGACCGCGGGCGTCAAGAACATGTTCGATGAAGATCCGCCGTTCGCGATCACCTACGACGGCAACACCGGCGCCGGCAGCAGCTGGGAACCGCGCGTCGCCGATCCGCGTGGTCGCTCGTTCACCCTGATGGCCAACTACAAGTTCTTCTGATTGCTCTACACTGAGGGCCCGCGTCACGGAGGTTTTCTGCCTCCCGGCGCGGGCTGTTTTTTTCCCCGCATCCTTGGCACGTCATCCCCGCGCAGGCGGGGATCCAAGTTCTGCTTGCGCTGCCGCGATGCTTATAAAACTTGGGTCCCCGCCTGCGCGGGGACGACGTTGATTGAAGCAGCTTATGAAGATCAGCCGTCGCAGCTTTGGCGCCATCGCCGCCGCCCTGTCCCTTGCCTTGCCCGGCGTAGCCGCAGCGCATACGCCTTCCTCACGTCCCATGAAAAAGCTTATCA
This sequence comes from Massilia sp. CFBP9012, assembly GCF_034045115.1. Lineage (NCBI taxonomy): Bacteria > Pseudomonadati > Pseudomonadota > Betaproteobacteria > Burkholderiales > Oxalobacteraceae > Massilia > Massilia sp. CFBP9012. Next base: position 239,151 of record NZ_JAXCWM010000007.1, on the reverse strand, counting down.
AACCGCCCCGCCTGAAGCGCGGCGACACCGTCGGCCTGATCGCGCCCGGCGGCTACACCACCGACCGCGCCATCGAGAAAGCGGTGCGCAATATCGAAGCGCTGGGTTTCAAGGTCAAGACCGGCGCCTATCTGCGCGAAGTGTTCGGCAACTATGCAGGCTCGGTGCAGCAGCGCCTGGCCGACCTGCATGCGATGTTCCTTGACCCGGACGTAAAAGCGATCTGGCCGATCCGTGGCGGCTCGGGCTGCATCTCGCTGCTATCAGGTCTCGACTACGGCCTCATTCGCCGCAACCCCAAGGTGCTGGTCGGCTATTCGGACATCACGGCGCTGCACCTTGCGATCCTCAAGCAGACCGGCCTGGTGACCTTCCACGGCCCGGTGGCCTCGTCGACGATGACGCCGTATTCGCTTGACCACATGATGGCGGTGCTGACGGAGCCGCAGGCCGGCTACACGATCCCGATGTCGCAGGAGAACGCGCAGCGCGCCGCGAGCGAGCCGCACTTCGGCGTCCACACCTTCACCCATGGCGTGGCGACCGGCCCGCTCATGGGCGGCAACCTGTCGCTGGTGGCGGCGCTGGCCGGCACGCCGTATGCGGCCGATATCAAGGACAGCATCCTGTTCCTGGAAGAGGTGAACGAAGCGCCATACCGGATCGACCGCTGGATGACCCAGCTCGACCTGGCGGGCGGCTTCAGGAATGCGGCGGCGCTGGTGGTGGGCATCTGCGAGAACTGCGGGCCGGAGCACGAGGACATCTCGCTGACGCTGGAGCGCACGCTGGGGCTGCACCTGCATCCGCTGACGATTCCCGCGGTGTCAGGCTATTCGATCGGGCATATCCGCAACCAGTTCACGCTGCCGATGGGAATCCAGGCGCGCATCGATACGAAAGCGCAGACGATCACGCTATTGGAGTCCGCCGTTACCTGACGCGCCGGCTCATCATGACCGAACCGTGCGACTGGCCATCGATGCGGTACAGGTCGGGCACTTCGCAGGTAGCGGCGAAACCGGCACGCTGGTACAGGCGGCGCGCCGCGTGATTCCCCGCCAGCACGTCGAGATCGACCCATTCCAGCGGTGGTGTAACGCCGGCCCAGGCCAGCGCGGTGTCGACCAGTTGGCGGCCCAGGCCAAAGCGCCGGTAGTCGCGGTGCACGCCCATGCCGAGCAGGGCCCGGTGAGCGGACTCCGGATCGGGCCGCGCCCGCAGGTCGACGTGGCCGGCGATCGCGCCGAGGCTGTCGAGCGCGATCCACATGCGGCGCCAGCCCGGCTGCCCGAATGGCACCGCAAAGCTGGCGGCGAACGAGGCCGCCTTCTCGGGCATGAGCCGCGACTGCAGGCGCGATAGCGGCTGAAACAGCGGCATGCCATCGCGGCCGTTTTCCTGCAGCTGGTCGTCCAGGTAGATGAAGAGCTGCGCCAGCCGTTCCGGCTCCAGCGGTGCTATGTGCAGGAGCGGCAGGCTCACAGCGCGCGCGCGATCAGAAGTTTCTGGATGTCGCTGGTGCCTTCATAGATCTGGCACACGCGCACGTCGCGGTAGATGCGCTCGACCGGGAAGTCGGCCACGTAGCCGTAGCCGCCGAACACCTGCATCGCGCTCGACACGACGTTCTCGGCCATCTCGGAAGCGAACAGCTTGGACATCGCCGCTTCTTTCAGGCAGGGCAGGCCCGCATCCTTCATCGCGGCCGCGTGCAGGATCAGCTGGCGCGCGGCCTCGATCTTCATCGCCATCTCGGCCAGGCGGAACTGCACCGCCTGGTGCTCGAAGATCGGCTTGCCGAAGCTCTCGCGCTCCTTCGCATAATCAAGCGCTGCCTCGTAGGCCGCGCGCGCCATGCCGACCGATTGCGAGGCGATGCCGATGCGGCCGCCCTCCAGCCCGGACAGGGCGATCTTGTAGCCCATGCCTTGCTCGCCGATCAGGTTCTCCGCCGGCACGCGGCAGTTGTCGAACACGATCTGCGCGGTGTCCGACGAATGCTGGCCCATCTTGTGCTCGATGCCGGCCACGATGTAGCCGGGCGTATCGGTCGGCACCCAGAACGCGCTGATGCCCTTCTTGCCGGCCGCCTTGTCGGTGACGGCCATGACGATGGCCACGTCGCCGTATTTGCCGCTGGTGATGAACTGCTTGGTGCCGTTGATGACGTAATGGTCGCCGTTACGCGTGGCTGTGGTGCGCAGCGCCGCCGCATCGCTGCCGGTGTGCGGCTCGGTGAGGGCGAAGGCGCCCAGCAGCTCGCCCTGGGCGAGAGGACGCAGCCAGCGCTCCTTCTGTTCCTCGTTCGCATACATCATGGCGATGCTGCACACGGGGCAGTTGTTGACCGAGATGATGGTCGAGGTGCCGCCGTCACCGGCCGCGATCTCTTCGAGCACCAGCGCCAGCGACACGTAGTCCAGGCCCGCGCCGCCATACTGCTCCGGCACCGCCACGCCGAAGGCGCCCAGGCCCGCCAGTTCCTTCAGTTCCTCTTTCGGGAAATGGTGTTCGCGGTCCCAGCGCGCGGCGTTGGGGGCCAGGCGTTCCTGCGCAAAGCTGCGCAGGGCGTCGCGGATCATCTGGTGTTCTTCGCTCAGGATCATGGTGTCTCGTGTGTTTTTTATGTGTGTGGATTGCCTACCAGGCGATGGCGGCGCCGTCGTGGTTCAGGAAGCTGCCGTTGGCGCTGGCGTCCACCTGGGCCAGGGTGGCGCGCATATCGCGCACGCTGTGCTCCGGCGTGAGGCTGGCGCCAGAGCCGCCCATATCGGTCTGGACCCAGCCCGGATGGAAGGCGACGCAGGTGACGCCTTGTGCGCCGTAGGTGATCGACGCGTCCTTGAGCACGGAGTTGAGCGCCGCCTTGCTGGCGCGGTACAGCGTGCCTTCGGTACCCGTGCGTTCGCCGATCGATCCCATGCGCGAGGAAATGACCGCCAGCTTGCCGCGCGTGTCGGCCAGTAGCGGCCCGACGACCGGGATCAGGCGCATCGCGGAGAGCACATTGGTGTGCATGACGGTGTCGAATTCGGGACCGGTCGGGAAGCTGCCGTGGGTCGGGCCGTAGACGCCGGCCACCAGCCAGGCGGCGTCGACCTGTTCATCGTCCAGGCGCCAGGCCAGCGCCGCGATCGAATCGGCCACCGTGACGTCGAGCTGGTGGGCCTCGGCGCCGAGGTGGACCAGTTCATCGCAGTCTTCCTGCTTGCGCGCGGTGGCGATGACGCGCCAGCCCTCAAGCCGGTATTGGCGGACCAACTCGTGGCCGATGCCGCGCGAGGCGCCGATGATCAGTGCGGTTGGCATGATGAACTCCCTGTGAACGGTTGAATCCTCAATGTTCGCATGGTTCGTTCATCATTGCCGCGCTGGTCGAAGGATTACACCAGCTCGATCGCCATCGCGGTGGCTTCGCCGCCGCCGATGCACAGCGAGGCCACGCCGCGCTTGCCGCCGCTGCGCTTCAACGCGCCGAGCAGGGTGACGATGATGCGCGCGCCGGAAGCGCCGATCGGGTGGCCCAGCGCGCACGCGCCGCCGTGGACGTTGACCTTGTTGTGCGGGATGTCGAGGTCGCGCATGGCGGCCATCGGCACCGCGGCGAAGGCTTCGTTGATCTCGAACAGGTCGACGTCGCCGGCCGTCCAGCCGGTCTTCTTGAACAGCTTGTGCATCGCGCCGATCGGGGCGGTGGTGAACAGGTTCGGCTCTTGTGCATGGGTGGCGTGGCCCAGCACGCGCGCGATCGGCGTCAGTCCCAGTTCCTTGGCCTTGGATTCGCGCATCATCACCAACGCGGCGGCGCCGTCGTTGATCGACGACGACGAGGCGGCGGTCACGGTGCCGTCCTTCTTGAATGCCGGCTTGAGCGTCGGGATCTTGTCGACCTTGGCCTTCTGCGGGCCTTCGTCCTTGTCGATCACGGTGTCGCCCGCGCGGCTGGTGACGGTGACCGGCGCGATTTCCCAGTCGAAGCCACCATCGTTGCTGGCGGCTTGCGCACGCTTGACCGAGGCGATCGCGAACGCATCCTGCTCCTCGCGCGTGAACTGGTAGGTCGCCACGCACTCTTCGGCGAAGGTGCCCATCGAGCGGCCTTCACCGGTCTTCTCGTTGCGCGAGTAGGCGTCTTCGAGGCCGTCGAGCATCATGTGGTCGAACATCGGCGCGTGGCCGATGCGGTAGCCGCCGCGCGCCTTCGGGATCAGGTAGGGCGCACCCGTCATCGACTCCATGCCGCCTGCGACCACGATGTCGGCGCTGCCGGCCACCAGCTGGTCGTGGGCGAAGATGGCGGCCTGCATCGCCGAACCGCACATCTTGGACAGCGTGACGGCGCCGGTCGACATCGGCAGGCCGGCCTTGATCAGCGCCTGGCGCGCCGGGGCCTGGCCCTGGCCGGCCATCAGGCAGTTGCCGAAGTAGACGTGCTCGACCGCGTCAGGGGCGACGCCGGCGCGCTCGACGGCCGCCTTGATCGCCACCGCGCCGAGGTCGCTCGCGGTCTTGGAAGAAAAATCGCCCTGGAAGGCGCCCATCGGGGTGCGCGCTGCGCCGACGATGACGACTGGATCGTTCATGATGTATGTCTCCAAAAATAAGGAAATCCATGAGCCGTCGTTCCCGCGAAGGCGGGAACCCAAGTTGTTCGCGTCCTGGTAGCGTTTGATGTCGCTGGCCTGCTTGAAAACTTGGGTCCCCGCCTTCGCGGGGACGACGTGCTCAGGTTAACAAATAAAGTAAAAACGCCGTTTCGCCAACAGTTACGCCGTCTCGCCAAACAGCTCGCGGCCGATCAGCATGCGACGGATTTCGCTGGTGCCGGCGCCGATCTCGTACAGCTTGGCGTCGCGCCACAGGCGGCCGACCGGGTATTCATTGATGTAGCCGTTGCCGCCCAGGGTCTGGATCGCTTCGCCCGCCATCCAGGTGGCTTTTTCGGCGCTGTACAGGATGGCGCCGGCGGCGTCCTTGCGCAGGGCGCGCACCTGTTCTGGCATCGTGGCGCGATCGCAGGCCTGGCCCACGGCATACACATAGGCGCGGCAAGCCATCATGGTCGAATACATGTCGGCGATCTTGCCCTGCATCAGCTGGAATTCACCGATCGCCTGGCCGAACTGCTTGCGGTCGTGGATATACGGCACCACGACGTCCATGCAAGCGGACATGATGCCTAGCGGGCCGCCGGACAGCACGGTGCGCTCGAAATCGAGGCCCGACATCAGGACGTTGACGCCCTTGCCGACGCCGCCCAGCACGTTTTCCACCGGCACTTCGCAATCCTGGAACACCAGTTCGCCGGTGTGCGAGCCGCGCATGCCCAGCTTGTCCAGTTTCTGGGCAACCGAGAATCCCTTGAAGCCTTTTTCGATCAGGAAGGCGGTCATGCCGCGCGCACCTGCCTCGAGGTCGGTCTTGGCATAGACCACCAGGGTGTCGGCGTCCGGACCGTTGGTGATCCACATCTTGCTGCCGTTCAGCACATAGCGGTCGCCCTTGAGGTCGGCGCGCAGCTTCATGCTGACCACGTCGGAGCCGGCGTTCGGCTCGGACATCGCCAGCGCGCCGACGTGCTCGCCCGAGATCAGCTTGGGCAGGTATTTGCGTTTCTGTTCCTCGTTGCCATTGCGCTTGATCTGGTTGACGCACAGGTTCGAGTGGGCGCCGTAGGACAGGCCGACCGAGGCCGAGGCGCGCGAGATTTCTTCCATGGCCACGATGTGGGCCAGGTAACCCATATTGGCGCCGCCGTATTCCTCGCTGACGGTGATGCCCAGCAGGCCTAGTTCGCCCATCTTCTTCCACAAGTCCATCGGGAACTGGTCGCTGCGGTCGATTTCAGCCGCGCGCGGGGCGATTTCGCTCGCCGCGAACTGTTGGACTGCTTCGCGCAGCGCGGCGATGTCGTCGCCATGGTCAAAGGTCAAGCCTGGGAGATGCAGCATGTCGTCCTCACGGTGAACGGTGGTTGGGCAGGGTGGAGCCAGTGAACGAATATCATACTCGCCCGTTACGTTAACGTAAACGTAAAGTGAAATCGGCTACGACTGCCTCGTCAACCGGCGGCACGGCTGCCGCACCAGGATGAACGTCATGCTGATGAGGATGACAATAAAAGCATGTCACCAAGCATAAACGTTTGATTATCGGCTGGTGAAGCACATAGCGGTTCTACGATTCTTAAGAGGCATAAAAAGAATCGAGTAGATTGATATATGCTAAATGTTGTATTTGCACCATAAGCTAGCCACCAGCCGACCTTTGTTGTTATCCTCAAAAAACACATTTGGCCTCTGTCGTTGGGGGTAAAAAATAAAGATTTTTCCTGGAAATAATTAATTTATTTTCCGGCGCTGGATTGGCTCCCTGGCGGATCGAAAGCGATGCGCGCAACTGGAGCCAGACATGGTCTGAACCATGCCGCAGTCCCGGTGCCGAACAAGGAATAACTTGAAGGAGGTCGAGGAAACCCTGTCGCATATAACATTCTGATAGCTGCCAATCATAGCTGGAGACAAACCATGAAAACGCTACTGCTTATACTATTGCTGTCAACGAGTGCCACCTTTGCGTTCGCCAGTACGGCACATTACGAATTAAAGGTTTGGCAGAGCAATAATCAGAATCTCAAGAGTATCGGGAAGTATGCGACATTGGGTCAATGCCGGACGGCGCTGGCCGAGTTCCGGAAGACCAATTCGGGATGGATGGGGGGATGCTTCAATATCTAGCCCGCGATATCGTTTCGGCCCCCGCAATCGGGGCCTGATCCAGGCATGCATTCAATCCGCATGGTGCCGATCGCCATTGCGGATTGAATGTCTTGGTTTCTGCAGGCCTTGCCACCGACATGGCAAGAGGAACTTCACGCCACGTCGCGCGCCGTCTCGTCCTCGCTCAGCAGGCGACGGCATTCTTCCTCATGGGCCGAAATCTCTTCCAGCGCCATCTCGATATCGGCGCGCTGCTGCTCCAGGGTCAGGCGCTGCTGGGCCAGCACGCCCAGGAAGCGGTTGATCTGGGCCACGGTATCCCGCGGCGACTCATACATGTCGACGATGCTCTTAATTTCGGACAGGGTCAGGCCGAGGCGCTTGCCGCGCAGGGTCAGTTTCAGGCGGGTGCGGTCGCGCGGGGTGTAGACGCGGTTGCGTCCGCCCACGCCCTCGCGCTTGGGGCTGAGCAGGCCCTGGTCTTCATAAAAACGGATCGCCCTTGCGGTGATGTCGAATTCGCGAGCCAGTTCGGCGATGGTATAGGTAGTGGGCATGAGTTTCGAGGCGGTTGAGAAACGTTCGCGGGTATCGCTTGGAAGCGAAAAATGATACTGTGATTGCCGTTTACGTTAACTGTCAGTTTCGCCACATTGTAGCGCGGTCCTCTGACCCGGAAAACGAAAGATTGCCATGAATGCCCTCGAAGCCCAGCTGGATTATCCATTTGGCGACACCATCCCCGTTCCTGGCGCCGTGCACGAGGTCGTGCCGGGGCTGCGCTGGGCGCGCATGCCCTTGCCGTTTGCGCTGGACCATATCAATGTGTGGCTGCTGGACGACGAACTCGAGGACCGGCGCGGCTGGAGCCTGATCGATACCGGCGCCGGCACCGACGCCACCCGCGCCGCCTGGGAGCAGGTCCTGGCGCAGGGCCTGGACGACCGGCCGCTGCTGCGCGTGATCGCGACCCATTGCCATCCCGACCACGTCGGCCTGGCCGGCTGGCTGAGCACGCGTTTCGGGGCGCCGTTCTGGACCACCACCGGCGAGTTCGGCTTCATGCGCATGATGGCGGCGGCGCTGCCCGGCGTGGACGGTCCGTCGGCCATTCCCCATTTCGAACGCCACGGCCTGGTCGATGCGGCGATGCTGGACCAGATGCGCAGCCGCCGCAATTACTATCCTTCGCTGGTGCCGTCGGTACCGGAAGCCTATACCCGGCTGCAGGATGACCAGCTCGTCACGATCGGCGGCCAGGCGTGGCGCGTGATCACCGGCTTCGGCCACTCGCCGGAACACGCCTCGCTCTATTGCGCGGCGCTGAACGTGCTGGTCTCGGGCGATATGGTATTGCCGCGCATCTCGACCAATGTCTCGGTGTTCGCGGTCGAGCCCGAGGGCAATCCGCTCCAGCTCTATCTCGATTCGCTGTCGAAGTTCGCCGACCTGCCTGGGGACGTGCTGGTGCTGCCGTCGCACGGCAAGCCCTTCCGCGGCCTGCATACCCGCATCGCCCAGCTGCGCGAGCACCACGTGGCGCGCCTGGCCGAGGTGATCGAGGCCTGCGCCACGCCACGCTCGGCGACCGACATCGTGCCGATCATGTTCCGGCGGCCGCTCGACGCGCACCAGCTCAGCTTTGCGCTGGGCGAGGCGCTGGCCCACCTGCACAAGCTCTGGCGCGACGGTCGTTTACGTCGGGTAATTGCTAACGACGGCGTGGTGAGATTTCAACAAATCTAACAGTTTACTTGTAACCATTGGATACAATTTTTTTGGCACGCGCATTCCAGTCATCCTGTCTAAGTAAAGGTGCGTACACTTATTCATTTCGAATAATAGAATATTTCGTGAAAAACCTACTTCGCTGGGTTGCTGTTGGGTATTAGTTGCACTGAGCGTAAAAACTCTTAAAAAACCACATCATTGTTACATTTTAGTTGTATGATTTGGACCCTATGGCTTCTCATCCACAAGGGAGAGGTAGCCGCCCGTCCAGTCTCAACAACCCAGTATCACGATGAATTCAACGAATGAACGGGAGAGCTTCAGTGAGCGACTGCAGCAGGCGCTGAAGAACGCACACTACTCTCCCGACAGCCCGACCCGCCTCGCCCGAGAATTTAATATCCGCTTCGAAGGCCGTCCGATCACGGTCCATGCCGCCCGCAAATGGCTGGTAGGCGAAGCCATCCCCACCCAGGAAAAGCTGCGCATGATCGCCCAATGGCTGGGCGTGCCGGCCGACTGGCTGCGCTTCGGCGGCGCCGAACAGGCCGCCAGCCTTGACGCCGCCAACGGTGGCGGCGCCCGCTTCGAATCGGCGGACGTCAAGCTGATCGCCGACCTGCAACGCCTGGATGAACATCACCGCCAGCTGGCGCGCGAGTTCATCCGCATGCTGGTGCGCATGAACCACCAGAAACCAGAAGCGAAGTAAGCCGGCTTACCCCGGGCTTGCACTTTTCGTCATGCCGGGCCGCACAAACGGCCGCAGCTGGGTCATAATCTGTTCAGGTGGCAGCATGTTCGCCACCGCCTCAGGACCACCCAGGAGCAGCTGACGCATGCGAAACAACTACGCCAATACCGCCCAGCTCAAGGATTTGATGACGGCGCCGCCCATGACGGCAGCGCGTCATGCCGAGGTCATGCGAGAACGCAATGCCCGGCGACGAATGCTTGAAGAGGCGCGCGAGTTGAAGAAGTCCGAAGACAAGTACGACGACAAACGCTGAACGCGTGCGCCGGCAGGACGCTGGCGCGCGTTCAGGCGTCTTGTTCGCCCTTCATGCCGCCCCAGCGAGCGGCTTGGGCATTCTCTATCCCTAATAAATCCACGACACGGTCCACCGTGTGCTCGACCATGTCCGCGATCGTCGCCGGTCGGTGATAGAAGCTTGGCAGGGGAGGGAAGATGATGCCGCCCATTTCGGTCACGGCCGTCATATTGCGCAAGTGTGCCAGGTTGAAGGGCGTTTCGCGCACCATCAGGACCAGGCGCCGGCGTTCCTTGAGGATCACGTCGGCCGCGCGTGTCACAAGGTTGTCAGAAAAGCCATGGGCGACGGCCGCCAGCGTTTTCATCGAGCAGGGGGCGATCACCATGCCGTCGGTCTGGAACGAGCCGCTGGCGATCGAGGCGCCGACGTCGCGGTTGCGGTGGACGACGTGGGCCAGTGCTTCGACGTCACGCCGCTGCAGGCCGAGTTCCTGGTGCAGGGTGAGGGAAGCGGCGTCGGAAACGACCAGGTGGGTCTCGACGCCCGGGGCGCCGTGCAGCCGCCGCAGCAGCTGCACGCCATAGGCCGCGCCGGTCGCGCCGGTGATGGCGATGACGATCCGACGCTCGGCCATGCGATCAGCCGTTTTTCAGCAGGGCCTGCAGTTCGCCGGAGTCGTACATCTCGTTCATGATGTCGGTGCCGCCGATGAACTCGCCGTTCACGTACAGCTGTGGCACGGTTGGCCAGTTCGAGAAGTCCTTGATGCCCTGGCGCACTTCAGGGTCGTCCAGCACGTTGACGGTGGCAACGTTGTCAACGCCGCAGGCTTTCAGGATCTGGATGGCGCGGCCCGAGAAGCCGCACTGCGGGAACTGGGCGGTGCCCTTCATGAACAGCACGACCGGGGTGGAGGTCACGGTTTCTTTGATCCAGGTTTGCACGTCGCTCATTTGATTCTGCCTTTGAAGAAAAGGAATAAGTAGATGGCGACATTCTATAACGACTTGGCCGACGAAGTTGGCCAAGTCGCCCCCACGCAGATGGGGGCCAAGTTTGCGACATCGTCGGCAGCCGGCGGTCTGCGGTATCATCGACTGGTTCAAGATTATCAAGAAACACGATGAAGACGTTTGCTACCTTGCCCCCAGTGGCCATGTGGGTGTTCGCGGCCGTGCTCGGCCTGCCCGCCTTGTTCGATATCGCCAGCGCCCTCTCACGCGGCTGGTTCGCCGGTATCTTCTTCGCGCTAGGGCCCCTGATGATGGCGCTGTACCTGGCCTGGTGCGCCTGGCAGCGCCAGGCCGGCCGCGCCGCGCTGCTGGAGTCGCCGCGCGTCACCCTGATCGGCTACGTCTGCTTCGGCGCCTTCGTCGGCAGCTTCCTGGTGAAGATCATGACCCAGGGCTCGACCCTGAGACTGCCTGGCTTATGACGATATGCGGCCGGCATTGCGGTATGATCGTCCGGTTTGTCATTCGATTATTGGAGTAAAGATGCAGCAACCCCGCCCGCGCGTACCATCGCCGAACATGAATTTCGTGATCGCCGCCCTGCTGGGCATTCCCGGCCTGCTGAACATCTATAGTGGCATCACGCGCTCCAGCGTGGGCGACATCCTGTCCGGCGCGGCAGCCCTGGTGTATGCCGTGCTGCTGCTGCGCGACGCCCTGCATATCAAGAAGACCGGCCTGCCGGCCATCCCGCAGGCGCGCATGCTCCTGATCGGCTTCGGCTGCCTGACGGTCTACCTGATCGGCATGTTCATGAAGCACAGCGGATAAGCGTCTTGCCCAGGCAGATCGAGACGGCGCGGCCGACGTAGCGGCCGTAAGGCGGCACTTCCAGATAGCCGTGGCGCTGATAGAAGCCGACCGCGCGCAGGTTGACGCGCCGCGTCGACAGCGACAGGCGATGGTAGCCGCAGGCAGCGGCCTGCCGTTCCAGCCCGGCCAGGATAGCCGCGCCGGCCCCGCTGCCGGGACGCGCATACATCCGCTTGATTTCACCCACCCCTTCTTCGAGCGGACGCAGCGCGCCGCAGCCGACCGCGGCGTCTTGCGTGTCGTAGGCGATCACGAAGACCGCGCCGGCCCCACGGCAATCCTGCGGGTCGAACGACGAGGCGCCGCTGTCGCCCGTGACCGCGGCCAGCGCCGCGTCGAGTTCCGCGACCAGCCGCCGTGCATCGGGACTGTCCGGATCGACGCTGGCCAGCCGCAGCATCCGCTTATTTTCCGCGCAGCTTGGCGAAGGCGTCGGCCATCGCATTATTGGACGGCGGCGCCGAACGTTCCTGGCGCCCGTGCTGGGCCACGCGCCTGGCGTCCGTGCGGTCGGGGCGCTGTTCCGGCCGCGCACCAGCCTGCGGCGCGCTGTCCGACAGGCGCATGGTCAGAGCGATGCGCTTGCGCTTGGGGTCCACCTCGAGCACCTTGACCTTGACCACCTGGCCGGCCTTGACCACCGTGTGCGGATCCTTCACGAAGGTGTTCGACAGCGCCGAGATGTGCACCAGGCCATCCTGGTGCACGCCGATGTCCACGAAAGCGCCGAAGGCCGCGACATTGGTCACCACGCCTTCCAGGATCATGTCGACACGTAGGTCCGAGATCTCTTCCACGCCTTCCTTGAAGGTGGCGGTGGTGAATTCCGGACGCGGGTCACGGCCCGGTTTTTCCAGCTCCTTCAGGATGTCGCTGACGGTCGGCACGCCGAATTTGTCGTCCGCGTACTTCGACGGATTCAAACCCTTGAGCAGCCCGGCGTCGCCGATCACCGTCTTCATGTCGCGCTTCACGTCCGCCAGGATCTTCTCGACCACCGGATACGATTCCGGGTGCACCGCCGATGCGTCCAGCGGATTGGCGCCGTTCACCACGCGCAGGAAGCCAGCCGCCTGCTCGAAGGTCTTGTCGCCCAGGCGGGGTACCTTCTTGAGCGCCGCGCGCGAGGCGAAGGCGCCGTTGGCGTCGCGGTAGGCCACGATGCCCTGGGCCACCGTGTTCGACAGGCCCGAGACCCGCGCCAGCAGCGGCGCCGAGGCGGTGTTCACGTCCACGCCCACGGCATTCACGCAATCCTCGACCACCGCGTCGAGCGAGCGCGCGAGCTGGGTCTGCGAGACGTCGTGCTGGTACTGGCCGACGCCGATCGACTTCGGATCGATCTTGACCAGCTCGGCCAGTGGATCCTGCAGGCGGCGCGCGATCGAGACCGCGCCACGCAGCGACACGTCCATGTCGGGCAGTTCGCGCGAGGCGAATTCGGACGCCGAATAGACCGAGGCGCCCGCTTCGGACACCACGATCTTGGTCAGCTTGAGTTCCTGGTTTTGCTTGATCAGGTCTTGCGCCAGCTTGTCGGTCTCGCGCGAGCCGGTGCCGTTGCCGATCGAGATCAGCGACACATTGTGCTTCGCCGCCAGCTGGCCCAGCGTGTGCAGCGCGCCATGCCAGTCGTTGCGCGGCTGGTGCGGATAGACGGTGGCGGTATCGACTACCTTGCCGGTGGCGTCGACCACGGCCACTTTCACGCCGGTGCGCAGGCCCGGATCGAGGCCCATGGTGGCGCGCTGGCCGGCCGGCGCCGCTAGCAGCAGGGCTTTCAGGTTGCGCGCGAAGACGCCGATCGCGTCCTGTTCCGCCTTGTCGCGCAGGGCGCCCATCAACTCGGTATCCAGGTGCATGAAGCTTTTCACGCGCCAGGTCCAGCGCGCGGTGTCCTGCAGCCACTTGTCGGCCGGGCGGCCCTGCGCCTTGATGCCGAAGCGCGCCGCGATGCGGCCCTCGCACGGGTTCAGCGGCGCATCCCACTTCGGCTTCTCGGGTTCCGAATCCAGGCGCAGGGAGACGTCCAGTACGCCCTCGCGGCGGCCGCGCAGCAGGGCCAGCGCGCGGTGCGACGGCACGGCGGCGAGGGGCTCGTTGTAGTCGAAGTAGTCGGCGAATTTTTCGCCTTCGTCTTCCTTGCCGGCGACGACCTTCGATTCGACCACGCCGTGGTCCTGCACGTACTCGCGCAGCGATTGCAGAAGTTCGGCATCCTCGGCAAAACGCTCCATCAGGATCTGGCGCGCGCCGTCCAGGGCGGCCTTGTTGTCCGCCACGCCGGGGTTGGCGCCGCCGTCGGCATTGGTGAATGCCTCGCGCAGGTATTCACTAGCGACTTGCTCCGGGTTCAGGGCCGGATCGGCCAGCAGAGTCTCCGCCAGCGGCGCCAGGCCGGCCTCGATCGCGATCTGGGCCTTGGTGCGGCGCTTCTGCTTGTAGGGCAGGTACAGGTCTTCGAGGCGGGTCTTGTCTTCCGCCATGGCGATGGCCTGCATCAGCTCGGGCGTCATCTTGTTCTGTTCCGTGATCGACGCGACGATCGTGGCGCGCCGGTCTTCGAGCTCGCGCAGGTAGCGCAGGCGTTCTTCGAGCAGGCGCAGCTGGATGTCGTCGAGGCCGCCCGTGGCCTCCTTGCGGTAGCGCGCGATGAAGGGCACGGTGGCGCCTTCGTCGAGCAAGGCGATGGCGGCGGCCACTTGGGCTGGGCGGGCGGCGAGTTCTTGGGCGAGGCGTTGTTCGATGGAGGGCAGCATGTCTGAATCGTTGTATCGGTGACCAAGCGGTCAATGATACGCCCTCATCGACGATGCGCCAGTCTTGACAGCGTGTCGCGGACATGAGAGAACAACCGGTTGAGGTGAAAGCGTGCGCATTGCGCACGGATGAGATTTGTCCGCTACGTGCGATTCCGAACAAAACGGAAGTGTTCGTATGCGAGATAATGCCGTTTATTGCCTTTTTTGATACGCAGCCACGAGACCCAATGACCACAGTCGATTATCTTCGCGAGAAAGCCAGCGACGCACCTCCGGTCCGCGCCCCCGCACGTTCCCCGGCTCTTCCGGCGCCGGTGGTGAGCTGGCTGCAACGGGTCGAGGCTGCGGCCCACCCCCAGCCGAAGCTGACCGATGAAGTCGTCGACCCCAAGGCCGCGCAATACAAATTCGTCTACGTCATGGCGCCCACCAGCGGCGGCCGCCACGTCGCGCTGTGCCTGTGCAAGGCGCGCCTGCGTCCGAACGGCGACGTGGCCGCAGCCAGCCCGGTCAGCGAAGTGTTCTCGTTGCTGTCGGCGCCCCCCAGCTACCTCGAAGGCGACGACGTCGACCTGGTGCGCTTCTTCATCGCCATGCGCAGCGGGTCGGCCCAGGGCACCAGCGCCACCGAACCGAAAGGCAAAGTGGGCGCGATCCTGCTGCAGATGCTGCTCGACCAGGGCAAGCTGCTGTGGGCGAACTCGTGGTCCGACATGGCCAGCGGCCTGGTCTACCCGCTGCAGGGCGGCCCGACCCGCCTGGCCAGCCTGGCCTGGCGCGACGAAGGCCGCGTGTCCAAGCTCGGATGGTCGGTGGAGCCGGTCGGTGGCGCCGCCACCCACAGCGCGGCCGACCAGATCGACTACATGCTGCCGACCGATCCGCCGTGGTACATCGACAACCTGTCCTGCGGGCCGCTCGACCTCAATCGCGGCGGCATCGACATCTCGCTGGCCGAACTGCAGGCCCTGGTGGCGCAAGCCCCGGCCCTGACCGGCACCGATAAGAAACGCGTCTCGCAGCTGCTGCTGGCCCACGGCCTGCAGGGGCTGATGCCATTGCCGCAGCCGCTCACGCAACGCCTGAGGAACGACGTCAAGCCGATTCCGCACCTGCTGCTCGACGCCGTGCAGCTCGCCGACGGCAACGTCACTCGCTGGCAGGACTTCGCCGTGCTGGCCTTCGACTACGACGGCCAGCGCGTCTCGTTCGACCCGTCGCAGCGCGTGGTGCGCCAGATCGGCGACCTCACCGAAATCATCGAACGCGACCCGAAGGCCGAGAGCGACGCCCTCGATAAACTGGGCGAGATTGGCTTTCGCAAGCCGGCCACCGCCCCGTTCAACGCCATGGCCGGTGCGCTGCAGCTCGAAAGCCAGGCGCACTGGCTGCGCTTCGCCGAGAACGACGTCGACGCGCTGTCCGACGCCGGCTGGCACCTGCAGAAATCGAACAAGTACCGGTATGACGTCGTCCCGGTAGAAGACTGGTATGCCGACATCGACGAACCGGCTGAAGCAGGCAATGCCTGGTTCGAGCTGGAACTGGGCATCGTGGTGGCGAAGAAGCGCGTGCCGCTGCTGCCGGTGCTGGTACAGCTGATCCGCAGCGCGCCGCTCGAATTCGACCCGGCCGTGCTGGCGGCCCATGCCGAAGCCGACCAGATGCTGGCCGTCCTGCCTGACGGCGTGCGCGTGGCGTTGCCGTGGGGCCGCCTCAAGCCGATCCTCGCCACCCTGGGCGAGCTGTACTTCAACGACAAGATCAAGGGCAAGCTGCGCCTGTCCACGCTGGATGCGGCGCGCCTCGAAGAGCTGGCGCGCGGCGTCGATCTGCGCTGGACCGGCGGCGAGCGCTTGCGTGAAACCGGCCGCAAACTGAGCCAGTTCGGGGCCGTGAAGAAGGTCGAGGCGCCTGCCGGCTTGCAGGCCACCTTGCGCGACTACCAGCTCGACGGCCTGTCGTGGATGCAGTTCCTGCGCGAGTATGACCTGGGCGGCATCCTGGCCGACGATATGGGTCTGGGCAAGACGGTGCAGACGCTGGCCCACATCCTCACCGAGAAAGAAGCCGGCCGTCTCACCAGCCCGGCCCTCGTGATCGCCCCGACCAGCCTGATGGCCAACTGGTTCGACGAGGCCGCGCGCTTCGCGCCGAGCCTCAAGGTGCTGCTCCTGCAGGGCAAGGAGCGCATGGACCAGTTCGACCAGATCGACGGCGCCGACATCGTCCTGACCACCTATGCGCTGCTGCCGCGCGATGAAGAAGAACTGCGCAAGCACCACTACCACCTGGTGATCCTGGACGAATCGCACTACATCAAGAACACCCGCTCCAAGGCGGCGCAGACGGCCGGCTCGCTCGACGCCAGCCATCGCCTGTGCCTGTCGGGCACCCCGCTCGAGAACCACCTGGGCGAGCTGTGGTCGCAGTTCCACTTCCTGCTCCCGGGCCTGCTGGGCGACGAGAAGACCTTCAACACGCAGTTCCGCCATCCGATCGAGCGGCAAGACGATCCGGTGCGCCGCACGCTGCTGAACCGCCGCATCCGTCCCTTCCTGCTGCGCCGCACGAAAGACCACGTGGCCAAGGAACTGCCAGAGAAGACCGAGATGGTGCGCCGCATCGAGCTGTCCGGCCCGCAGCGCGACCTGTACGAGACCGTGCGCCTGGCGATGGACAAGAAGGTGCGCGACGAGATCGACCGCAAGGGCGTGGCGCGCAGCCAGATCGTCATCCTCGAGGCGCTGCTCAAGCTGCGCCAGGTCTGCTGCGATCCGCGCCTGGTCAAGTCGATGCCGTCCAAGAAGAACACGGCGGCGATATCGGCCAAGCTGACCGACTTGATGCAGATGGTCGAAGACCTGCTGGGCGAGGGCCGCAAGATCCTCGTGTTCTCGCAGTTCACCAGCATGCTCGGCCTGATCGAGGAAGAACTCGACGCGCGCAACATCCCGTACGCCATCCTCACCGGCGAGACGCGCGACCGCTCGGCCCAGGTAGCGGCCTTCCAGCAAGGCGCGGTGCCGATCTTCCTGATCAGCCTGAAAGCCGGCGGGGTAGGACTCAATCTTACAGCGGCCGACACCGTGATCCACTACGACCCGTGGTGGAACCCGGCGGCCGAAAATCAAGCGACCGACCGCGCCTGGCGCATCGGGCAAGACAAGCCGGTGTTCGTGTACAAGCTGATCGCGAAAGGCACGCTGGAAGAAAAAATCCAGCTGCTGCAGCAGAAGAAGTCCGAGCTGGCGCAGTCGATCCTGTCCGAAGGCGAGTCGCAGAAGATGGCGTTGACGCAGGAAGACCTGCAGGCGATCTTCGCGCCACTGGACGATTAATCCGCTACCTCTTCACCGTAACGCATGCACGTCGTTACCTCCAGTGGAGGTAACGACGTGCTTATGCAGCAGGCGGCGTTCCACCAAGGTGAGTGAGCAGGCTGCGCATTGGTGACGACAAGTCATCCCAGTCCTTCCAGCACAGGCATAGCTGGCGCCGCGCCCACGGTTCGTCGAGCGTGATCGTGCGCAAGCCATGGCTGCGCCGGTTGCGGCTGGCCACGTTCTGCGGCACGATCCCGATGCCCACGCCATGCCCCACCATCTCGCATAATCCCGTGAACGTCGTCATCTGGATGCGCAGCGCCAGCGCGCGGCCGGCGTCCAGCGCCTGCGCGTCGATATAGTCCTGCAAGGCGCTGCCGTGCGTGAGCCCGACGAAGGCTTCATGCAGCACGTCCGCCAGGCGCAGCGCGTTCGCTGCCGCCAGCCGGTGGCCCGGCGCCATGATCAGCACCAGGTGATCCCGTTCGACCGGCTGCAGGTGCAGGCCCGGCGCCTCGACCGCATCCGACACCACGCCGGCCTCGACCAGTCCGGCCGCGATCGCGCGCACGATGTCGGCGCTGGTGCGCTCCTTCAGTTCGACGTGCAGGCGCGGCCGCTCGGCCAGCCAGGGCGCCAGGCGGCGCGGCAGGAATTCGGCCAGCGCCGCGGTATTGGCATGCAGGTGCAGCGTGCCCTGGGCACCCTGCGCGAAGTCGCGCAGCTCGCCCTTGAGCAGCGCCTGCTGGCGCAAGATGAGGCGTGCGTGGTGGGCCAGCGCCTCGCCGGCCTGGGTGGCGACCACGCCACGCGGACGGCGTTCGAACAGCGTCACGCCGGTATCGAGCTCGATGCTGCGCAGCCGCTCGCTGGCCGAGGCCAGCGCCAGGTTGGCGCGCGCGGCGCCGGCCGAGATGCTGCCGGCGTCGAGGATGCACAGGAACAGCTGCAGGTCGGCCAGGTCGAGGCGCATGGGATGCCCTTTATTGTCTTTCGTTGCCTTCGGAGAGGCCGAAGGCAACGACGTGAAAACCGCATTGTGCCGGGCCTGGCGCGCTGGTTCAATACGCGCCATGAACGAATCTACCTTCCTGCTGGCCAGCCTGGCCGCGACTTTCCCGGCCGCGGGCCTGGTCAAGGGCGTCACCGGCATGGGCCTGCCCACGGTGGCCATGGGCCTGCTGGGAATGGCCATGACGCCGGCCGCCGCCGCCGCGCTGCTGGTGCTGCCGTCCTTCGTGACCAACGTCCTGCAGATGACGGCGGGCCCGGGCGTTCTCCGGCTGGTGACCCGCCTGTGGCCGATGCTGCTGGGGACCGTGGTCGGCACGGCCGGTGGCGTGGTGTTGCTGGCGCGGGTCGATCCGCAGACGGCGAGCCTGGCGCTGGGCCTGACCCTGATCCTGTACGCCGGCTACGCGCTGGCGGCGCCGAGTCTGGTGCTGCCGCGGCGACATGAAGTCTGGCTGGGGCCGGTGGTGGGCGTGGCGACGGGACTGGTCACCGGCGCCACCGGCGTGTTCGTGGTGCCGGCCGTGCCCTATCTGCAGGCGCTGCGGCTGGACAAGGATGAACTGGTGCAGGCGCTCGGCCTGTCGTTCACCGTATCGACCGTGGCGCTGGCCATCGGCCTGGCAACCCACGGCGCCTTCGCATTCGAGCAATTGGGCCTGTCGGCGCTGGCCATCGCGCCGGCGCTGCTGGGAATGTGGCTGGGGCAGGCGATCCGGGCGCGCATCAGCGCCAAACGCTTCAGGCAGTGCTTCCTGGCGTTCCTGATCGGACTGGGGCTGGAGCTGGCGTCGCGCTCGCTGGCCTGAGCGCTGGCGGGGAAGGGAAGGGAAGCGGCGCGAGGCCGCGTGAAAAAGGGCCGCATGCGGCCCTTGAATCATTTGTAGAAAGCTTCGACCTTGCCCTTGAGCTTGATGAGCATCGGCTTGCCCTTGCGATCGAGGGTCTTGCCGGCGGCGACCTTGATCCAGCCTTCGCTGAGACAATATTCTTCGACGTCGTAGCGATCCTTGTCGTTGAAGCGAATGCCGATCTCGTGCTGGAACACGTCACGGTTGTGGAAAGGGCTGCTCGGGTCGATCGACAGCCGGTCTGGGAGCGGGGGGAGGGTTGCGGTATCGTTCATGGTGCGCGAATTATCCCTCAACTACAATCTGCGTGGCGCATTTGTTTATTTCCCACTTAAGCTAGCGCCTATTGTTCAATATCTAATCGAGCAGATCATGAAATGATCTTGGCGATATAGTTCACAAATATTGTCCCACAGCTATATACTTCGTGGTAAACCTCAAATACTTGCTAGTTGGTTAAGAAAGATCCCGATCATGTCCAGCCTCGATACCGCCGTCCAGTCCCCCGCGTCGGGTAGCCAAGACGACGAGGCCTTGCCGGCGCGGCAGTTCCGCGCGATAGCCGAACTGGGCGGCGACGCGGCCTTCGCCATTGCGCTGCCGGCGCGCCGCTTCCTGTATCTCAGTCCCGCCTTCGGCGCGCTGAGCGGCTTCGACCGCGAGGCGCTGCAGCGTGCGCTCGACGGCGATGTTGTCTCGCCCCTGGCGCCGCTCGCGGCCTGGCTGCGCGAGGCGGCCGGTGGCGAGCCCGGTGCGCGCAGCCAGCGCGAATTCGACCTGTTCGACGCCGAAGGCCGGCCACTGGCGCTGGAAGGACTGGCCACGGTGTCGGCCGATGCTGCCCCGACCCTGGTCGGCCAGCTGCGCGACCTGTCGGCGCGGCGCGACCATCAAAGCGAGCAGAAGCGCTTTGCCAGCATGCTCAACCATGAATTCCGCACCCCGCTGGCCACCATCGACGGCGCCATCCAGCGCCTCGAGGCGACGTCGAGCCACGCCGACGAGCCCACGCGCACGCGCTACCGCAAGATCGGCGCCGCGGTCGACCGCCTGATCGGGATGCTCGACGAATACCTGTCGCCGGACCGCATGACCGCCCTGGGCCGCGCGCGCCAGCCGAACACGATCACCGTGCGCGACCTGGTGGAAAGCGGCGCCACCCAGATTCGCGCGGCCGGACGCGAAGCCGCGCTGCGGCTGGAGGAGCTTCCACTGACCCTGCGCGGGGAGCCGGAAGGCCTGCGGCTGGCGCTGAAGGTCTTGATCGATAATGCGCTGGCGTTTTCGCCGCCGTCGGCGCCCGTGATCCTGCGTGCGCGGCGCAGCGGCGGCGGGGTCGAGCTGGCGGTGATCGACGGCGGCGCCGGCGTGCCGCTGGAAGACGTGGCACGGGTGTTCGACAAGGGCTACCGCGGCCGCAACGCCGCCGGCCTGCCCGGCAGCGGCCTCGGTCTGTACATGGCGCGCTCGATCGTCGAGGTGCATGGCGGTGTGCTGAGCCTGGCGCCGGGAGCGGAAGGCGCAGGCGCCGAATTCCGCCTGTGGATGCCTGCTTTGGCATTGTAGAGGAACAACTCCTTGCTTCAGGCAGCCTCAGCAACGATAATCGGACCGCGACCCGGCAAGGATAACGCTACCATTGGTATCATCATCGGGTTAAAGAATAATATGGCCAAGGCATGACGCAGATACTGATTGTTGAAGACAATGGCGAATACGCCGACGACATGGCCGAGTTCCTGAAGGAGCTCGACCATGACGTGACGATCGCCAGGACCGCCAGCGAAATGTGGGCGGCGCTGACGCGCACCCCGGCCGCGGTGGTCGTGCTCGACCTTGGCTTGCCGGACGAGGACGGTTTCAATGTGATTCCGCGCATGCGCCAGCTGTATCCGGAGATCGGCCTGCTGGTGCTGACGGGCCGGGTGGCGTTCGACCACCGCATCCTGGGCCTGCGCCTGGGCGCCGACCATTATTTGACCAAGCCGATCAAGTTCCCCGAACTGGCGGCCCACATCGAAGCCCTGGACCGCCGCGTGCGTCCGCCCGATCCGGCCCCGACCCCGAGCAAGTGGACCCTGCGCGTGAGCGCGCGCCAGCTCGAGCTGATGGGCAAGGTGATCGACCTGACCGAAAAAGAGTGTAATTTCCTGCACCTGTTGACGATCAACACCCGCCCGGTACCGCGCCACGTGATCGTGGCCGGCATGGGCGGCGAAGACCCGGACGCCAGCCGCCGGGTCGACATGCTGGTCTACCGCCTGCGCAAGAAAGCCCGTTCCGGCCTCGGCCAGGACCTCCCCCTGCGCAGCGCCTACGGCGAAGGCTACAGCCTCTCCGCCGGCTTCACCCTCTCATAATTAGGGTCAGAGTAGAATTATTGGCCAGTAGCCACTCGGACAATTAGGGTCAGAGTAGAATTATTGGCCAATTTCTTTGACGATCTTGTCATTTTCACTCAGATTTACACAAAATTTCTTGGCTTTTATTGCGCTTGACTTATTTGTCCAATAAATGGGGACAGAGTGAGCGCAGTTTTGCCGCGGCTTGCGATTAATTAGGGACAGAGTCAATTTCTATTGTAGAATCGTCTGCTCAACATTTGAGCAGACGCCATGGCACGCCAACCACGACTCATCGTTCCCGAGCAACCGCACCACGTCATCCAGCGCGGCAATAACCGTCAGGTGATCTTTCGCGAGGAAGCCGATTACCAGCGCTTCCTGGTGTGGCTCAAGGAAGGCGCCAAGTTCTACGATGTGGCGATCCACTCCTACGTCCTGATGCCGAACCACCTGCACCTGCTGGCCACGCCCAGCGACGCCACCGGCTTGGCGCTGATGATGCAGAAGGTGGGCCGGCTCTATGTCCCCTGGTTCAATCTCAAGTACGAGCGCAGCGGCGGCCTGTTCGAAGGGCGTTTCCGCACCTCGCTGATCGATTCGGACCGCTATTTCATGACCTGCAGCCGCTATATCGAGCTCAATCCGGTGCGCGCACAGCTCAGGGTGGCGCCGGAGAACTATCCCTGGTCCAGCTACGCCCACCACGCCGGCATTCGCACCGACACCCTGGTCGCCGATCATCCGCTGTTCTGGGCACTGGGCAACACGCCGTTCCAGCGCGAGGCGGCCTATATCGACATGGTCCGGCAAGGGCTCAGCACGGAAGAGGTCGATTTCATCACGATCGCCATTCTCAAGAACCAACCGCTCGGCTCGCTCACCTTCAAGACCGAACTCGAGCGTAAAACGCAACGGCAGATCTTGCCGGCCAAGCGCGGACGCCCGTTCAATCCGCCACTTCCGCCGCTTTCAGCAGCCTGAAGCGCACAATTCCTGACACTGCGGCACGGTTATTCGTGCCGTTTTTTTTGCCAAAAAAATCTGCAACATCAAAGACTTAGGGTCGATCCAAGCGATATCGAACAGATTGGGTTGACTCTGTCCCCAATTAATCGCTCAAACAAAAAGTTGTCAAACAATTCGACTCTGACCCTAATTATTCTGGTTGACGGGGCATTTTGCAGTGCACTATTCTCGGCGTTCGACCCCCGAAAAGTTGTGGAGAATGCCTCATGATTGCCCAAGGTTTGTATGACCCAGCCAATGAACACGATGCCTGCGGGGTCGGTTTCATCGCCCATATCAAGGGCAACAAGAGTCATTCGATTATTGAACAGGGTCTGCAGATCCTGAAAAACCTCGACCACCGGGGCGCCGTGGGCGCCGATGCGCTGATGGGTGACGGGGCCGGTATCCTGATCCAGATCCCGGACCAGTACTTCCGCGACGAGATGGCCAAGCAGGGCGTCGAACTGCCGCCGCCCGGCGAATACGGCGTCGGCATGGTGTTCCTGCCGAAGGAGCACGCCTCGCGCATCGCCTGCGAACAGGAAATCGAGCGCGCGGTGCGCATCGAAGGCCAGGTCGTGCTGGGCTGGCGCAACGTGCCGGTCGACGAGACCATGCCGATGTCCCCCTTCGTGCGCGCCAAGGAACCCGTCATCCGCCAGATCTTCATCGGCCGCGGCCCGGACATCATGGTCACCGATGCGCTCGAACGTAAGCTCTACGTGATCCGCAAATCGTCGGGCCACGCGATCCAGGCCCTCAAACTCCTGCACGGCAAGGAATTCTTCGTGCCGTCGATGTCGGCGCGCACCATCGTCTATAAAGGCCTGCTGCTGGCCGACCAGGTTGGCGTCTACTACAAGGACCTGCAAGACCCGCGCTGCATCTCGGCCCTGTCCCTGGTCCACCAGCGCTTCTCGACCAATACCTTCCCCGAGTGGCCTCTGGCCCACCCTTACCGCATGATCGCCCACAACGGCGAGATCAACACCGTCAAGGGCAACTTCAACTGGACCCGCGCGCGCGAAGGCACGCTCAAGTCGGCCGTGCTGGGCGAAGACCTGAACAAGCTGTTCCCGCTGATTTACGAAGGCCAGTCCGACACCGCCTGCTTCGACAATGCGCTCGAACTGCTGGTGATGGCCGGCTATCCGGTGGCCCAGGCGATGATGATGATGATCCCGGAAGCCTGGGAAAACCACACCGAGATGGACGACAACCGCCGCGCCTTCTACGAATACCACGCGGCGATGATGGAACCATGGGACGGCCCGGCCGCCATGGCCTTCACCGACGGCCGCCACATCGGCGGCACCCT
Organism: Massilia sp. CFBP9012; assembly: GCF_034045115.1. Taxonomy (NCBI): domain Bacteria; kingdom Pseudomonadati; phylum Pseudomonadota; class Betaproteobacteria; order Burkholderiales; family Oxalobacteraceae; genus Massilia; species Massilia sp. CFBP9012. The sequence goes on along the minus strand of NZ_JAXCWM010000007.1, from coordinate 215,256 downwards.
GGACCGCAACGGCCTGCGTCCGGCGCGATACGTCATCACCGAGGACGACCTGGTCGTGATGGCCTCCGAATCGGGCGTGCTGCCGATCCCCGAATCGCGCATCGTCAAGAAGTGGCGCCTCCAGCCGGGCAAGATGTTCCTGATCGACCTCGAAGCCGGCCGCATCATCGACGACAAGGAACTCAAGGACAGCTTCGCCAACGCCAAGCCGTATAAAGCCTGGATCAAGTCGGTGCGCATCAAGCTCAATGAAATCAAGCTGTCCGAGTCACAGTTGATGGCCGGCCGCGCCAAGGATGCGCAAGGCGAAAAGCATGCCCTGACCCTGCTCGACCGCCAGCAAGCCTTCGGCTACACGCAAGAAGACCTCAAATTCCTGATGGCGCCGATGGCCGTGCTGGGCGAGGAAGCCACCGGCTCGATGGGTAACGATTCGCCGCTGGCCGTCACCTCGAACAAGCTGAAACCGCTGTATAACTACTTCAAGCAGCTGTTCGCCCAGGTGACCAACCCGCCGATCGACCCGATCCGCGAAAGCATGGTGATGTCGCTGGTGTCCTTCATCGGCCCCAAGCCGAACATCCTCGACACCAACAACGTCAACCCGCCGATGCGCCTCGAAGTGGCGCAGCCGATCCTCGGCTTCGACGACATGGCGCGACTGCGCGCCATCGGCCAGCACACCGGCGGCAAGTTCAAGGCCTATGAGCTGAACATCTGCTATCCGGTCGCCTGGGGCAAGGAAGGCATCGAAGCCTCGCTCGCCTCGCTGTGCGCCGAAGCGGTCGACGCCGTCAAGTCGGGCCACAACATCCTGATCGTGTCGGATCGCCGCCTGTCGCCCGACCTGGTCGCCATCCCCGCGCTGCTGGCCACCTCCAGCGTCCACCAGCACCTGGTGGCGAAAGGCCTGCGCGCTTCCACCGGCCTGGTGATCGAGACCGGTTCGGCGCGCGAGACTCATCACTTTGCCCTGCTGGCGGGCTACGGCGCCGAAGCCGTCCACCCCTACCTGGCGCTGGAAACCCTGGCCGAACTGGCCCACAGCCTGCCGCACGAGCTGTCGGCGGAAACCGCGAGCTACAACTACATCAAGGCGATCGGCAAGGGCCTGCTCAAGGTGATGTCGAAGATGGGCATCTCCACCTATATGTCCTATTGCGGCGCCCAGATCTTCGAGGCCGTGGGCCTGAACAAGTCGCTGGTCGACAAGTACTTCAAGGGCACCTCGTCGAACGTGGAAGGCATCGGCCTGTTCGAAGTGGCCGAGGAAGCGCTGCGCCTGCACGCCCTGGCCTTCGGTAACGACCCGGTGCTGGCCAATGCGCTCGACGTCGGCGGCGAATACGCCTTCCGCGTGCGCGGCGAAGACCACCTGTGGACGCCGGACGCGATCGCCAAGCTGCAGCACTCGACCCGTTCCAACAACTTCTCGACCTATAAAGAGTACGCCCAGCTGATCAACGACCAGACGCGTCGTCACCTGACCCTGCGCGGCCTGTTCGAGTTCAGGATCGACCGCGACAAGGCGATCCCGATCGAGGAAGTCGAACCGGCGAAAGACATCGTCAAGCGCTTCGCCACCGGCGCGATGTCGCTCGGCTCGATCAGCACCGAGGCCCACGCCACGCTGGCGATCGCGATGAACCGCATCGGCGGCAAGAGCAATACCGGCGAAGGCGGCGAAGATCCGGCGCGCTACATGAACGAATTCAAGGGCATCGCCATCAAGAAGGGCGAGACCCTGGCCTCGCGCCTGGGCGCCGACCGCGTGATGGTCGACATCCCGCTGGAAGACGGCGATTCGCTGCGCTCGAAGATCAAGCAGGTGGCCTCAGGCCGCTTCGGCGTCACGGCCGAATACCTGAACGCGGCCGATCAAATCCAGATCAAGATGGCGCAGGGCGCCAAGCCAGGCGAGGGCGGCCAGCTGCCGGGCCATAAGGTGTCCGAGTACATCGCCTCTCTGCGCTTCTCGGTGCCGGGTGTCGGCCTGATCTCGCCGCCGCCGCACCACGACATCTATTCGATCGAAGATCTGGCCCAGCTGATCCACGACCTGAAAAACGCCAACCCGCGCGCCTCGATCTCGGTCAAGCTGGTATCGGAAGTCGGCATCGGCACCGTCGCCGCAGGCGTCTCGAAGGCCAAGGCCGACCACGTGGTGGTGGCCGGCCATGACGGCGGCACCGGCGCCTCGCCGCTGTCCTCGGTCAAACACGCCGGCACGCCGTGGGAGCTGGGCCTGGCCGAGACCCAGCAGACGCTGGTGCTCAATGGCCTGCGCAGCCGCATTCGGGTCCAGGCGGATGGCCAGATGCGCACCGGACGCGATGTCGTCATCGCCGCCATGCTGGGCGCCGACGAAGTGGGTTTTGCTACCGCGCCGCTGGTGGTCGAAGGCTGCATCATGATGCGCAAATGCCACCTGAATACCTGCCCGGTGGGCGTGGCCACGCAGGATCCGGTATTGCGCGCCAAGTTCCAGGGTAAACCCGAGCACGTCGTGAATTACTTCTTCTTCGTTGCCGAGGAAGCGCGCCAGATCATGGCCCAGCTGGGCATCCGTACCTATGACGAATTGATCGGCCGCGCCGACCTGCTCGACAAATCGAAGGCGATCGGGCACTGGAAGGCGCAGGGCCTGGACTTCTCGAATATCTTCTACCAGCCGCAGGTCGACTGTCGCAGCGCCCTGTATCACACGGGCGAACAGGATCACGGCCTCGATAAAGCCCTGGACCACAAGCTGATCGCGCAAGCGAAAGCCGCACTGGAGAAGGGCGAGCGCGTCTCGTTCATCTCGCCGGTGAAGAACCTGAACCGTACCGTCGGCGCCATGCTGTCGGGCGAAGTCGCCAAGCGCTATGGCCATGCCGGCCTGCCGGACGACACCATCCACATCCAGCTGCAGGGCACCGCAGGCCAGTCGGCGGCGGCCTTCCTGGCTGGCGGCATCACGATCGACCTGGTCGGCGAGGGCAACGACTACGTCGGCAAGGGCCTGTCGGGCGGCCGCATCATCGTGCGCCCGAACACCGAGTTCCGCGGCTGGGCGGTGGACAACATCATCGTCGGCAATACCGTGATGTACGGCGCGATCTCGGGCGAAGCCTTCTTCAACGGCGTGGCCGGCGAGCGCTTCGCGGTGCGTAACTCGGGCGCCATCGCGGTGGTCGAGGGCTGCGGCGACCACGGTTGCGAATACATGACCGGTGGTACCGTCGTGGTGCTGGGCGAGACCGGACGCAACTTCGCGGCCGGCATGTCGGGCGGCGTGGCCTTCGTCTACGATCCGAAAGGCGAGTTCGCGGGCCGCTGCAATACCACGATGGTCAACCTGGAACCGGTGCTGTCGGCCAAGGAGCAGTGCGACCCGGCGGCCTGGCACAGCCAGACCCGCAATGGCGAACGCGAATGCGACGAAGTCATCCTGCGCCGCCTGATCGAACGTCACTTCAAGCACACCGGCAGCACGCGTGCGCGCAATCTGCTGGATGACTGGGCCAATAGCCGCGGCAAGTTCGTCAAGGTATTCCCGACCGACTACAAGCGCGCCCTCGAGGAGATGCACAACTCGAGCATGGAAGAAGCGAACGACAAGATCGAACTGGCCGCTTAAGCGCCGTAAGCAAAGGAAAACAACGTGGGCAAAATTACCGGCTTCATGGAATTCGCACGGCAGGAAGAGGAATACCTCGACCCGCCCGTCCGTCTCAAGAACTACAAGGAATTCGTCGTCACCCTCACCGATGGCCAGGCCAAGGTGCAGGGCGCGCGCTGCATGGATTGCGGCATCCCGTTCTGCAACACGGGCTGCCCGGTCAACAATATGATCCCGGACTGGAACGACCTGGTCTTCCATGGCAACTACCGCCATGCGCTGGACAATCTCCACTCCACCAATAACTTCCCCGAGTTCACCGGCCGCATCTGCCCGGCGCCGTGCGAATCGGCCTGTACCCTGGGCATCAACAACGACCCGGTCGGCATCAAGTCGATCGAGCGCAAGATCATCGACACCGGCTGGGAGCACGGCTGGGTGGTGCCGCAACCGCCGAGCGTCAAGACCGGCAAGAAGGTTGCCATCGTCGGCTCCGGTCCCGCCGGCCTGGCCGCGGCCCAGCAGCTGGCGCGCGCCGGCCATGACGTGACGGTATTCGAAAAGAGCGACCGTATCGGCGGCCTGCTGCGCTACGGGATCCCCGACTTCAAGATGGAGAAGGGCCTGATCGACCGCAGGGTGGAACAGATGCAGGCCGAAGGCGTGACCTTCCGCACGGGTGTCCTGATCGGCAAGGATTTCCCGGCCACGGTCAGCAATATGGCGCGCGAGACCATCTTCCCGGAAGACCTGGAAAAAGACTTCGACGCCGTGATCCTGGCCGGCGGCGCCGAGCAGCCGCGCGACCTGCCGGTGCCTGGCCGCCAGCTGAAGGGCGTGCACTACGCGATGGACTTCCTGCCGCAGCAGAACCGGGTCAACGCCGGCGACAAGGTAAAAGACCAGATCAAGGCCACCGGCAAGCACGTGGTGGTGATCGGCGGCGGCGACACCGGTTCGGACTGCGTCGGCACCTCGAACCGCCACGGCGCGCTTTCCGTCACCCAGTTCGAACTGATGCCGCAGCCGCCGGAACAGGAAAACAAGCCGCTGGTCTGGCCTTACTGGCCGACCCGCCTGCGCACCTCGTCCTCGCACGAGGAAGGCTGCGAGCGCGACTGGGCGGTGGCGACCAAGCGCCTGGAAGGCAAGGGCGGCAAGGTCGAGAAGCTGATCGCCTGCCGCGTCGAGTGGAAGGACGGCAAGATGGCGGAAGTGCCGGACAGCGAATTCGAACTCAAGGCCGACCTGGTGTTCCTGGCGATGGGCTTCGTCTCGCCGGTGCAGCAGGTGCTGGACGCCTTCGGCGTGCAGAAGGACCCGCGCGGCAACGCGCGCGCCGCCACCGAGGGCGAGAACGCCTACCAGACCTCGAACCCGAAGCTGTTCGCGGCCGGCGACATGCGCCGCGGCCAGTCGCTGGTGGTGTGGGCGATCCGCGAAGGCCGCCAGTGCGCGCGTTCGGTCGACGAGTTCCTGATGGGCGTCTCGAGCCTGCCGCGCTAATCACGCAATGAGACCTCAGTGGCGGCCGCGCAAGGCGGCCGCCACCGCCTTCGCTCCCGCATCGATCTGCGCCTCATCGAAGGCGGCGAAGCCCATCACCAGCGATGGCGGCAGCTGCGCCTGCGCGCAATAGGGCCCGAGCGGAAACGCCGTCAAACCGGCCGCGTTCAGGCGCTGCCAGGCGTCGCGCTCTTCATGCGCCAGCAGCCGCGTCACCACGTCCAGCCCCGCCGTGACCGGCGGCACCGCGATCAATCCCTGCCAATGCGCGTGCGCCGCTGCTTCGAAGGCCGCGGCGCGACCGGCATACACGCGCCGCATGCGCCGCACGTGGCGGTCGAAGTGGCCATCGTCGATGAAGTCGGCCAGCACCGCCTGCGAGAGGGCGTTGGCATTGCGCGCGGCCAGCGAGGCGGCGCGGACGAACGGGTCGACCAGCTGCCAGGGCAGGGCGACGAAGGCCAGCCGGATCGCCGGGAACAGCAGCTTGCTGAAGGTGCCGGCCAGGACCACGTGCGACTCGGCCCCTTCCATGCTGCGCAGCGCCGGGACGGGCTTGGCGGCGAAGCGGTATTCGCTGTCGTAGTCGTCCTCGAACACGATGGCGCCGCGCTCGCGCGCCCACTGCAGCAGCGCCAGCCGGCGTTCCGGCGACAGCGCCATGCCCAGCGGCGCCTGGCGCGCCGGCGTCACATAGGCCAGGCGCGCATCCGACGCCGCCGCCAATGCCTCGTGCACCCGTATGCCGTCCTCGTCGACGGCGACGTCGACCACTCGCGCGCCGTGTGCGTGCATGGCCTGGCGCGCGCCGGGATAGCCGGGATCTTCCATCCATACCGCGTCGCCCGGCGCGACCAGCAGCCGCAGGCAGATGTCGAGCGCCTGCTGCACGCTGCCCAGGATCACGATCTGGTCGGGCGACACCGCCACCCCGCGCGCCAGGTCCAGGTGGCGCGCGATCGCGGCGCGCAGCGGCGCCATGCCAGCGGCTTCGGTCTCGGACAGGACCGCCAGTTTCGAGGGCCGCAGATGGCGCCCGTGCAGGCGCCGCCACAAGTCGATGGGGAAGCCGCGCACGTCGCAGCGGTGCGGGTGGAAGGCGGGCGGCAGGCCGCTGCCGGGACGTAGCGGGAAGGCGGGGGCCTGGTCGCCGACGTTGCGCAGCCAGGGGCCGTCAGGCTGGAAGCGGGAAGGTTCTTCGAGCACGCGCACCGGGGCCGGCCCGGCCTGCAGGCTGGCGTCCGGCAGCACCCGGCTGACCCGGGTGCCGCTGCCGCGCAGCGCCTGCAGATAGCCCTCGGACAGCAGCTGGTCATAGGCCAGCTGCACGGTGCCGCGCGCCATCGCGTATTGCTGTGCCAGTGCGCGCGTGCCGGGCAACAGGGCGCCTTCCCCGAGACGGCCGTCGAGAATCGCCTGGCGCAGGCTGCGGTACAGCCAGCGCTGCAGCGTCTCGCCGGGCGCCGGTGCGCCGAGTGCCAGCGCGCGGCGGCTCGATCGTGTGGCGGGTGCCTCTGTCATGAGAAGTGGATCAATCGTTTGTGAGAGGACTGGATCAATACATGAGGCCAGTCTACCCCCAGAATCCATGCATCGACAACCCACCTCCAAGGAGACCATCATGATCCAGAACGTCATCATCGCCGGCAACGGCTTCGCCGGCCTGTGGGCCGCCATTGCCGCCGCGCGCGCCGCCCACGTGGCCGGCAAGTCGGACGAGCTGGCCATCACGGTGGTGTCGCCAGTCGCCGAGCTGCACATCCGTCCGCGCCTGTACGAGGCCTCGCTGGACAATATGGCGCCCGAACTGGGCCCGCTGTTCACCGCCGTCGGCGTGCGCCACGTGGCCGGCCGCATCGAGAAAATCGATGCCCAGGCGCGCCAGGTCGCGGTGACGCTCAACGACGGCAGCCACACCACCTTGCCCTACGACCGCTTCGTGCTGGCCACTGGCAGCCAGGTGGTGACGCCGAACGTGCCGGGCCTGGCCGAGTATGGCTTCAACGTCGACCAGCTGCAACAGGCCGAAAGGCTGGAGCGCCACCTGCAAGGCCTGGCCACCCAGCCGCAAAGTGAGGCGCGCGACACGGTGGTGGTGGTCGGCGCCGGCTTCACCGGCCTTGAGACCGCCACCGAGATGCCGGAGCGCCTGCGCGCCATCCTGGGCCAGGAAGCCAAGGTGCGTGTGCTGATGCTGGAACACGCGCCGGTGGTCGGCCCGGAACTGGGCGCCGGCCCGCGTCCGGTGATCGAGGAAGCGCTGCGCGAAGTCGGCGTCGAGGCCATCACCTCGGCCGGCGTGGCCGCGATCGGCGCCGGCGGCGTGGTCACCTCGGATGGCCGCAGCTTCCCCGCCGCCACCGTGATCTGGACCGCCGGCATGCGCGCCAATCCGCTGGCCGAACAGGTCGGCGGCGAAGTCGACCGCTTCGGCCGCGTCCACGCCGACCCCTATCTGCGGGCGCCGGGCGCGGACGGCGTCTACGTCACCGGCGACGTGGCGCGCGCCGCCACCGACGACGAAGGCAATGTGGCCGCGATGTCGTGCCAGCATGCGCTCAGCCTGGGCCGGGTGGCCGGCTACAACGCGGTGGCCGAACTGGTGGGATTGCCGCTGCACGCCTACAGCCAGCCGAAATACGTGACCTGCCTCGACCTCGGGCCGTGGGGCGCCTTGTACACGGAGGGCTGGGATCGCCAGGTCAGGCTGACGCGCGAGGAAGGCAAGGCGCAGAAGCGCATCATCAACACCCAGTGGATCTATCCGCCGGCACCGGACCGCGACGCCGCCTTCGCGCTGGCGCGTCCCGACCACGTCATCGTTCCCTGAAGGAGAGCACCATGACCGGCATCGACCTGTCCCGTCGCGGCGCCATCCCGACGTCGACCACCCTGCAGGCGCACTGGTTCGCGGCGCCGCTGGCAGCCAGCGTCTATCCCTGGCTGCTGGCCCTGTACCATGCCGCGGCCAGGGAGGTCGAGCGCGGCGCCGGCCCCGCGGCCTGGATCGGCGCCGGCCTGGCCCTGGCGGCGGCGCTGGCGATGCCGGCGGTCGCCTTCGGCGCCGCGCTGCGCCTCGGCCGTATCGGGGAGCCCAGCGCGGCCGAACTGGCGGCGCGCCGCACGGCGCTGCTGGCGGTGGCGGTGCCGCCGATGTTTACGCTCACCGGCGTGGCGGCGCTGCTGCTTGGTCACCCGGGCTGGGACATCGGCTTCCTGCTGCTGGTGTGGGCCGCGCTGGCGCTGCGCATCGCGACCGCGGACCGCACGCCGCGGCGCCGGGCGGCGTCCGACGCGGGTGGGGCCAGCGGCAGCTGGCGCAAGGCCCACGGCGTCGGCGCCGTGCTGGCCCTCCTGTTCCTGGCCTTCCACTTCAGTAACCACCTGGTCGGCCTGGTGGGGCCGGACGCCCATATGGCGGTGATGAAAGTGCTGCGCGTCGTGTACCGCTCGCCCGTGATCGAGCCGCTCCTGATCGGCGTGTTCGCCTTCATGATCCTGACCGGCCTGCGCCTGGCCTGGCGCTGGAGCGCACGGCCGATGGATGCGGCACGCATCCTCCAGGTGGCCGGCGGCGTATTTCTGGTGTGGGCCGTGATCAGCCACGTGAACGCGGTGCTGTACCTGGCGCGCGTGCACTTCGGGATCGACACCGACTGGGGTTTTGCGGTCGGCGCCCCGGTCGGCATGCTGCTCGACCCGTGGAACATCCGCCTGCTGCCGTATTACCTGGGCGCGGTATTCTTCGTGGTGGCGCACGCCTTCTGCGGCCTGCGCATCGTGATGCTGGCGCACCATGCGCCGCGCGCCAGCGCCGACCGCGTGCTGGCGGGCGGCATCGTGTTCGCCGCGCTGCTGGCCACCACCATCATCCTTGCGATGTGCGGCCTGCGCCTGGACTTCGCCTGACGTTTCAACCTTATCTGGAGACCGCATGAACATCCTGCATATCAGCGCCAGCCCGCGCGGCCCGCAAGCGGCCAGCCGCGAACTGTCCAACCATGTCGTCGAACGGCTGCTGGCGCACCATCCCGGGGCCTCGGTCACGATGCGCGAACTGGCCGGCGTGGACGACGAAACGGCGCTGCCCCACATCGACGCCGGCTATGCGCTGGCCCTGTCGAGCGCCGCCAACGAGCCGGGCGTCGACGGCGCGCAGCTGCGCTCCGACGGCCTGATCGAGGAGCTGGTGCGCGCCGACATCGTGGTGATCGGCACCCCGATGCACAACCTCACCGTGCCCTCGACCCTCAAATCCTGGATCGACCACGTGGTGCGCATCAACCGCACCATGCGTCCGACGCCCGAAGGGAAGGTGGGCAACCTGTCCGACCGCCCGGTCTACCTGGCGCTGGCCAGCGGGGGCATCCGCACCGGCGAACGGGCGCGCCAGCCGGACTTCCTCGAGCCCTACCTGCGCGCCATCCTGGCCATGATCGGCCTGAAGGACGTGACGGTGTTTTCGGCCGAGGGACTGGCGCTGGGCGCGGAGCGGGCGGCCGAGGGACGCGCGCGCGCCTGGACTGCGGTGGAGCGCCATTTCGGCGGCTGATCGGGGGCTCGATGTTGCGTTGACAAAATGGCGACAGAGTATTGCATATTCTGTCACTTGCTATTTCGTCAAATCGTCCCCAAATCATGGTGCGGCGCAAAAACACGACTTACCGGGCCAGTAATTAGGAGGAGCTTAAACCGGCTCCTTCGGGCGTTTTTTGGATGCAGCTTATTGATACAATTCAATAATACTAATATTGTGAAACATACATATACCAACAAAAACAAGGGCTTATGAGCGGAATTAGCTGACTCATTAGTTATTAGTGTTGTAATAGTACGTCGCCGCCTGGGGGTAAAATCGGGTCCCCCAAGCAGGTAAATAGCTTTCTGCACTACAATACCGGATTCCCTAAACATTAATTATGCTGTGTCGAACCTAGTCGAAATCCGCGATCTGCATTTTGCTTACGGTGAGCGTTCCATCCTGTCGAATCTCCGTATGGACTTCCCACGCGGCAAGCTCATTGCCGTCATGGGCGGGTCGGGTTGCGGCAAGACCACGGTGCTGCGCCTGATCGGCGGCCAGATCCGTCCCCAGCGCGGCGAAGTGCGCATCGGCGGTGAAGTCGTGCACCAGCTCGATACCGAGGGCCTGTACCGCCTGCGCCGTCGCATGGGCATGCTGTTCCAGTTCGGCGCGTTGTTTACCGACCTGTCGGTATTCGACAATGTCGCCTTCCCGCTGCGCGAGCACACCGACCTGCCCGAAGAACTCATCCGCGACCTGGTCCTGATGAAACTCAACGCCGTCGGCCTGCGCAATGCGCACCGCCTGAAGCCGGCCGAGATCTCGGGCGGCATGGCGCGCCGCGTGGCCGTGGCGCGCGCGGTGGCGCTGGACCCTGAACTGATCATGTACGACGAGCCGTTCGCCGGCCTCGATCCGATCTCGATGGGCGTGACCGCCAACCTGATCCGCAACCTCAACGACGCGCTGGGCTCGACCTCGATCCTCGTCTCGCACGACGTGCACGAGTGCTTCGCGATCGCCGACTACGTGTACTTCATGTCCGCCGGCAAGATCGTGGCCGAGGGCACGCCGGACGACCTGCGCGTTTCGGAAGACCCCTACGTGAAACAATTCGTCAATGCCGCCCCGGACGGTCCGGTGCCGTTCCACTATCCCGGCAAGTCGCTGGCCGACGACCTGGGCCTGGGAGTGCGCAAATGATCGCCCGCGTCCTCGGCCTGGTCGGCTGCACCGTGCGCGAAGGCTTCGCCGGCCTCGGCTTTGCAGTGCGCTCTTTCTTTAGTGTATTGAAGGTATCGCCGGGCGCTTTCCGCCGCCCCGGATTGATTTCTGAGCAGATCCATTTTATTGGCAACTACTCGCTGGTGATCATCGCCGTGTCCGGCCTGTTCGTCGGCATGGTGCTGGGCCTGCAGGGTTATTACACGCTGAACCAGTATGGCGCCGAGCAGATGCTGGGCCAGGTGGTGGCGCTGGCGCTGGTGCGCGAACTGGGCCCGGTCGTGACCGCGCTGCTGTTCGCCGGCCGCGCCGGCACCTCGCTGACCGCCCAGATCGGCCTCATGAAGGCCGGTGAACAGCTGTCGGCCATGGAAATGATGGCCATCAACCCGGTGCAGCGCGTACTGGCGCCGCGCTTCTGGGCCGGCGTGATCGCCATGCCGGTGCTGGCCACCGTGTTTTCGGCGGTGGGCGTGCTCGGTGGCTACATCGTCGGCGTGAAACTGATCGGTGTGGATGAGGGTTCGTTCTGGGCGCAGATGCAAGCCGGCGTCGATGTGCGAGCTGACGTACTGAACGGCGTCATCAAAAGCTTTATATTTGGCATCGCAGTGACCTTTACCGCCCTGTTCCAGGGCTACCAGGCCCAGCCGACGCCAGAAGACGTGTCGCGCGCAACGACGCGCACGGTCGTGATTGCATCGCTGTTGGTCTGGGGGCTGAATTTCGTCATGACGGCCCTGATGTTCAATAAATAAGTTTAATAAACGGTTAAAACGGTTACTGTAGGGTATTCAAAATGCATCGCAAAACTATCGACGTCTGGGTCGGCCTGTTCGTTCTGCTGGGCCTGGCCGCGCTGCTGTTCCTGGCTTTCCAGGCAGGAAACATGAGGTCTCTGTCGTTCGGCCAGACGTATTCGGTCACGGGCCGTTTCGACAATATCGGCGGGCTCAAGCCGCAGGCGCCGGTCAAGAGCGCCGGCGTGGTGGTCGGTCGCGTGGGTGAGATCACCTTCGACGACAAGAGCTTCCAGGCATCGGTGCGCCTCGATATGGAGTCTGAATATAAATTCCCTAAAGACAGCTCGCTGAAGATTTTGACGGCTGGCTTGTTGGGTGAACAATACATCGGCATCGAAGCCGGTGGCGATGAACAAAACCTGGCGGAGGGCGATCGCATCAATCGCACCCAGTCGGCGACGGTCCTGGAAGACTTGATTAATCAATTTATCTACAGCAAGGCTGCAGAAGGAAAGGAAGGTAGTGAATGAACTACGCCGTCACGCTCTCGCACTTGCGCCTCGGCGCCGCCGCTGCCGCCATCCTGGTCCTGACCGGATGTGCTTCCACCGCGAATAATCCCCAGGATCCGCTGGAAGGCTATAACCGCGCCATGTTCACCTTCAACGATGCGGTCGACCGCACCGTCCTGAAACCGGTGGCCACCGGCTACAAGAACGTCGTGCCGGGCTTTGCCCAGACCGGCGTTGGCAATTTCTTCGGCAACCTGTCGGATGCCTGGAGCTCGGTCAACAACCTGCTGCAGGGTAAACCCGAGCAGGCCGGCACCGATTTCGGCCGCGTTGCGCTGAACTCGACCTTCGGCATCTTCGGCCTGCTCGACATCGCTTCCGAAGCGGGCATGCAAAAGAGCGACGAAGATTTCGGCCAGACCCTGGGCAAATGGGGCGTGCCAAGCGGCCCCTACTTGATTTTGCCACTGCTGGGCCCATCTACCGTACGTGATACCGCGGCCTTGCCGGCCGATATCGGCGGTGACATCTGGAAGTACAAGGAGCCGGCCAACTGGCGCAATATCGGCGCCGGCATCCGCGTGATCGATACCCGCGCCAGCCTGCTCGACGCGTCCGGCCTGCTCGAAGACGCCGCCCTCGACCGTTACGAGTTCCTGCGCGACGGCTATCTGCAGCGCCGCCAGAGCCAGGTGTACGACGGCGACGTGCCGCGCCAGAGCGCCGACGAGCAGTAACAACAAGATCAATCGTGCGTGCGGCTGTCGCCGCCGCCAATCGAAAGGAAATCTATGAAGCCATTCATGCACCTGGTCGCCGCCGCCGCCACCGTGGCCTTCTCCACCGTCCTGGTCGCCGCCCCGGTGGCCGCCGCCGAAGCGCCGGACGCGCTCGTCAAGCGCATCAGCAATGAAGTGATCGACAGCGTCAAGGCCGACAAGGACATCCAGTCCGGCAACCGCAGCAAGATCATGGGCCTGGTCAACGAAAAAATCCTGCCCTACGTCGACGCCGAGAAGATGACCCAGCAGGCGGCCGGCCGCCACTGGCGCACGGCCACCCCGGAACAGAAGCAGAAGCTGACCAAGGAGTTCCGCGACCTGCTGGTGTACACCTACGCCGGCGCGCTGTCGACCATCAAGAACGAGACCGTCGAGTTCAAGCCGATGCGCGGCGCGCCGACCGACACCGACGTCGAAGTGCGCTCGCAGGTGAACGTCGCCCGTGGCGAACCGATCACCCTGAACTACCGCCTGAGCAACGAAAAGGGCAGCTGGAAGATCTATGACGTGAACGTGCTGGGCGCCTGGCTGGTCCAGACCTATACCAGCACCTTCAACAGCGAGATCAGCAAGAACGGCGTCGATGGCCTGATCAAGCGCCTGGCCGACCGCAACGCCCAGCTGGCCTCCAAGCCGCTGGCCGCGCCGGCGAAGTGATCCGTCAACATGGCTGAATCCAACCCGATGCTGTCGATCGACGCCCTGACCTTCCTGACCGCCCACCAGGCGCTGGAGCAGGGCGAGGCGGCGATCCGCGCCGGCGAGACCGTGTTCGATCTCGGCGGCGTGCAGGCGGCCGATTCGTCCGGCGTGGCCCTGCTGTTGGCCTGGCAGCGCCGCGCGCTCGATGCCGGCCACCGGCTCACCTTCGTGAACGTGCCGGACAATGTGCAAAAGCTGGCGGCCCTGTACGGGGTCGATACGCTGCTGCCGCAAGCCTGACGACATCGGCGGCCATTGGCCGCCGATTGTTTTTTTGCCTGTCGTTTCGCCTACCCCCTGCGCACCCCGTGCAAATACCCCCTTTGGCCGCTTGACGTGGCGATTTCACCTATAATGGACCGTTTCACCGCACGGTTCCCACGGTGCGCGTCGGGTCCCATCCCATTTTGCGCGCGCCGCGCCATCCAACAAGCATGACAGCAATCCAGATTGACAGCGTCGAGAAGAGCTATAAAGGCTTCAAGGCCCTGAAGGGCGTCTCCTTGGACATCGAGGAAGGCGAATTCTTCGGCCTCCTGGGCCCGAACGGCGCCGGCAAGACCACCCTGATTTCCACCATCGCGGGCCTGATCCGGCCCGATGCCGGCCACGTGCGCATCCATGGCCACGACGTCGTCTCCGATTTCCGCGAAGCACGCAAGCGCCTGGGCGTGGTGCCGCAGGAGCTGGTGTTCGATCCCTTCTTCACGGTGCGCGAAACCTTGCGCCTGCAGTCGGGCTACTTCGGCATCCGCAACAACGATGGCTGGATCGACGAGGTGATGCACAACCTGGACCTGACCGACAAGGCCGACGTGAACATGCGCGCGCTGTCGGGCGGCATGAAGCGGCGCGTGCTGGTGGCGCAAGCCCTGGTGCACCGTCCGCCCGTGATCGTGCTCGACGAGCCGACCGCCGGCGTCGACGTCGAGCTGCGCCAGACCTTGTGGAAGTTCATCGCACGCCTGAACCGCGAGGGCGGCCACACCGTGGTGCTGACCACCCACTACCTCGAGGAAGCGCAAGCCATGTGCCAGCGCGTGGCCATGCTCCGGCGCGGCAATGTGGTGGCGCTGGACACCATGAGCGCGCTGCTGCGCCGCGTGTCGGGCTCGCAGCTGGTGGTGCACCTGAAGTCGGGGAATCTGCCCGAAGGCCTGCGCCATCTGGTGTCGCACGATGAGCACGGCAACGGCAGTGGCGACAAGTACACGCTGCGCGTGAACGAGGTCAGCGAGGTCGAGCCGATCCTGGCGCGCCTGCGCGAGAACGGCGCCGTCATCGACGAGATGCAGCTGGAGCAGGCCGATCTCGAGGATATCTTCATCCAGATCATGGAGGAAGGTAAGTAATGTTCTCGATCGGTTTCCGTACCCTGTTCTACAAGGAGTCGCTGCGCTTCTGGAAGGTCGCGACCCAGACCGTGGCCGCCCCGGTGGTCACCGCCATGCTTTACCTGCTGATCTTCGGCCACGTGCTCGACGGCCGGGTCGAGATGCTCGACGGCGTCGCCTACACCTCGTTCCTGATTCCCGGCCTGGTGATGATGAGCGTGCTGCAGAACGCTTTCGCCAACTCGTCCTCGTCGCTGATCCAGTCCAAGATCAGCGGCAACCTGGTCTTCATCCTGCTGCCGCCGCTGTCGCACGCCGAGATCCTGTCGGCCTACGTGCTGGCCTCGGTATTGCGCGGCCTCGTGGTCGGCGCCGGCGTGTTCATCGTCACCGCCTGGTTCGCCCACCTGGAGTTCGTGGCGCCGGTGTGGATCGTGGTGTTCGCCCTGCTGGGCGCGGCCATCCTCGGCACCATGGGCACGATCGCCGGGATCTGGGCCGAGAAGTTCGACCAGCTGGCGGCTTTCCAGAACTTCTTGATCATGCCGGCGACCTTCCTGGCCGGTGTGTTCTATTCCGTCCAAAAACTGCCGCCTTTCTGGCTGGCCGTCTCGCATTTCAACCCGTTCTTTTATATGATTGACGGGTTCCGCTATGGGTTCTTCGGCCAGTCCGACGTTTCGCCCTGGATCAGCCTGGCCGTCGTGACCGTGTTTTTCGCGGTGCTGACGGGCGTGGCGATCAATCTGCTCAAGCGCGGCTACAATCTGCGCCATTAATAGTACAAAGTTTAACTGGAGTTAACGTGGCGACCACACCCGAACTGATCCACGGCTATATCAGCGCCGGCCTCGAATGCACCCACCTCGACGTGAAGGGCGATGGCCATCACTTCGAGGCCGTGATCGTATCGCCTGCCTTTGCCGGCAAGCGTCCCATCCAGCGTCACCAGATCGTGTACGCCGCGCTGGGCGACCGCATGCGCGAGGAAATCCACGCGCTGTCGATGAAAACCCTGACCCCTGAAGAATTCAAAGGATAAGCATGGACAAGCTCCAGATCGTCGGCGGCAAACGCCTGCAAGGTGATATCTCGGTCTCCGGCGCCAAGAATGCGGCGCTGCCCATCCTGTGCGCGGGCCTCCTGACCGCCGGCGACCTGCATCTGTCGAACGTGCCGCGCCTGCACGACGTGCGCACCATGCTCAAGCTCCTGGAAAAGACCGGCCTGAAGGTCGTGCAGGACGATGAGAAGGTCACGATGAACGGCAGCGCCATCGACACGCTCGAGGCGCCGTACGAGCTGGTGAAAACCATGCGCGCCTCGATCCTGGTGCTGGGCCCCCTGCTGGCGCGCTTCGGCGAAGCCAAGGTCTCGCTGCCGGGCGGCTGCGCGATCGGCTCGCGTCCGGTCGACCAGCACATCAAGGGCCTGCGCGCGATGGGCGCCGAGATCACGATCGAGGGCGGCTACATCTACGCGAAAGCCAAGAAGCTCAAGGGCGCGCGCATCCACACCGACATGATCACCGTGACCGGCACCGAGAACCTGCTGATGGCCGCCACCCTGGCCATCGGTGAGACCGTGCTCGAGAACGCCGCGCGCGAACCGGAAGTGACCGACCTGGCCAACCTGCTGGTGGCCATGGGCGCGAAGATCGACGGCATCGGCACCGACCGCCTGGTGATCCAGGGCGTCGCTGAACTGCACGGCGCGCAGCATGCCGTGATCTCGGACCGGATCGAGGCCGCTACTTTTCTCTGCGCAGTGGCGGCCACCGGCGGCGACATCGTGCTGACCAACACCCGCACCGACATCTTCGACGTCGCGCTCGAGAAGCTGCGCGAGATCGGCCTGCAGCTGACCGTGGGTAGCGACACCATCCGCGCGAAGATGGACGGCCGTCCGCGTCCGGTCTCGTTCCGCACCACCGAGTATCCGGGCTTCCCGACCGATATGCAGGCCCAGTTCATGGCCGTGAACACGATCGCCGACGGCCCGTCGAAAGTCACCGAGACGATCTTCGAGAACCGCTTCATGCACGTGCAGGAGATGAACCGCCTGGGCGCGCACATTTCGACCGAGGGCAATACCGCCTTCATCAAGGGTGTTGCGCGCCTGGTCGGCGCGCCGGTGATGGCGACCGACCTGCGCGCTTCGGCCTCGCTGGTGATCGCCGGCATGGCGGCCGAAGGCACGACCCTGATCGACCGCATCTACCACCTCGATCGCGGCTACGACCGGATGGAAGTGAAACTGTCGGCGGTCGGCGCCGATATCGTACGTATCAAGTAAGCGAAAAGTAAGCGAATCACATGACATTCAATGGCGTAAATGGCGAGCCCCAACTGATCCTGGCGCTCTCCAAGGGCCGGATCTTCGAAGACACCCTGCCGCTGCTGTCGGCGGCAGGGATCGAGGTGCTGGAAAACCCCGAGACTTCGCGTAAACTCATCCTCTCGACCAACGACCCGGGCGTGCGGGTGCTGATCGTGCGCGCCTCCGACGTGCCGACCTATGTCCAGCATGGCGCGGCCGATTTCGGCGTGGCCGGCAAGGACGTGCTGCTCGAGCATGGCGGCGAGGGGCTGTACCAGCCGATCGACCTGCGCATCGCCCAGTGCCGCATGTCGGTCGCGGTCAATGCCGGCTTCGACTACGACAAGGCCGTGCGCCAGGGCGCGCGCCTGCGGGTGGCGACCAAGTTCGTCAACACCGCGCGCGAGCACTTCGCCAGCAAGGGTGTGCACGTCGACCTGATCAAGCTGTATGGCTCGATGGAACTGGCCCCGCTGGTCGGCCTGTCGGACGCCATCGTCGACGTGGTCTCGACCGGAGGCACCCTGCGCGCCAACAACCTGGTCGAAGTCGAAAAGATCATGGACATCTCATCGCGCCTGGTGGTGAACCAGGCTGCGCTCAAGCTCAAGCGCGAGCGCCTGCAACCGATTCTCGAGGCGTTTGAACGCGCCTCCCAACGACAAGGCTGAAGCACAATCATGGCAGTACAGATCCGCAAGCTCGATTCCACCGCGCCCGACTTCAAGACGACCCTCGATGCCCTGCTGGCATTTGAAGCGGAAACCGATGACGCCATCGAGACCGCGGTCGCGCATATCCTGCGCGACGTGAAGGCGCGCGGCGATGCGGCTGTGCTGGAGTACACGAACAAATTCGACCGCATCCCGAACGGCGGCGCGACCTCGATGGCGGCTTTCGACATCGGTCAGGCCGAGCTGGAGCAAGCCCTGGCGGCGCTGCCCGAAGCCCAGCGCGCGGCCTTGCAGGTCGCCGCGGATCGCGTGCGCGTATTCCACGAGCGCCAGAAAGACGCCTCGACCGGCTTCACCTTCACCGAGCCCGATGGCACGGTGCTGGGCCAGCGCGTGACGCCGCTGGACCGGGTCGGCATCTACGTCCCGGGCGGCAAGGCGGCCTACCCGTCGTCGGTGCTGATGAACGCGATCCCGGCCCACGTCGCCGGTGTCAAAGAGATCATCATGGTCGTCCCGACCCCGGACGGCGTGAAGAACCAGATGGTGCTGGCCGCCGCCGCGATCGCCGGCGTGACCCGCGTGATCACCATCGGCGGCGCGCAGGCCGTCGGCGCGCTGGCCTATGGCACCGAGACGATCCGGCCGGTCGACAAGATCGTCGGCCCCGGCAACGCCTATGTCGCCGCCGCCAAGCGTCGCGTGTTCGGCACGGTCGGCATCGACATGATCGCCGGCCCGTCCGAGATCCTGGTGCTGTGCGACGGCACCACCGACCCGGACTGGGTGGCGATGGACCTGTTCTCGCAGGCCGAGCACGACGAACTGGCCCAGGCCATCCTGCTGTGCCCCGACGCCGACTACATCGCGAAAGTGGAGCAAAGCATCCACAAGCTGCTGCCGTCGATGCCGCGTCAGGCCACCATCACCACGTCGCTGACCGACCGTGGCGCCTTGATCCTCGTGCGCGACATGGATGAAGCCTGCGAGATCGCATCGTCCATCGCCGCCGAACACCTCGAGATTTCGGCGGTCGAGCCGATGCAGTGGGCCGATAAGATCCGCCACGCCGGCGCCATGTTCCTGGGACGCTTTTCGTCCGAATCGCTGGGCGACTACTGCTGCGGCCCCAACCACGTGCTGCCGACCTCGCGCACGGCGCGCTTCTCGTCGCCGCTGGGCGTGTACGACTTCCAGAAACGCTCGTCGATCATCCAGGTCAGCGAAGCGGGCGCCCAGACGCTGGGCAAGGTCGCGGCCACGCTAGCCTACGGCGAAGGGCTGCAGGCGCACGCGCGCAGCGCCGAGCTCCGTTTGAACCCAGTGCCGCCGCAGGCATCATGACGTCCTGGGTCAACCAGGTATTCTGCGAGGATGCGCTGGCCGGCCTGGCGCGCATCCCGGACGGGTCCATCGACCTGATCCTGACCGACCCGCCCTACAACCTGGGCAAGGACTACGGCAACGCGTCGGACCAGCAAAGCGTCGAGGCCTATCTCGCCTGGACCGAGCAGTGGATCGACGCGGTCGTCCCCAAGCTGAAACCCAACGGCAGCCTGTACATCTTCCTCACCTGGCGCTTCGCGCCCGAGATCTTCGTGATGCTGAAAAAACGCATGACGATGATGAACGAGATCATCTGGGACCGCCGCGTGCCGTCGATGGGCGGCAGCGTGCGCAGCTTCTCGTCGGTGCACGACACCATCGGCTTCTTCGCCAACCGCAAGGACTACTATTTCGACCTGGACGCGGTGCGCATCCCGTATGACGCCGAGACCAAGAAGGCGCGTTCGCGCTCGATCTTCGTCGGCGCCAAGTGGCTCGAAGTCGGCTACAACCCGAAGGACGTGTGGAGCGTGTCGCGCCTGCACCGCGAACATCCGGAGCGCGCCGACCATCCGACCCAGAAGCCGCTCGAGATCATCGAGCGCATGGTCAAGGCCTCCTGCCCGCCGGGCGGCGTCGTGCTCGACCCCTTCATGGGCAGCGGCACCACCGCCATCGCCGCCAGGCGCCTGGGCCGCCAGTACACCGGCTTCGAACTGAACCCCGACTACTGCGCCATCATCGCCGAACGCCTGGCCGCGCCGGAGGTGCCGGTCACCGGGGCGAAGGCAAAAAAACTGCGCAAGGCGGCCAAGGCCGTTACGGCCGCCAACCTCACGGAAGAAACATCATGACCGACATCGCCAAACTGATCGAGAACACCATCCGCGCCGACGTGCGCGCCGTGGGCAGCTATCACGTGCCGGACTCGATCGGCTACGTCAAGCTCGACTCGATGGAAAACCCGTACCAGCTGCCGGACGCGTTGCGCGCCGAACTGGGCACGCGCCTGGCCGAGGCGGCGCTGAACCGCTATCCGGTGCCGTCCTACCGCACGCTGAAAGACCGGATCTGCAGCAAGCTGGGCGTCCCGGAAGGCTACGATGTCTTGCTCGGCAACGGCTCGGACGAGCTGATCACGATCCTGGCGACGACCATCGCGCGCCAGGATCGCGAGGCCGGCAGCCGCCGCGCCGTGGTGATGGCCCCGGTGCCTGCCTTCGTGATGTTCTCGCGCTCGGCCCAGTTCGCGGGCGCGGATTTCGTCGGCGTGCCGATCAAGTCCGACTTCTCGCTCGACCTGCCAGCCATGCTGGCGGCGATTGCCGAGCACAAGCCGTCGCTGGTGTTCCTGGCGTATCCGAACAACCCGACCGGC
Organism: Massilia sp. CFBP9012; assembly: GCF_034045115.1. NCBI lineage: Bacteria > Pseudomonadati > Pseudomonadota > Betaproteobacteria > Burkholderiales > Oxalobacteraceae > Massilia > Massilia sp. CFBP9012. The sequence goes on along the minus strand of NZ_JAXCWM010000007.1, from coordinate 194,627 downwards.
AACCTGTACGATGCCGGCGACATGGTCGCGATCATCGAGGCCGTGGGCGAGCACGGCATCGTGGTGGTCGACGAGGCGTATCAACCGTTCGCCCGGGTCAGCTTCATGGAGCGCCTGCCGCAATACCCGAACCTGGTCGTGATGCGCACCCTGTCCAAGCTGGGCCTGGCCGGCATCCGCCTCGGCTATATGTCGGCCGCGGCGCCGCTGCTGGCAGAGTTCGAGAAGGTGCGTCCGCCGTACAACGTCAATGTGCTCACGCAAGTGGCGGCCGAGTTCGCGCTCGACCACCTGGACGTGCTGGACCGCCAGGCTGGCCTGCTCAACGAGGAACGCACCCGCCTGGCCGCCGCATTGACGGCCTTGCCGGGCGTGGAAGTGTTCCCGTCGGCCGCCAATTTCATCTCGCTGCGCGTGCCCGATGCCGAGCGCGCCTGCGCGATTCTCCATGGCGAGAAGGTCTTGATCAAAAATTTGAGTAAAATGCATAAATTGCTGGCCAACTGCATCCGCGTGACGGTCAGCACCCCCGAAGAGAACGACCAGTTCCTGGCAGCCCTGAAGACGTCGCTGTAATCCAGCGCCCCTGACGGACACCATTTAATCCAGCCGGCTTTCCCCAGCGAAAGACCGGCCACGAATGCCCTGAGCAATGACCCGCACCGCCGACATCACGCGCAATACCAACGAGACGCAGATCCGCGTCTCGATCAACCTCGACGGCACCGGCCGCCAGAAGCTCAATACCGGGGTCCCCTTCCTCGACCATATGCTCGACCAGATCGCGCGCCATGGCATGTTCGACCTCGAGGTCGAGGCCGTGGGCGACCTGCATATCGACGCCCACCACACGGTGGAAGACGTCGGCATCACGCTGGGCATGGCCGTGGCCAAGGCAATCGGCGACAAGAAGGGCATCGTGCGCTACGGCCATTCGTATGTGCCGCTGGACGAGGCGCTGTCGCGCGTGGTGATCGATTTCTCGGGCCGTCCCGGCCTGGAATTGCATGTGCCATGGACGCGCGCCATGATCGGCGCCTTCGACGTCGACCTGACGGGCGAATTCTTCCGCGGCTTCGTGAACCACGCGGCCGTCACCCTGCACATCGACAACCTGCGCGGTGTGAACGCCCACCACCAGTGCGAGACCGTGTTCAAGGCCTTCGGCCGCGCGCTGCGCATGGCCACCGAGCTGGACCCGCGTGCGGCCGGCATCATCCCGTCGACCAAGGGCAGCCTGTAATCATGGCCAACAAGATCGTCGTCGTCGATGGACTCGGTAATTTGCGCTCGGTGGCGCAGGCGCTGCGCGCCGCCGCGCCCGACGCCGACGTCCTCATTTCCAGCTCGGCCGCGGATATCGACCGCGCCGACCGCATCGTGCTGCCGGGCCAGGGCGCCATGCGCGACTGCATGAGCAGCCTGCGCGAATCCGGTCTCGAAGACGCGCTGCTGCGCGCCGCCAAAACCCGTCCGATCATGGGCGTGTGCGTGGGCGAGCAGATGCTGTTCGAGGAGAGCGAAGAGAACGAAGGCACTCCCGGCCTGGGCCTGTTGCCCGGCAAGGTGGTGCGGTTCCAGCTGGACGGCAAACTGCAGGCCGACGGCTCGCGCTTCAAGGTCCCGCAGATGGGCTGGAACCGGGTGCGCCAGGCGCGCCCCCACCCGCTGTGGGAAGGCGTCGAGGACGGCAGCTATTTCTACTTCGTGCATAGTTACTATGCGGCGCCGGGGAACGCCGACGACGTGATCGGCGAGACCGATTACGGCAGCCCGTTCTGCTGCGCCGTCGGCCGCGATAATATCGTCGCCACCCAGTTCCACCCCGAAAAGAGCGCCGCCGCCGGGCTGCGCCTGTACCGCAATTTCATCCACTGGAATCCTTGATTCCGCGTCTCCGATTTAATCCGTCAACCAACCGACAACGACCATGCTGCTGATCCCCGCCATCGACCTGAAAGACGGTCACTGCGTTCGCCTGAAACAAGGCGATATGGACCTCGCCACCGTGTTTTCCGAAGATCCCGCCGACATGGCGCTGCATTGGCTCAAGAAGGGCGCGCGGCGCCTGCACCTGGTCGACCTGAACGGCGCATTCGCGGGCAAACCGAAGAACGAGAGCGCCATCAAATCGATCCTGCAGGTAGTGCAGGAATACGCCGAAGACAACGGCCTGGACGAGATCCCGGTCCAGCTGGGAGGCGGCATCCGCGACCTCGACACCATCGAGCGCTACCTGGACGACGGCATCAGCTACATCATCGTCGGCACCGCCGCGGTCAAGAATCCGGGCTTCCTGCACGACGCCTGCGGCGCGTTCCCGGGCCACATCATCGTCGGCCTGGACGCCAAGGACGGCAAGGTCGCGACCGACGGCTGGAGCAAGATGTCGGGCCACGAAGTCATCGACCTGGCCAAGAAGTTCGAAGGCTATGGCGTCGAATCGATCATCTACACGGACATCGGCCGCGACGGCATGATGGCCGGCGTGAACATCGAGGCGACCGTCAAGCTGGCGCGCGCGGTGAAGATCCCCGTGATCGCCTCGGGCGGCGTGCACGTGCTGGCCGACGTCGAAGCGCTGTGCGCGGTGCAGGACGAAGGCATCGAAGGCGTGATCTGCGGCCGCTCGATCTACGAAGGCACGCTCGACCTGGCCTCGGCCCAGGACCGCGCCGATGAACTGACGGAAGGGGCGCAGACCTGAATACGTCGTTCCCGCGCAGGCGGGAACCCAAGGTTGCATGCTCAGTGGTACTGAATGCATTTCCACTATGCGTAAAACTTGGGTCCCCGCCTTCGCGGGGATGACGGTTTTTGGGTTAACGCAGAGAACGACTATGCTAGCCAAACGCATCATCCCTTGCCTCGACGTCACCGGTGGCCGCGTGGTCAAGGGCGTCAACTTCACCGAGCTGCGCGATGCCGGCGACCCGGTCGAGATCGCGCGCCGCTACGACGGGCAGGGCGCCGACGAGATCACCTTCCTCGACATCACCGCCTCGAGCGACAATCGCGACCTGATCCTGCCGATCATCGAAGCCGTCGCCTCGACCGTGTTCATCCCGCTCACCGTCGGTGGCGGCGTGCGCAAGGTCGAGGACGTGCGGCGCCTGCTCAATGCCGGCGCCGACAAGGTCAGCATGAACACCTCGGCCGTCACCAATCCGCAACTGGTGTTCGACGCCGCCAACAAGCACGGCTCGCAGTGCATCGTGGTGGCGATCGACGCCAAGCAAACCGGTCCCGGTAAATGGGAAGTCTTCACCCATGGCGGCCGCAATGCCACCGGTCTCGACGCGGTGGAATGGGCGCGCAAGATGGAGAGCCTCGGTGCCGGTGAGTTGCTGCTCACTTCGATGGACCGCGACGGCACCAAGATCGGCTTCGACCTGGGCCTGACCCGCGCCGTCTCGGACGCCGTGGGCATCCCCGTGATCGCTTCCGGCGGCGTCGGCGGCCTGAAGGACCTGGCCGACGGCGTGCTCGAAGGGCATGCCGATGCGGTGCTGGCCGCCAGCATCTTCCACTACGGGCAGCACACGGTCGGCGAGGCCAAGCGCTTCATGTTTGACCGCGGCATCCCGATGCGCCTCGATTAAGGACGCCACATGCCTACCAATGCCAAATGGCTCAACAAGGTGCGCTGGGACGAGCACGGCCTGGTGCCGGTGATCGCCCAGGAAGCGGCGACCGGCGACATACTGATGTTCGCCTGGATGAACCGCGAAGCGCTCACGCGCACCGTCGAGACGGGCGAAGCCGTGTACTGGAGCCGTTCGCGCAAGAAGCTGTGGCACAAGGGCGAAGAGTCCGGCCACATCCAGAAGGTGAGCGAGATCCGCCTCGATTGCGACGAAGACGTGGTCCTGCTCAAGATCGAGCAGGTGGGCGGCATCGCCTGCCATACCGGCCGCCATTCCTGCTTCTTCCAGAAGTACGATAATGGCGACTGGCACAGCGTCGAACCGGTGCTTCAGGATCCCGACACCATTTATTCCCCGGACAAGAAGAAGACCCCATGAGCGTTACCCTGGCCCGTGTCGCGGCCGTGATCGAATCGCGCAAGCCCGAACATGGCGGCGACCCTGCGACCTCGTATGTCGCCAAGCTGTTCGCCAAGGGCGACGACGCCATCCTCAAGAAGATCGGCGAGGAAGCCACCGAGCTGGTGATGGCCGCCAAGGATGCGCGCGTGGCGAACGATCCATCGAAGGTGCTGTATGAATGCGCCGACCTGTGGTTCCATTCGATGGTGTTGCTGGCCAAGTTCGACCTCACCCCACAACAGGTGCTGGACGAGCTGGCGCGGCGCGAAGGCGTGTCCGGTATTGCCGAAAAAGCTGCACGCAAGGAATAATATTCCGGATGCGCTGCAAGTGAGCACCTGCTCACTGTGCGTCGCGCCCCTTCCGGTGTCATAATCGGTTTCTTGCCGTCATAGCGATGTCACGTGGCGCTGATACGATGCCTCGGCTTCATGGGTCGGTAAGTCCTTGAAAAGTTGTAATAATCTGGAGACAAGATGGATAACTGCATTTTTTGCAAGATCGTCGCCAAGCAGATTCCGGCCGCCGTCGTCTATGAAGACGAGGACGTGCTGGCATTCAAGGACATCAACCCGGCGGCGCCGGTGCACCTGCTGGTGATTCCGAAGCAGCACGTGTCCACCTTGTCCGACTGCACCGAGGAACACACGTCGGTGCTGGGCAAGATGCTGGCGCTGGCGCCGAAGCTTGCAAAAGAGAATGGTATTGACGTCAAGACCGGCGCCGACGGCAAGCAGAACGGCGGCTTCAAGACGCTGATCAATACCGGTCCGGATGGCGGGCAGGAGGTATATCACCTGCACCTGCATATGTACGGCGGTCCGCGTCCGTGGCGCGGACTGGGCCTATAAGCCAGGACTAAGTTTCAGGGGGGCAGAGTGCCCCCGCATCGCGTATACTGAGGTAGACGCTTTCACCGATTTTTTCAGGCGCATGCGCCTTGCTAGGAGAACAACATGGGTGGTTTGAGTATTTGGCACTGGGTCATCGTGCTGGTGGTCGTGATGCTGATCTTTGGCACCAAGAAGATCGGCAATATGGGTTCCGACCTGGGCAAGGCCGTCAAGGGCTTCAAGGACGGCGTGAAGGGCGACGAAGAAAAAGCTGCAGAAGCGAATCCGGCGGCGCCAGCCCAGCCGGCCCAGCAGGTGGCCGACAAGTCGACCATCGACGTGGAAGCCCGCGACAAGACCCGCCTGTAAGCCGCGAGTTCCATGATCGATCTTGGACTGTCGAAAATCGCGATCATCGGCGTGGTCGCCCTGATCGTGATCGGCCCTGAAAAGCTGCCCAAGGTGGCGCGCATGGCCGGGACGCTGTATGGCCGCGCCCAGCGTTACCTGCACGACGTGAAGTCCGAGGTCAGCCGCGAGATCGAGCTCGACGAGCTGCGCAACCTGCACAAGGAAGTGCAGGAGAAGGCGCAATCGTTCAAGAGCGAGGTCGAATCGGCCACCAGCGATTTCGAGTCGTCCGTCACCAGCCACGTCGACGAAGTCGAAGCCTTGTGGGATGGCCGCGCGTCTCACGACGCCGGCAACACGATCGCGCCGACCGTGGCCGACATCGACCGCAAGGCCAAGGACTTCCGCCGCAAGAAGCTGGTGCGTACCTCGAGCGTCCCGGCCTGGTACAAGAACCGCCATGGCACCAAGCGCCATGTGATGTCGGGCGCCGCCCGGGTGCGCAAGTTCCGCCCCGGCAGCGCCAGCAAATCCAATTCTTCCTTCTTCTAAATGACAGAGCAAGCCGCCGGCGAAGACACCTTCATCTCGCACCTGGTCGAGCTGCGTGACCGCCTGGTCAAGGCCTCGATCGGGATCGCGATCGTATGCGCCGTGCTGATGGCGTGGCCGGGGCCGTCGCATATCTACGACCTGATCGCCGCGCCGATGATCGCCTCGATGCCGCCCGGCTCGACCATGATCGCCACCGGCGTCATCTCGCCGTTCCTGGTGCCGATGAAGGTCACCCTGCTGCTGTCCTTCATCCTGGCGCTGCCCTGGGTGTTCTACCAGGCCTGGGCCTTCATCGCGCCCGGCCTGTACGCCCACGAAAAGCGCCTGGTGCTGCCGCTGGTGATCTCGTCCTCGATGCTGTTCATCGCCGGCGTGGCGTTCTGCTACTTCTTCGTGTTCGGCCGCGTGTTCCACTTCATCGGCGAATTCGCGCCGACCTCGATCGCGGTCATGCCCGATATCGAGAACTACCTCGATTTCGTGATGTCGATGTGCCTGGCCTTCGGCGCCTCGTTCGAGGTGCCGGTGGTGGTCGTGATCCTGGTGCGCATGGGCGTGGTCAGCCTCGAGAAGCTGCGCGCGATCCGTTCCTACGTGATCGTCGGCGCCTTCGTGATCGCCGCCATCGTCACCCCGCCGGACGTGGTCAGCCAGCTGGCCCTGGCCATCCCGATGTGCCTGCTCTATGAGCTGGGCCTGCTGGTGGCGCCGATGTTCGCGCGCGCCACCCGCGCGCCGGAAGAAACCGCCTGAACCTTCTTCCACTTCCACGCCGGCGCCCGCCGGCGTAGCAAGATTTCAACTTTTTCTTGATTTAAATTTCAAAATATCAAGAAAATAAGCGTGAATCGTTGCCGTACGACAACGAATTGAAAATATATCTAAGTAGGAATTGTCCTACGGAAATAGTACGTTCCATAATTGTTCGCATGTGAATGTTCACGAAAGCGTCCCTTTCGTCTTCCGCCATGCGACTGCCTTTCCGTCTTCCCCCCGCGCCGAGTATCACCCCCCACCGGTACAGGCTGGCCCTGGCCGGCATGCTCGTGCTCGCCGCCCTGCCGCTGCTGGATGGGGTGGCGCTCCTCGACGCCCTGTCGTTCTGCGGCCTGGCCCTGCTGGCCGGCGCCGCCCTGTGGTGCGCGCCCGCGGCGCCGGCGTCCGCGCCCGAGGCCGGGATCGCCAGTGCGGATGACGATGGCATGGCCCCGCTGGTGGCCGAGGTGGCGCCGGTCTGGGGCCGTCACGTGCGCAGCGTCAAGGACCAGAGCGAGACCGCGATCGCCCAGCTGCTGGGCGGCTTCAGCGCGCTGCTGCAGCACTTCGAACAGGCCGGCTTTTCCGGCATCCGCAGCGGCCAGGAAGCGGCCGGCAGCGGCAGCGCCCAGCGCCTGGCGACCTGCGAACAGAAGCTCGACCCGGTCATGTCCTGGCTCGAGCAGATGGTCGACAGCAAGACCGAACTCCTGACCCACGTCCGCACCCTGTCGGAAGCGACGTCCGAACTCAAGTCCCTGGCCGGCGAAGTCGGCAAGATCGCGGCCCAGACCAATCTGCTCGCCATCAACGCCGCCATCGAGGCCGCGCGCGCAGGCGAAATGGGGCGCGGCTTCGGCGTCATCGCCGCCGAGGTGCGCAAGCTGTCGAACGTGTCGGCCGACATCGGCACGCGCATCACCAAGGGCATGGACCGCATGTCGGCCACCATGACGCTGACCCTGGCGTCGGCCGCCGACGCCGACGAGAACGACCGCCGCACCATCGGCGCCTCGCGCGGCGTGGTCGAGGAAGTGCTGGGCCATGTGCGCGGCCTGGGCCAGGACGCCGACACCATGCGTGCGCAGGGCAGCGCGATCCGCGGCGAAGTCGAGCAGATGATCGTCGCGCTGCAGTTCCAGGACCGGATTCGCCAGATCCTGGAAGTGGTCGACGCCGACATCGCCAGGCTGGCGCGGCTGGCGGCCGACGCATCGGCGCCGCTGCCCGCGGCCGAGACCTGGCTCCTCGAGCTGAGCGGCAAATACACGATGGCCGACGAGCACGTCAGCCACGCCCCGGCCGCCAGGCGCGCCGACGCCGACGACGAAGTGACGTTCTTCTGAGCGGCGTTCCCCGATTTCATCCCCTAGCAAAGTGAGCAAACCATGGCAAAAACCGTGATGATCGTCGACGACTCCATCTCCATCCGGCAGGTGGTCGGCCTGACCCTGCGCGGCGCCGGCTACGACGTGGTCGAAGGCAGCAACGGCAAGGACGCCCTGGCGAAACTGGGCAAGCAGAAGGTTCACCTGGTCGTCAGCGACGTCAACATGCCCGAAATGAACGGCATCGAATTCGTCAAGGCGGTCAAGGCCCAGCCGGAATACCGCTTCCTGCCGATCATCATGCTCACCACCGAGTCGGGCGACGAGAAAAAGCGCGAAGGCCAGGCCGCCGGCGCGCGCGCCTGGGTGGTCAAGCCGTTCAAGCCGGAAGTGCTGCTCAACGCCGTCCAGAAACTGATCCTGCCTTGACATGAAGCTGACCTCCCAACCGGACGGCAACGGCGGCCTGTCGATCCACATCGACGGCGACCTGACTATTTATGAGGCAGCCGAGGCGCGCGCGTCGCTGCTGGCGCTGATCGACGGCGTCCGCTCGGTCGAACTCGACCTGGCCGACGTCGGCGACATCGACAGCGCCGGCCTGCAGCTGCTGCTGGCGACGGCGCGCACCCTGGGCGGCTGCCTGACCCTGGTGCACGCCAGCGGCGCCGTGGTCGAAGCCATCGGGCTGCTCGGCCTGGGGCCGCGGCTTCCCATCGCCCGTGCTGCCTGAAAGGAATCCCCATGTCGATGGAACAGGCATTGCAGACCTTCACCGCCGAGTGCCGCGAACTGCTGCATGAAATGGAAGACGCGCTGCTCGCCGGCTGCAAGGGCAAGATGTCGGCCGACAGCATCAACGCGGTATTTCGCGCTGCGCACACGATCAAGGGCTCGGCCGGATTGTTCGGGCTCGACCACATCGTCGGTTTTACCCACGTCGCCGAAAGCGTGCTCGACGCCGTGCGCGCCGGACAGCTGGACTTCACGCCGTCACTGGTCGAGCTGATGCTGGCCTGCCGCGACCATATGGCGCACCTGGTCGATGCGGTGGCGGCCGGCCAGCTGGACGAAGACCCGGCACTGGCCGTGGCCGGGCTGCCACTGCGGCAGCGGCTCTCGGCGTATCTGGACGCCGACCCCGCTGCCACTGCTGCCGCCGCCGCTGCCGCAGCGCCTGCCGCGCCGGCCACCGACATCGACGTCGTCCCGGGTGGCGGCCACTGGCATATCTCACTGCGCTTCGGCTCCGAGGTGCTGCGCAACGGCATGGACCCGATGTCCTTCCTGCGCTACCTCGCCACCCTGGGCGCCGTCGCTCACGTAGCGCCGGTGCTGGAGGCGGTGCCTCCACTGGGCGAGCTCGATGCTGAGGCCTGCTACCTGGGGCTGGAGATTGCCCTGCACAGCGACGCCAGCCGCGAAGCGATCGAGGGAGCCTTCGAATTCGTGCGCGACGATTGCCGCCTGCGCATCGTGGCTCCCGGCAGCACGCCGGCGGCTTACCGCGCGTTGGCCGATGAATTCCCCGAGCAGCGCGCCATGATGGTGGCCCTGCTGCAGGAATGCGGCAGCTGGCCGGCCGCAGATGCGCAGGCGCCCGCTGTCCTCGCGCCTTGTGCCGACCCTGTGGCCGACCCTGCGGCCAACCTCGATGCGGCCGAAGGCGCCCGCCCGCGGCGCAGCCAGGAAAAGAACAGCGTGCGCGTCGACGCCGACAAGCTCGACCATCTGATCAACCTGGTGGGCGAACTGATCGTGGCCACCGCCGGCGCCAACCTGGCGGCGCGGCGTGCGCAGAACGTCGAGCTGCAGGAATACGGTGCAACCCTCAATTCGCTGGTCGAGGACGTGCGCAACAGCGCCCTGCAGCTGCGCATGGTCAAGATCGGTTCGACCTTCACGCGCTTCAAGCGCGTGGTGCACGACGTCGCGCGCGACCTGGGCAAGGACATCGAACTGGCGATCGACGGCGAGGATACCGAGCTCGATAAAACGGTCGTCGAGAAGATCGCCGACCCGCTCACCCACCTGGTGCGCAATGCGATCGACCACGGTATCGAGCCGGCCGCGCTGCGCCGCGAGCGCGGCAAGCCGGAGCACGGCACCATCTGGCTCAATGCCTATCACGATTCCGGCACTGTCGTGATCGAGGTCGGTGACGACGGCGGCGGCCTGCAGCGCGAACGCCTGCTGGCCAAGGCGATCGAGCGCGGCATCGTCGAGGAGGGGCGCCACCTGAGCGACGCCGAGGTCTATGCGCTGATCTTCGAGCCCGGCTTCTCGACCGCCGAGCAGGTGACCAACCTGTCCGGCCGCGGCGTCGGCATGGACGTGGTCAAGCGCAATATCACCGCGCTGCGCGGCACCATCCAGATCGACAGCACTCCGGGCGTGGGCACCACGATGCGGGTGCGCCTGCCGCTGACCCTGGCGATCATCGACGGCTTCCAGGTCGCCGTCGGCGGCTCGGTGTTCGTGGTGCCGCTCGAGATGGTCGAAGAATGCGTGGAGTTCAGGAGCGATGAAACCCAGGACTACGCCAACCTGCGCGGCACGGTGTTGCCCTTCATCCGGCTGCGCGAGCTGTTCGCCCTCGACGGCGCGGCCTCGAGCCGCCAGAGCCTGGTCGTGGTGCGCTATGCGGGCCAGCGCGCCGGCCTGGTGGTCGACGGCCTGCTGGGCGAATCGCAAACCGTCATCAAGCCCTTGGGCAAAGTATTCCGGCATATGCGCTGCATCAGCGGCTCCAGCATCCTCGGCAGCGGCGACGTGGCCCTGATCCTGGATGTGCCTTCATTGATCCATCAGGCGGGAGCCGAGAACGCGCGCCTGGCGCAGCCAGTCGAATCGGCTGCTGCATGAACACCCACCCCCACCCAACTACACCTACCTGTTTGAAGGAATACCATCATGTTTAAGAGTATGCGGGTTGCAACCCGGCTGGCGCTCGGGTTCGGGATTGTCCTGGTCATGCTGATCGCACAATCCATCATCAGCCTGAACAAGATGCAGGAGATGAACGAGCAAACAGTCCTGATCACCGAGGACCGCTACGTCAAGGCCAAGCTGGCGGCCAGCGCCATCCAGAGCACGCTGGACAACGGCCGCCTGGTGCGCAGCGTGCTGCTGGCGGTCGACGAGGCCGAGGCCGAGCGCTACAAGGAAACCATCGCCGCCAATCGCGCCACGAACACCGAACTGTTCGAACAGATCGAGAAAATGATCGGGAGCGAGAAGGGCCGGGCCCTGATGAAGGATACGCTGGAGAAGCGGCGCATCCTGTCGGGCAAGTATGAACCGTTGTACCAGCTCGCTCGCACCGACCAGGCCCGCGGCATCGCCTACCTGAAGAACGATTTCGCGCCCGCCAACGATGCGCTGATCGGCGCATTGCGCGCGCTGTCGTCCTTCCAGGAAGAGCTGATGATCGCCTCTGCCAAGGATGCGGCCATCGCCTACGACGACGCGAAGAGCATGATCGTGGTCCTGTCCAGCGCCGCGGCGCTGCTGTCGATCCTGGTTGCCGTCCTGATCACCCGCAACCTGCTCAAGACCCTGGGCGGCGAACCGGCGTATGCGGCCGACATCCTGCTCGAAGTCTCGAAAGGCAACCTGGCGGTCGAGGTCGAGACCCGCAAGGGCGATGCTTCCAGCATGATGTATGCGGTCAAGCAGATGGTCGAGCGCCTGTCGAGCATCGTGCGCGAAGTCAACAGCGCCACCGACGCCCTGTCGAGCGCCTCGGAAGAAGTCAACGCCACCGCCCAGTCGCTGTCGCAGTCGTCCAGCGAGCAGGCGGCCGGGGTGGAAGAAACCAGCGCCTCGATCGAGCAGATGACCGCCTCGATCTCGCAGAACACCGAGAATGCGCGCGTCACCGACGGCATGGCGACCAAGTCCGCGGCCCAGGCGCAAGAGGGCGGCGAAGCGGTCAAGGCCACCGTCAGCGCCATGAACCAGATCGCCCAGAAGATCGGGATCATCGACGACATCGCCTACCAGACCAACTTGCTGGCGCTGAATGCCGCGATCGAGGCGGCGCGCGCCGGCGAACATGGCAAGGGCTTCGCCGTGGTGGCCGCCGAGGTGCGCAAGCTGGCCGAACGCAGCCAGGTGGCGGCCCAGGAAATCAGCACCGTCGCCAGTTCGAGCGTCGAACTGGCGGGCCGTGCCGGCCGCCTGCTCGACGAGATGGTGCCGAACATCCGCAAGACCTCCGACCTGGTGCAGGAGATCACCGCCGCCTCCGAAGAGCAGTCGTCGGGCGTCGGCCAGATCAATGCCGCCGTCGGCCAGCTGAGCATGGCGACCCAGCAGAACGCATCGAGCTCGGAAGAATTGGCGGCAACCGCCGAGGAACTGGCAAGCCAGGCCGAAGAGCTGCAGCAGACCATGGCCTTCTTCACCGTGTCCGGTGAAAAGCAGCGCGACCAGCGCAGCCGCAAGGCCCCGGCAGCCAAGCCGGCGCTGGCCAATCGCGGCGCGGCGCGTGCCGGCGCGGTCCGGATGGCGGCTGCGGGCGACCTCGATGAAGCCGCCTTCACCAACTTCTAAAGGCCGCGCATGAGACCAGCAACGACGCAGTCGGCGGCGCCCAAGGCGGAGCCGACCCAATACCTGACCTTCAGTTCCGGCAGCGAGACCTTCGCGATCGGCATCCTGGGGGTCAAGGAGATCATCGAGTATTCCGGCGTCACCGACGTGCCGATGATGTCGGAGTGCATCCGCGGCGTGATCAACCTGCGCGGCGCGGTGGTCACCGTGATGGACCTGGCGGCGCGCTTCGGCCGCCCGCGCGCCGAGATCGGCAAACGCAGCTGCGTGATCATCGTCGAACTCGAAGAAGCCGGCGAACAGCACGTGGTCGGCATCCTGGTCGACAGCGTCAGCGCGGTGCTCGAGATCGCGTCCCAGGACATTGAACCGCCGCCCGGCTTCGGCGCCCGCATTCGCACCGATTTCATCGCCGGCATGGGCAAGGTCAACGACCGGTTCGTGATCCTGCTCGACGTCGCGCGCGTGTTCTCGATCGAAGAGATTGCGCTGCTGCAGGCGGCCGGCACCAGCGCCGAATAGACTCGCATGGATCGTCCCGCCATCAGCGACCAGGAGTTCGCCCAGTTCCAGCGCTTCATCTTCAACGCCGCCGGCATCAGCATGTCGGGCGCCAAGAAGGCGCTGGTCAGCGGGCGCCTGGCCAAACGCCTCGATCATTGCGGCCTGGCCAGCTACGGCGCATATTTCAAGCTGCTCAGCAGCGGCAAGGCCGAGGGCGAGTTCCAGACGGCGGTCGACCTCCTGACCACTAACGAAACCTATTTTTTCAGGGAAGGCCGTCACTTCGAGCTATTACGCGAGTATGCGCTGGCAGCCTCGGAACGGGGCCGCGAATTCCACGTGTGGAGCGCCGCCTGTTCCAGCGGCGAGGAACCGTACAGCATCGCCATGACGCTGGCCGACTGCCTCGGCAAGCGCACCCGCTACAGTGTGCTGGGATCGGACATCAGTACCGCCGTGCTGGCGCGCGCCCGGCGCGGTCACTATCCGCTCGAGCGTGCGCGGCTGGTGCCCACGTCGATGTTGCAGCGCTTCTGCCTGAAGGGCACCGGCGAGCAGGAAGGTACCATGCTGGTATCGAAAGAAGTGCGCAACCAGGTGCAGTTCGCCCAGGTGAACCTGAACGAAGACTTGCCGCGGCTTGGCCCCTTCGACATGGTCTTCCTGCGCAATGTGATGATCTATTTCAGCAAGGAGACCAAGCGCGAGGTCGTGCGCCGCATCGCCTCGACCCTGCGCCCCGGCGGGGTGCTGTGCATCGGCCATTCGGAAAGCCTGCACGATATCTCTGGCGAATTGCTTACGGTCGCACCGTCGGTTTATCGCAAGCCCGGGACTGGGGCGTGACGGCGCGCCGTATCAAGGTCATGATCGTGGACGATTCCGCGGTCGTGCGCCAGGTCGCCTCCGAGATCCTGGGGAGCGACCCCGCTATCGAGGTGATCGGCGTGGCCGCCGATCCGATCCTGGCGATGGCCAAGATGAAGAACGCCTGGCCGGACGTCATCCTGCTCGACATCGAGATGCCCAAGATGGATGGCTTGACCTTCCTGCGCCGCATCATGGCCGAGCGCCCGACGGCGGTCGTGATCTGCTCGACCCTGACCGAGCAGGGCGCGCGCACCACGGTCGAGGCGCTGGCGGCAGGCGCGGTCACCACTATCGGCAAGCCCAGGCTCGGGCTCAAGCAATTTCTCAACGAATCGACCGAGAGCTTTTCGAGCGTGGTCAAGGCGGCGGCGCGCGCCAACGTCGGCGTGCTGGCGGCGCGCGCACGCAGCGCACCGGTGTCGATAGCCCGAGCCCCCGGCGCACCCGGTGTGCCGGGCGCGCCGGCGCCGAAGCTCAATGCCGATGCGGTGCTGCCCCCGGGCGGTCAGGCGCCCATGACGCAGACGACGGAGCGGGTGGTAGCCATCGGCACCTCTACCGGCGGCACCCAGGCGCTGGAACAGGTGTTGACGGCGCTACCCCAGGTCGCCCCGGGCATCGTGATCGTCCAGCACATGCCCGAGAAATTCACCGCTGCCTTCGCCGCTCGCCTCGACAGTATCTGCCGGATCCGCGTGCTCGAGGCGCGCCATGGCATGCGGGTGATCGCCGGACAGGCCCTGCTGGCCCCGGGCGGCAAGCACCTGCTGCTGCGGCGCAGCGGCGCCCAGTACCACGTCGACGTGGTCGACGGGCCGCTGGTCAACCGCCACCGGCCCTCGGTCGACGTGCTGTTCAGGTCAGTGGCCAAGAGCGCCGGCGCCAACGCGCTCGGGATCATCATGACCGGCATGGGCGACGACGGCGCGGCCGGCCTGTTCGAGATGAAGCAGGCCGGCGCCGCCACCGTCGCCCAGGACGAGGCCAGCTGCGTGGTCTACGGCATGCCCAAGGAAGCCGTCAAGCGCGGCGGCGTCGAGCGCAGCCTGCCGCTGCGCGGGATCGCGGGCGAGATCATGAAGCAGCTGCGCATGTGACTGCCGCGCCGCGGCCTCACGGACAGTTCCCCACGATGTAATAGCCCTGCGCCGTCTGCGCCAGCGTGCTGGTGAAGAAGGTGTTGTACAGCCCCATGTTCTGGTTCGAGCCGTTGGCCAGCGCATAGCCGCCGCTCGCGTGGGCGCGACCCGCCTGCACATGGGCGTAGTTGCTGGCCAGGCTGGTCGTGCAGGTGAACACCGGCGGCGGCGTGCCCGCGCCCACCTGGAAGGCGGGGATGGCGCAGGCATTCGACGCTTGTCCGTTATTGCCGATGGCCGTCACGCTGCCGCCATAGCTGCCGTCGGCGCGGTTCGCATAGGCCTTGCTGAACGCCGCGCCGCTGCCGGCTGCAGCGTCGTCGACCGGCGACGGGCCATTGAGCAGCACCCGGTAGCCGGCGATCGACCCTTCGGCGAAACTGGCGGCGCCATTCACCGTGACCGTCGACCCCGACACGCTGGCGCTGCATGAGGCCATGACGGGCGCCGGCGCCTGCGACACCCGCAGGTTCTTGTTGAACCAGAAATCCATGATGAAGGCCGGGTAGTTCACGCGGGTCGCATTCACGTAGTTGGCGTTCTGGCCGCCGGCGCCGGCCGGCCAGGCGTGGGCTAGCCCTGTCACCGTGATCTGCGACGTGCGCACCTTGCCGTTCGCGTCCGTGTATTCCACATTGCTGCCGCTGCCCGGCACGGTCACCGCCGCGCCCTGCATCCAGGCGCCGCCATACACCTGGCGCATGGCGGCGGCGTCCAGTGGGCCATAGGCTTGCGCCACCGTGTAGTCGCTCGTGCCCCAGATCACGCCGGTGACCTGGGTTGCGAAATGTCCGGATGCGCTGCCGGCCATGGCCGAGCAGGCATTGGCGGCGGTGGTCGCGCTGTAGCCCGATGGGACCAGCGAGATCTGGCCGGTGGTCACGCCCGGCGGCGGTGCGGCGGAGAGGCCCAGGCCGGCGAAGACCTCGGGCGCGGTGCAGCCCAGCACCATGGCCTTGGCGCCGCCCGAGGACAGTCCGGCCACGTACACCTGTTTCGGATCGATCGCGTACTGCGGGTTGGAGAGGAAGCGGTTGATCAGGTCGAGCAGCACCGCGGTGTGGCCATAGGAGCGGCTGCGATTGGTGGCGGCCCAGTCCCAGCAGTGGGTGCCGTAGACGTTGCCGGTGGCGTTCGGCGCCAGGATCACCGCGCCGTACTGATCGGCTACCGCCTTCCAGTTGTAGCCGGCGTCGCCGCTGCCGTTGATCACGTCGCCGCCGGCGGTCTGGGCGCAGCCGTGCAGCACCAGCACCAGCGCGCGCTTGTTGTCCAGGACCGGCGGCGTGGCCGGCCAGTAGTAGTAGCCGCCCAGGGCGCCGCCGTGGGTGGTGTCGTTGGCCCAGACCTGGTTGGCGCTCCAGGCGCCGGGGCCGGCCTGGACCGGGGTTTGTGCGAGGGAAGAAGTGAACGGCGCGCAGAGCGCCAGGCAGATCGCGGCTTGCGCCGCTCGTTGGTGGAAGGGCTGCATGCGTGTCTCCGAATATGATTGTCGTGGGCTGGCCGGGGACGGCCTGCCACATTCATCATAGTTCGGGAGACGGGGCGCACAAGCGGGCGCGCGAGCACGCCGCTTGTGCGTTTTTGCACGGCCAGGGCGGCCATGCAGAGAGGGTTATTGCATCAGTTCCGAGATCATCTTGACCGGCGCATTGCCGTAGCTGAGGAACTGGTCGTGGAATTGTTTCAGCTTGAAGCGTTCGCCCAGCTGCTGCTTGCGGCGTTCGCGTAATTCCATGATCTGGTGGTAGCCGCTGAAGTAGCTGGTCAGCTGCACCGAGGTCAGGGTCACGCGGCGCCATTTTTCGTCGGCTTCCTGGCGCGTCTGGAAGGCCTGGCGGGTGAGCAGGTCGATCGCCGCCTCTTGCCCCATGCCGTTCACATGCACGCTGTAGTCGAGGATGGTGTTGGTCACGCTGCGCAGGTTCCACTTCGAGTACATCAGCCACATCTCGGGCGCGTTGTCGCCGTAGCCCGATTCGAGCATCATGCGTTCGCCATACACGGCCCAGCCTTCGACCATGGCGCCATTGCCGAACAGCGACTTGATCAAGGAAGGCGAGCGGTTGGCATGCACCAGCTGCGCGTAGTGGCCGGGGATCGCCTCGTGGATGTTCAGGATCTGCAGGATCCACTCGTTGTACTCGCGCAGGCTGCTCTCGGCCTGTTCCGGCGTGAGGTTGTCCATCGGCGTGACGTTGTAATACGTCTTGTCCTTGGAGCGGTAAGGGCCCGGCGCGTCGATGCTCGCGCCGGCCACGCCGCGCTGGTACATCGGCGTTTCGCGCACCTCGAGCGGCTTGCTCGGGTCCAGGGTCAGCAGGTCGTGCTTGATCACCCAGTCCTGCAGCAGCGGGATCTGGCGCCGGATCTCGGCGAAGAAGTTCTCGCGCGCGACGTGGCGGCTTGATAACTTGTCGATCATCATGCCGATCTTCTGGAAGCGGTCCTGTGGCTTGTTCACGCCCGCCATATAGCGCGGCCACAGCTCGTCCGAGATACGGTCCATATGCGACAGCAGTTCTTCGCGCGTGACCAGGGCCTTGCGGAAGGTCTCTTCGGCGCTGGACGACGACTGGATGTCGAGCGCGAACTTCTGCTCGTACAGCGCCTTGCCGGCGCGGAAGGGACGCGCCTGGCCGCTGGCCGCCTGGCGCTTCTCGACACCGCTCAGGAAGTCGACGTAGCCCAGCACCGCGCTGCCGGCGTTGGCGATGCGCTGGGCGAAGATCGCCTTCTCTTGCGCCGTCAATATCGATTCCTGGGCCGCACGGCCCAGGTCGGCCAGCACGGCCATCGTGCCCGGCGCCTGGCCGATCGCGAGCTGGGTGTGCTCGCGCGTCGGGTTGGTGATGGAGGCCTGCGCCGCCGCGTAATAGGCCGGCACGTCGGCCAGGCGCTTGAGGATGGTGCGCAGGCGCTGCGGCTTGGCCGCGTAGTCGGTGTTCAGGATCAGGTCGAGCGGCGCGGCGACGTTGTACTGCGACGGGTTCCACTCGTATTCGCGCCAGGTGGAGAGGCGCCAGCGGTCCTTCTCGAGCTTGTTGACCAGCAGGGCCAGGTCGGTGCGGTAGCGCGGCGACAGCTGTTTGGGATCGAGCTTGCCGAATTTTTCCAGCCACTCGTTGGCGAAGGCCAGCTGCCTGGCGCGCGTGTCGGCATCCGGAATGGTGAGGTTGGCGGCGTTGTCGAACTTGCCTACATAGATGCCGCCTTCGGGATCCACACGCCACAGGGCGGTCAGGTATTGCATGCTCAGCGTCGACATGCGGCGGTCGAGGCGTGCTTCGGCGGCGTTCGCGCTGGCAGCACCTGCGGCGGCAGCGCCGGCGCCGACGGCAGCGGCGCCGACCAGGGCCTTCTTGCCCTTGCTGGAAGTCTTCTTCTTGACGACCTTCGAGGATTTGGCCTTGCCCTTGGCTGGCTTGGAGGTGGCGGCGACGGCCGGCGTCAGCGCGAAACACGCCAGCAAGGCCGCCAGCGCGATTTTCGTTTTCATCATCGTATTCAGCCCTGTAACTAAGGAGATGTCTTGGCTCGCGGCAGGCGCGAAGGCGTGCAGATTAGCACTAATTGCATCATTTGCGGGCAGCTGAAACATTCCGACACGCATGAATGCCAACGTTGAATGAAATGCAAATCAGCGTCCCAGCCCCGCCTTGAGCATCTCCAGCATATCCCCCGGCGACATGCGCGCCGCCATCTCGGTCCCTTCGAGCAGGCTGTCGGCCAGGTCGCGCTTGTGGCGGTGCAGGTCGACGATGCCTTCCTCGATCGTGCCGCGCGCGACCAGGCGGTAGATGGTCACCGGCCGCAGCTGGCCCATGCGGTGGGCGCGATCCGACGCCTGGTCCTCGACCGCCGGGTTCCACCACGGGTCCATGTGGATCACGTAGTCGGCCGCCGTCAGGTTGATGCCGACGCCGCCCGCCTTCAGGCTGATGAGGAACAGGTCGCCCTCGCCGGCCTGGAAGGCATCCACGCGGCGCTTGCGCTCCTGGATCGGGGTCGATCCGTCCAGGTACTGGTAGGCGATGCCCTGCGCGTCGAGATACTGGCGGATCAGGGTCAGGTGATCGACGAACTGGCTGAACACCAGCACCTTGTGCCGGTTCTCGAGCAGGTCGGTGGTCAGGCGTGCAAACGTCGCCAGCTTGCTGCTGGCGATGCCGGCGCCGGGCGCCACCAGCTCGGGATTGCAGCAGGCGCGGCGCAGCCGCATCATCTCGGCCAGGATCTCGATCGCCTTTTGCCCCTCCGGCGCTTCGAGCGCGGCCAGCTTGTCGAGGGCCTGGCGGCGCAGCGATTCATACAGCGCGTTTTCTTCGGCGCTCAGTTCCACCGGGACCACGATCTCGGTGCGCGGCGGCAGCTCGGACAGCACTTGCGCCTTGGTGCGGCGCAGGATGAAGGGTGCGGTCAGGCGCCGCAGGCGGGATCTAGCGCCGGCTTCGGCGCGTTTGTCCTGCGCCTTCTCGATCGGGCCGGCAAAGCGCAGCTGGAACTGGTCGGCGCTGCCCAGCAGGCCCGGATTGATGAAGCGGAACAGGTTCCATAATTCTCCCAGGTGGTTTTCCAGCGGCGTGCCGGTGGCGGCCATGCGGAAGTCTCCCTGCAGCGCCATCACCGCCTGCGAGCGCTTGGTGTGCATATTCTTGACCGCCTGGGCCTCGTCGAGCACGATGCTGCGCCAGCGCCGGCCCTTGAAGCGCGCCGCTTCCAGCTGCAGCAGGCCGTAGCTGACCACGACCACGTCGAATGGCCCCGCGTTGTCGATCGTCGCGGCCCGTTCGCCGGGTCCGAACAGGTGCAGCTTCAGGGTCGGCGCGAAGCGCGCGGCCTCGTCGATCCAGTTCAGGCACACCGAGGTCGGCGCCACCACCAGCGCCGGGCCATCCTTGGCGCGCGTCAGCAGCAGCGCCAGCGCCTGCAAGGTCTTGCCGAGACCCATATCGTCGGCCAGGCAGGCGCCCACGCCCCAGTGCGCCAGGCGCGCCAGCCACTGGAAGCCGTCGACCTGGTAATCGCGCAACTCGGCCTGCAGGGTGGAAGGCAGCTCGGGCAGGTACGCGGCATTGTCGGCCATGCGTTCCAGGTGCCCCTGCCAGGCCTTGTCGGCGTCGACGTGGCCGGCCTCGCGCGCCAGCTCGTCCAGCGCGAAGCTGGCCAGCGCGTGGGTGCGGATGCCGTCGCCATGGAGTTCGCCATAGGCGCCCAGCTCCGTCAGGCGCCGGTGCAGCTCGTCGGACAGGGCCAGGTATTCGTTCTCGCCCAGGGCCACGAAGCGGCTGCCGCTCTCCTGGATCTTTTCCAGCAGGGTGCGCAGGTTCATCACGCGGCCTTCGTCGATCACGACGTCGCCGCTGGCCGCGAACCAGTCGCGTTCGCGCCGGATCTGCACCCGCACCGATTTGGTCGTGGCCTTTTTGGTGACCCTGAATTTTTCGCCCTCGGGCCAGGCGACCACGATCGCTTCGCCATCCAGCGCGCGCAGCTGGTCGACCAGTTCCAATGCCAGCAGCGGCTGGCCGAGCAGCCATTCGCCGTGGTCCGGTTCCGCGTGTTCGAGCGCCTGGCATGTGCCGACCAGCTGGCGCTCGGCCTCGCGTTCGGCGTTCAGGTTGCGCCGGGCTTCGGTGCGGATGCCCTCAACGTCGGCGATCACATTGGCCGCGCCTTCGCCGGGGCCATAATAAGCGCCGCCCGGCACGGGACGCACCAGCAGCTGCATGCGCATGCCATGCTGGTAGGGACGCAGCAGCACGTGCAGGCGCGGGTCGGCCGGCACGGTCTCGATATCGCTGCTGCTGGCGCCGATGTCCGATTGCACGGTGACGATCGACGACACCGCGCCGATCGCGCGCAGCACGCGCCGTTCCGCTTCCATCGGCACGGTCAAGCCTTCGCCGACGATGGCGGCGATGCGCCGATGCTCGTCCCTGATGTGCACCAGGCGCAGGCGGGTCGGCGTCTCGCGCGTGACCACGACGTCGCCAACATTGTCTTCGACCGGCGGGTTCAGCACGATCGACACCTTGTCGCCCAGTTTCTTGACCAGCAGTTCCGGCTCGCCCGGCAGCAGCTCGACCCGGGTGCCCGGCGCATCCATCCAGAACAGCAGCGGGTGGCCGACCAGGGCCGCCAGCGCCTTGTGCACCTCGAGTTCGAAACGGATGCCGCTGCCGGCGTAGTAGCGGCGGCCGGCGATCGCGTTCACGGCCTGCAGGTCTTGCGCGGTCAGGAAGTCGAGCTGGGCGCCTTCCTCGGCCAGGCGTTTCAGGCCCATGGCGCGGCCGCGGCTCCAGCCGCCTTGCGCATCGCGCTTCTGCTCGCGCGGCTCCAGTTCCTGCACGCCCAGGTGCGGGTCGTAGCGGATCAGCCAGACCAGCCTGGATTCGCGTACGTTCTCCACGTTAGCCGCCGGCTGCAGGTTGATCAGGGCATTGAGCTGGCGTTCCCACGGTTCCTCGCGCGCGAACCAGCCGGTCATGTCGGGCAGGCGGTGCTTGCGCCGCAGTTCGCTCGCACGTTGTTCATGTGCCAGGTGGCCGGCCTGGCCCATCTGCGCCAGCACGCCGGCCAGCTGGGCCGACCACAGGTCGAAGCCGGCCGCCTCGGATTGCAGCAGCATGTCTTCCAGCCGCGCGCCTTGCGCGTTCAGTGTGGGCAGGGCCAGCCAGTGATGGATCAGGGCGCGGAACACGGTCGGTTCCAGCGACATCTCCCAGCTGCGCGTGCCGAACAGTGCCGCGTCGACGGTGCCGCGCTGGATCTCGTGCAGCATGCCGAGCTGGAACCAGACCGCGTTGTCGGCCCGCTGTACCGCGCGCGTCTCGATCTCGAGCCAGGCGTCGGCCAGCTTGAGGTGGCCCGGGTCGCTGCTGCGCAGCAGGGCGGCCATCGCGATGTGCGCACAGTGGCCGTCGAATACCGCCTTGCGCTTGCCGGTTTCGCGGCGCAGCTGCTTGATCGACGCATCGATGCCGGCCAGGCCCGCATCGCTATCGTCGCGCAGCACCTGCACCACGCTGCGCAGGAACAGGCCGGGCGAGTCGCTCATCTCGTTCACCAGCGCCAGGGCGTCGTCCAGGCGGCCGCACAGGATGTAATGTTCCCCGAGCGAACGGCGTAGCGGGCTTTCGGGGCTGCTGCGCGGTATCAGGCGCTCGGCGTACTCGCGTACGCCCGGCGCCAGCGCCGGTTCGCTGCGCGCATGCATGACCAGGATGTGCAGGATGCCTTCGCGCAGGCGCGGATGGATGCGTTCCATCAGGGCCGGGGCAAAGGGGCGCGCGCAGACGTCGACCAGCGGATGCAGGTAGCTCGACTCGTGGCAGCGCTGGCAGGCATCGAGCAGCGGGAATACGACGTCGTGCTCCTGCCCGGTGAGCAGGGCGATGCGCAGCAGGGCCAGGCCCTGGCGGTAGGTGCGCAGCATCAGGGTACCCTGCCAGTCGCGGCGCACGGTCGACACCTGGGCATAGGCGCCGGCCACATTGTCGAACAGGCCATCGTCGAGGGCCGCATCGAGCACCGGCCAGGCCAGGTCGGGAGCGATGGCGACGCCGCGCTCGCTCATATCGACCACCAGGCCGCGCTCGCGCAGGCGCGCCAGTTCATCGGCCCATTGCGCCAGCGGCAGCGCCACGCCCAGCGCCCGCATATGTTCCAGGATGCGCTGGCGGCCCATCGGCTCGCCCGCGATCGCCAGCACGACCAGCAGCGCGCGTTCTTCCGCCGTGCAGGTGTCCAGGCGTGCAGTAACGTCTTCCACCATCATGCGAGGTTCTCGATCTCGATCGCAGGCAGGTCGGCCGGCACCGGGATGCCGAACACGCGCAGGTAGAAATACAACTCCGCTTCCAGCGTGCGCACCACGCTGTCCGTTTTGCGGAAGCCATGGCCCTCACCCTCGAGCGTCAGGTAGGCCACCGGCAGCTTGCGCGCGCGCAGCGCCTCGACCACGCTCTCGGACTGCTGCGGCGGCACGACCTTGTCGTCCAGGCCCTGGAAGAAGATCATCGGCCGGCGCAGTTTATCGGTATGGTGGATCGGCGAGCGCTCGCGGTACACCGCTGCGGCGGTTTCCGGCGGCGCGATCAGGTACTGGTTGTAGTGCGATTCGAATTTGTGCGAATCGGCGTCCAGTCCGGCCAGGTCGGACACGCCGTAGTAGCTGGCGCCAGCCTTGAACACGTCATGGAAGCTCAGTGCGGACAGCACGGTCAGGCCGCCGGCGCTGCTGCCGCGGATCAGCAACCGTTCGGGGTCGACGACGCCTTGCGCCGCCAGGTGGCGCGCGCCGGCCACGCAATCCTCGACGTCGACCACGCCCCACTGGTGCTTGAGCAGGTTGCGGTAGGCGCGGCCGAAACCGGTGCTGCCGCCATAGTTCACGTCCAGCACGGCGAAGCCGCGGCTGGTCCAGTATTGGGTGGACAGCTTCAGGGTGCTGGCCGCCATGCCGGTGGGGCCGCCGTGGCCGATCACGATCAGCGGCGGCAGCTCGCCGTCTTGCGGCGCGTGGTCGGCATTGGCCGGCGCGTAATAGAAGGCGTGGGCGGTGCGACCATTCTCGCTCGGGTAGTCGATCGCCAGCGGCACCGACAGGTAGCCGGTGGCCGGCAGTTGCGGGATCGAGTGGGCCAGCACCTCGCTGGCCCCTAGCTCCAGGTCGATCCGCGCCAGCTCGGGCGCAATGGTCGGCGCGCCGCCCAGCAGGGCCACGACGTCGCCCTGCACCCGCAGCTCGCGGATTTCTTCATACGGCGACTCCAGCGGAATCAAGTTGCCGCCCGCCAGCCTTGCCAGGTAGCTGACGCCTTGTTCGACGTAGGCGCACACGATCTCGTCCTCGGAACGGAAGCCGTACAGCGCACCGCCGAAGCTCCAGTGGGGGCCGGCGAATTCCGCCTCGCGCGGGCACAGCGCGTGCACGACGCCGTGGTCGTAGCGGTACAGGTTCCACCAGCCGCTGCGGTCCGACACGAAGTGCAGCACGCCGCCGGGCGACCATTCGGGTTGGCAGATCGATTCTTGCGCACCGCCCGCGACCAGGCGGCCGTTCACCAGCGTCCCATCATCAAGCACGTCGGCCAGCCACAGTTCCGTGCCTTCCCAGGGCATGCGCGGATGGTCCCAGCACAGCCAGGCCAGCTGGCGGCCATCGGGCGACAGGCGCGGCGCCGCATAGAAGTCGTTGCCGTCCACGAGCACGGTCTCGACGCCATCGAAGCCGATCGCGGCCAGCGTATTGACGGGATAGGTGGCGCCGGCCGAGTGATCCTCGCGCACCGAGATCAGGCGCCGGCGCGCGCCATCGAGCACGAAGTCGGCAAAGCGGTGGCCGGTGCCCTCGGCGCTCACGGCGACCGGCTGGCCATCCGCCTCGACCCGGTACAGGCGGTTGTCCACATGGTGCGAGAACCAGGCCACGCCGCCGGCCAGCAGGCAGGCGCCGCCGCCGTATTCATGGACGCGGCTGCGCACATTGAAGGGCGCCGGCGTCAGCTCGCGCGTGCCGCCGGCGTCATGCACCATGAGCGTCGTGCGTCCGCCCTCGCTGGCGCGGCCTTCGAGCCAGCCCAGGCGCGGCCCGTCGAGCATCAGCTGGGCCAGCGGCACCGCGCCGGCGGCGACCACCGCGGCGCTGATCGGGGACGGCCAGGCGCCGCAGGGCAGGGGTTGTTTGCTGGTGGCAATCGTCATGATCTGGGCTCTTTCCTTGGTCGGACGAGCATTATAGTGTTTGCCCAAGAATGCGATAATAGCCGTTTCCTTACCAACGCCATTGTCAGCCATGCCACAATTTGCCCCGCTCCAGAACGACACCTTCCTGCGTGCGCTGTTGCGCCAGCCGACCGACTACACCCCGGTGTGGCTGATGCGCCAGGCGGGTCGCTACCTGCCGGAATACCGCGCCACCCGCGCGCGCGCCGGTTCGTTCCTGGGGCTGGCGAAGAATCCCGACTACGCCACCGAAGTCACGCTGCAGCCGATCGACCGCTATCGGCTGGACGCGTCGATCCTGTTCTCGGACATCCTGACGGTGCCGGACGCGATGGGCCTGGGCCTGTATTTCGCCGACGGCGAAGGCCCGAAGTTCGAGCGTCCGCTGCGCACCGAGGCGGAAGTGAACGCGCTGGCCGTCCCGGACATGGCCTCGCTCGACTATGTGTTCAAGGCCGTGACCTCGATCCGCACCGCGCTGAACGGCCGCGTGCCGCTGATCGGTTTCTCGGGCAGCCCGTGGACGCTGGCCTGCTATATGGTCGAAGGCGGCGGCTCGCGTGAATTCCACACGGTCAAGAAGATGCTGTACAGCCGTCCGGACCTGATGCACCGCATCCTGGACATCAATGCGCAGGCCGTGACCCAGTACCTGAACGCCCAGATCGACGCCGGCGCCCAGGCCGTGATGATCTTCGATTCCTGGGGCGGGGCGCTGGCCGACGGCGCCTACCAGGAGTTCTCGCTGGATTACATGCGCAAGATCCTCGCCGGCTTGACCCGCGAACACGATGGCGTGCGCATCCCGGCCATCGTCTTCACCAAGGGCGGTGGCATCTGGCTGGACGAGATGGCCGACATCGGCGCCGATGCGCTGGGCCTGGACTGGACCGTCAACCTGGGCCGCGCGCGCGCGCTGGTGGGCGACCGCGTGGCGCTGCAGGGCAATCTCGATCCGGCCATCCTGTTCGCCGAGCCGGACCAGATCCGCGCCGAAGTCGAGCGCTCGCTCAGTGCCTACGGCGCGCCGTCGGCCGGCCATGGCCATGTGTTCAACCTGGGCCACGGCATCTCGCAATTCACCCCGCCAGAGTCGGTGACGGCGATGGTCGAAGCAGTCCACAGCTTCAGCCGCAAGCAGCGCGCCGGCTGAATTTTCCCCCGTGAATGGCGGCCCTCTTGACAAGGCCGCCAGTCTTGCTCCTCACTTGTTCACAACTTCCTAAAAGTGGGTAAAAATTCCTGTGGACATCTCAGCATCTTCTCAGTCTGCGTAAAGCGATGATTTATAAGCGTTTTTTGCTTCGGGCTAGTGCTGAGTGCGTCCTGCACCACAAGGTTGTCCAGTAGAATTCAGCAAAATTCGGCTCTTGTTCACAAAGTTATCAACAGACGTTTTAATAATGGGGAAAAGTGCTTGGTTTACCGGCACTTAGCGCGCTTCTTCAAGTATTGCCTTAAGTTTGTGACGCAATGCAGCGAGTTTTCCACGCCGGATACCCCAGTTATGCACAATGCGGAAAAAGCGCTCGAGCTTGTTAACAGGTCTGAGGACGAATATGCAAGCCATTGATTCATAAGCAAAAAATTGTCTTGAATTAGAGAATTATCGATTGCGACTTGATCTAACGTAAACCTTTGATGGGGTCAAGCCCCACGCTATTCACAAAGTTTTCCACAGATTTGCACAGGGCCCAGATTGTCAACCAGCACCGATAGCACGCATTGCTTCCTCGAAGTCGTGCTCGATACTCCGCTGAACAGCAGTTTCGACTACCGCTGGCCATGCCGGCCGGGCGAAGAGCCGCTGCCCGGCCAGCTGGCGCTGGTGCCGTTCGCGCGCCGCGAAATCATGGCCCTGATCGTCGCGGTCAAGGACCGGACCGACGTCCCGTCCGAAAAACTGAAGGCTGCGCTGGCCGTGCGCAGCCAGCTATCCCCGCTGCCGGAGCGCTGGATCGCCCTGGCGCGCTTCGCCGCCGACTACTACCAGCGGCCGCTGGGCGAGGTGGCGCTGCCCGGCCTGCCCAAGAACCTGCGGGTGCCCAAGACGGTGGCGCTGGACCGCGCCCTGAAGAAACTGGCCAAGCTCGACCCCCAGCAGGATGCGACGGCGGTCGACATGCCGGTGCTGAACCCCGCCCAGCAGGAGGCGGCCGACGCGATCGGCGGCGCCGACGGCTTCACGCCGCTGCTGCTGTGGGGCGTGACCGGCAGCGGCAAGACCGAGGTCTACCTGCAGGCCTGCGCCCGGGTGTTGGCGCGCGACCCGCAGGCGCAGATCCTGATCATGGTCCCCGAGATCAACCTGACGCCCCAGCTGGAAGGGAATATCCGGGCCCGTTTCCCGGGCATGATGCTGGCCACCCTGCACAGCAGCCTGTCCGAGGGCGAGCGCATGCTGCACTGGCTGGCCGCGCACAGCGGCCAGGCGCGCATCGTGCTCGGCACCCGGCTGGCGATCCTGGCCTCGTTGCCGAACCTGCAACTGATCGTGATCGACGAAGAGCACGACCCCTCGTACAAGCAGCAGGAAGGCCTGCGCTATTCGGCGCGCGACCTGGCCGTGTGGCGCGCGCACCAGCTGGGGATCCCGATCGTGCTCGGCTCGGCCACGCCGTCGCTCGAGTCCTGGCATCACGCGCGCTCCGGCAGGTACAAGCGGCTGGATCTGCGCGAGCGCGCCGTGCGCGACGCCGTGCTGCCGAAAGTCAGGCTGGTGGACATGGAACGCGACCGCGCGCGCGACGGTCTGACGAGCGAGGTGCTGGCGGCCCTGCGCGGGCGACTGGAGCGCGGCGAGCAGTCGCTCCTGTTCCTGAACCGGCGCGGCTATGCCCCGGTGATCAGCTGCGACGCCTGCGGCTGGATCAGCAACTGCACCCGCTGCACCGCCTTCATGGTGCTGCACAAGCCCGAGCACCGGCTGCGCTGCCACCACTGCAGCCTCGAATTGCGCATCCCGCGCTCCTGCCCGACCTGCGGCAACGTGGACCTGCAGCCGCTGGGCCGCGGCACCCAGCGGGTAGAGGAGCATCTGCACGCCTTGTTCCCGCAAGCGCGCATCCTGCGCATCGACGCCGACTCCACGCGCCTGAAGGGCAGCGCGCAAGCCGCCTTCGACAGCGTGCACCGGGGCGAAGTGGACATCCTGATCGGCACGCAGATGGTCGCCAAGGGCCACGACTTCAAGAAGCTGACCCTGGTCGGCATCCTGAACCCCGATACCGCCCTGTTCTCGCAGGATTACCGCGCCAGCGAGCGCCTGTTCGCCCAGCTGATGCAGGTGGCGGGACGGGCCGGCCGCGGCGGCGCGCCGTCCGAGGTGCTGGTGCAGACCAGGTATGCGCAGCACCCGCTGTACGGCGCGGTGATGCGCCACGATTACGAGCGCTTCGCCGGCCAGCTGCTCGAAGAGCGCAAGGAAGCCGGGCTGCCGCCCTATATGTACCAGGCCTTGCTGCGCGCCGAGGCGAAGGAACTGCCGATCGCGATCGAATTCCTGGAAGCGGCGCGCGACTGCCTGCCGAGCGACGCCATCCTGATCAACGACCCGATCCCGATGACGATGACCCGGGTCCACAACGTGGACCGCGCCCAGCTGCTGGTCGAGTCCAGCTCGCGGCCCGCGCTGCAGGCCTTCCTGCGGGTCTGGGTCGAGGAGCTGCGGGCGATGAAGTCGCGCGTGAAGTGGTCGCTCGAGGTCGATCCGCTCGATATCTGAGATGCGGTCGGCGTTGTGGCGCACGGGACTGAAAGTAATTCGCAAAAATTGACTCTGGTCAATAAGCTGATATCCTCAGGGAAATGAAGTACTTTGCTCCACCACTTGTCGCGGTTGCCATAATTTCCAGAATTGCATGAAAGCTGAACCGAGTGTCGACCAGCGGACCGCACAGCCGCGCCTTGAGGCAAAGCAGGACCGCGCGAACGCCGGCGCGTTCGCCGACACAATCGACAACAGCCCGCGTATGACTGCCCAGCGCGCACTGGTCGCGCAACTGTTCGGGAACCGGCAGGCCGGGCGTGGCGCCGTGCAGGGCCAGGGCACGGCCCAGTTGGCGCAGGACGTCGCCGCTGTGGCGGTCAACCGCACTGGCCTGCCTGACGGGCTCAAGTCGGGCGTCGAGTCGCTGTCGGGACACGATCTAAGCGACGTCAACGTTCACTATAACTCGTCTGCGCCGGCCCGCTTGAACGCGCATGCCTATGCGCAAGGCCGCGATATTCACGTGGCGCCGGGGCAAGAGCGGCATTTGCCGCACGAGGCCTGGCACCTGGTGCAGCAAGCCGAAGGACGGGTCCAGCCGACCCTGCAAATGCAGGGCGGCGTGGCGGTGAACGACGATCCGGGCCTGGAGCATGAGGCGGATGTGATGGGCGCGAGGGCACTCTCGGCTGCGCCCCAGGCAGGCGCGGCCGTCGAACCGGCACGCCAGGCAGCCTCGGGCGGCACAGCAGTCGCGCAGGCGGTATGGGTCGACGGACATCACCGTCCGCTCGACGATGGGTTGAGGGAAAAGGTATGGAACGATCCCCTGCAGGAGCTCGCGAATTTCGGCCACCAGTTCGGCATGACGGAAGCCGCCACGGAGCTGCACCGGCGTATCGCCATTGTCTACGAGAGCGGCAATGTCGAATTGATCGACGACGCCAGGACCGGACTTCGCCAGGCTTTAAATAGCGACCAAGCATGGACTATCGAGAAATTACTGACGAACACGCTGGATCATCTGCATCTGCCCGAGGATCCGATGGGGGATCCCGAGCACGCCGAGGACCAGGGTAGTGACAATCCGGAAGAGGAACTCGATCCGGGGGACTTGATGTTGTCGGAAATCGGGTCTGACGAGCAAACGACGCTGGCCGAGGCCCTGGTCATGCGCCACCCTGGGCTGTATCAGCAGTTTCAAGACCTGGCGCGGAATGCAAATGCGCAACCGACCCCCTCTCTGTTCCTGGCATGGTTCAATCAAGGCGTGTTGACGCGCACGCAGTTCAAGCAGCTCGTGAACGGCGGCAAGCCGATACAGAAGGCACGCACGCCCGGCGCGCTGAGTTACCAGGCCGGGTACACCACCCATACGCACGGCAATTTCAAGGACGTCACCTATAAGCTCGACAACCTTGGCAGCATCGACTTCGGCAAGGTCAATAAACAAAAGGTCTGGCAGAATCCGATGAAGCCGGGCAGCGAGGTCCAGTTGAACAAAGGTTCGGGCAAGGCCAACTACGGCATCACGCTGAGTGGAACCAAGATCAAGATTCCCGGCGCGAGCCGCGGGCAGCATTTTTCCATGGCTAACCGGATCATGAAGAATGGCTTCGGCAGCAGCAGCCCGACCGACTGGACCTGGCACCATCTGACCACTTATTACAAGATGGTGCTGGTAGACCGCACCGTCCATGCCAAGCACGGACACAATGGCGGGGTCTACGTCTGGAAGTAAGCTTTCCGGAACCTGCTCAGGCGGCGCTTTTGCCGGCGGCGCGGCGGCGGCCGGTGTAGCCCAGCATCGCGAGACCGGCACCTATCAGCAGGCCGCTCGCAGGTTCGGGCACTTCGCCGGCCGCCGGTTCCACGTTGAAGGTGATGGTGCCGAAGTCCCATTGGCCGTCCACTCCCAGCAGATCATCGAAGTCTTCGAAGAATTCCAGGCGCAGGATGCCGTCGACGCCGACTTCGAACGCCAGGCCCAGCTCGACCAGGTCGGCGAACCCCGAATAGCTCTCGGTGCCCGGGTACCACTCATTGATGCCCGGCGTGAAGAAGACCCCATCGGTCTGCTTGGAATTTTCGAACGCGATCACCATGTCCGCCAGCCAGCCCGGCGAATAAGCGGTCAGGGTGAAATCGTAGGCGACGCTGGTGACGACCGAGTTGGCGCCGACGTCGAGCAGGATGACCGTGTTGTCGGCGTCGCCGTACAGTCCATGACTCTGGATGCCGGTGAGGTCGACAGTGATCGGCGCGGCGAACAGCGACGACGAGGCGAGCAACGACAAGCTGACGAGCAGTTTCTTGAAAGTAGTAATTTTCATGACGATCTCCCTGGTTGTGGAATTCATCGATGAGCAACAAACGTGCCGGAGCCCTTGGCTTCTTGCAATCAACTGATTTCTAACGAGAAATTAATAAAGTGTGTCTCCGGTATCGAACGTCATGTAAAGTTGCTCGACATGCAAGATGCATGTCGCCACCGGCAGCGGCAAAATAGCGTATCGTTTTGCCTGTCATTAGCGCAGCAGTGGAGACCAGTAATGAAACAATTGAACGTGGACGTCGCCATCATCGGCACCGGCACCGCCGGCATGACCGCCTACCGCGCCGCCAAGGCGCTGGGCGCCCGGACGGTGGCGATCGAGAGCGGGCAGTACGGCACCACCTGCGCCCGGGTCGGCTGCATGCCGAGCAAGCTCCTGATCGCGGCGGCCGAGGCGTCCCACGTGATCGACACTTCCGCGCCATTCGGCGTGCATGCCGGTGAAAAACGCATCGACGGTCGCGCCGTGATGGAACGGGTCAAGCGCGAACGCGATCGCTTCGTCGGCTTCGTGCTCGAAGGCATCGAGGCGATGCCGGTGCAGGACCGCCTGCAGGGCCGCGCGCGCTTCACCGGCCCCTGCACGCTGGTGGTCGACGACCAGACCGAGATCCAGGCCGGCCGCATCGTGATCGCCACCGGCTCCACGCCGCTGCGCCTGCCGCAGCTCGAGAACGTCGGTCCCGGCATCGTCACCAGCGACGACGTGTTCTATTGGGACGACCTGCCGCGCTCGGTGGCCGTGATCGGCACCGGCGTGATCGGCCTCGAACTGGGCCAGGCCCTGGCCCGGCTGGGCGTGCGCGTGCGCTTCTATGCGCGCGGCGGCAGCATTGCCAACATTACCGATCCCGAAGTACTGCGCTGCGCGGGACGGGTCTTGATGGAAGAACTCGACATCGCCTTCCAGACCGAGGTGGTCGGGGCGGTGCAAGAGAAGGAAGATGGCGACGTGGCGCTCACGGTGCGCGATGCGCTGGGCAAGGAAAGCACCGAGCACTTCCAGTATGTGCTGGTGACGGCCGGCCGCACGCCGAACGTGCACGACCTGGGACTGGAGCACACCGGCCTGGAGCTGGGGCCGGACGGCATCCCCCATTTCGACGCGCGCACCATGCAATGCGGGACCAGCAATATCTTCATCGCGGGCGACGCCAACAACGAGCGGCCATTGCTGCACGACGCCGCCGACCACGGCAAGATCGCCGGCGACAACGCGGGCCGCTATCCGGACGTGCGTCCGGGCCTGCGCCGCGCGCCGATCGCGGTCGCCTTCACCGAACCGAATATCGCCACCCTGGGCAAGAACTACAAGACCTTGTGCGCCGGCGGCCAGCGCAAGTTCGCGGTTGGCAGCGTGTCCTTCGCCAACCAGGGCCGCAGCCGGGTCATGTTGCAGAACAAGGGGATGTTGCGGGTGTATGCCGAGTACGGCACCCGGCTGTTCCTGGGCGCCGAGATGATCGCGCCGCGTGCCGAACACCTGGCGCATCTGCTGTCATGGGCATTCCAGATGCGGCTGACGGTCGACCAGATGCTCGAGATGCCGTTCTATCACCCGGTGATCGAGGAGGGCGTGCGCACCGCGCTGCGCGACCTGGCCAACAACCTGTCGAAGGGCGACAGCCAGACCGACCCGGCCGATACCGAGCCGGGGACTTGACGCTCAGTTCAGCAGCGTGGTGTTCAGCTTGCCTTCGCTGGCCAGCTTGCGCAGGATGCGCACCGTGTCGAGGTCGGCTTCTTCATAGGCCGACTTCTTGAACTCGTCATACATCGCGTTGGCCGGATCGGCGTGTTCGCCGGTGCCGTCGTCGTAGCAAAAACGCACCAGCAGCATGGCATTGGTCGGCGCCTCGATGATCATGCGCAGGCTCGAGGCCGCGATCTCGCCCTGGGCCGGCACCTCGTAGCGCACTTCCTGCAGCGGGGTCAGGAACACCTGGTCTTCGATCACCAGCTCGCCGAAGGTCAGGCGGCGGCGGAAAGCGCCCGCCTCGCGCTCGACGATCTCGCTGGTGTCCAGGTGCGGAATGAACATCTTCGGGTCTTCGGCGCGCAGGACCAGGCCATGCCATACCTGCTCGCGGGTGAGGGTATCGATCAGCGGGTTCATCGGGTCGTTGATTTCAACGAGATGTTCGAATTTCATAGGGCAAATGTCCAGAGAATTGGGGGCGCAGCGGCGCACGCCGCAAAGAACGCATGTTACTCGATTGCGCGCCAGTATGCCCTGCCTCTCCCGATCGGTCCTGCACCGGCCGGTGTGTTGCAATCCGGTGCAGGCGGCGCGTGCCATCGCCCGTTGGGCCCGCCAGATTGTTACAATCGCTGCCTGTCCCTCCAGAAATAATTCCCATGTCCACTGCACCACGATTCGGCCTCAACGGGCCGCAGAGCGAAGCCGCGCTATATCTCGACGGCCCTTGCCTGGTGCTGGCCGGCGCCGGCTCGGGCAAGACCCGCGTGATCACGCAAAAGATCGCCTACATGATCGAGCATTGCGGCTACGACCCGCGCACCATCGCCGCCCTGACCTTCACCAACAAGGCGGCGCTCGAGATGCAGGAGCGCATCGGCAAGCTGCTCAAGCAGCCCAAGCAGGCCAAGCAATTGACCGTGTCCACTTTCCACTCGCTGGGCGTCAAGATCCTGCGCCAGGAAGCGGCCGGGGTGGGCCTGAAGGACAAGTTCTCGATCATGGACAGCGACGACTGCTACACCATCGTCTCCGACCTGGCGATGAGCACGGATAAGCAGGAAATCCGCGGTATCCAGAACACGATTTCGCTGTGGAAGAACGGCCTGGTCGACCCGGAAGACGCGATCAAGGCGGCGCGCGACGAGGACGAGGCCATGGCCGGGCGCGTCTACCGCAGCTATGTGGCGACCTTGCAGGCCTACCAGGCGGTCGACTTCGACGACCTGATCCGCCTGCCGGTGGAACTGTTCCGCAATAACGAACCGATCCGCGACCGCTGGCAGCGGCGCCTGCGCTATCTGCTGATGGACGAATACCAGGACACCAATACCTGCCAGTACGAGCTGGTCAAGCTGCTGGTGACGGGTGTGGGCAAGAAGCCGATGTTCACCGCCGTTGGCGACGACGACCAGGCGATCTATGCCTGGCGCGGCGCCTCGGTCGAGAACCTGAAAACGCTGGGCGACGATTTCCCCGACCTCAAGGTGATCAAGCTCGAGCAGAACTACCGCTCCACCACCCGCATCCTGCAGGCGGCCAACGCCGTCATCGGCAACAACCCGAAGCTGTTCGAGAAGTCGCTGTGGTCCGAGCACGGCCTGGGCGAGCCGATCAAGGTGCTGGGCATGCAGAACGACGACCAGGAAGCCGACCAGATCGCGATCATGATTTCGTCCGAGCATTTCCAGCGCAAGAACAAATGGTCCGATTTCGCCATCCTGTACCGCGGCAACCACCAGGCGCGCGTGATGGAGCAGGCGCTGCGCAAGGAGCGCATCCCGTACACGATGTCGGGCGGCCAGAGTTTCTTCGACAAGGCCGAGATCAAGGACATCATCGCCTACCTGCGCCTGATCGCCAACCAGGACGACGACCCGGCCTTCATCCGTGCCGTCACGACCCCCAAGCGCGGGGTCGGCATGGCCACGCTGGAAGTGCTGGGCGAATTTTCCAAGCAGTGGAATTGCTCGCTATACGAGGCGGCGCGCAAGGGCGGCATCGAAGCCAAGCTGGCCGACCGCCAGCTGGGTTCGCTGCGCGACTTTTGCCAGTTCATCGCCGAGCTGGAAGACCGCGCCACCCGCCCGGGACCGTCGGGCAGCGGCGACCATGCGGCCGAGGTGCTCGACGACATGATGAAGGAAATGAACTACGAGCATTATCTCTACGAGAATTTCGACGACCGCGCGGCCCAGGCCAAGTGGCAGAACGTGCTCGAGTTCAATAACTGGCTGAAGGAGCGCGGCCGTGGCGGACGCGACCGCGACGGCGAGGAAAAGAACCTGCTCGAGCTGACCCAGATGGTGGCCCTGATGTCGATGCTCGAAGGCCAGGACGAGGAAGAGGATGCGGTGCGCATGTCGACCCTGCACGCGTCCAAGGGGCTGGAATATCCGCATGTCTACCTGGTCGGGGTGGAAGAGGGGATCTTGCCGCACAAGGGCGATCCGGACGCCTCGGTCGAGTCGATCGCGGCGCGCATCCAGGAAGAGCGGCGCCTGATGTATGTGGGCATCACGCGTGCCCAGCGCACCTTGCACGTGAGCTGGTGCAAGCGCAGGAAACGAGCGGGCGAACTGGTGAATTGCGATCCTTCGCGCTTTATTAAGGAGATGGCGCTGGACGTCGGCGAAGCGGCGCCGATGGAAAGCGAAATCCTGAGCCCGAAAGAAAGATTGGCGAACCTGAAAGCCTTATTGGCAACACCACGGCCGGTTCCTGAATAAATAGGAAATAGAACGTTGCGCGCAAGCCTTGGCGAATCGACAAGACCTGCGCACGATTGAAATCGCATTTGACTTCAACTGTCGAGCAAGAAATACTTGCCCGAATGCGAGTTTTTCGATAGCTAAAGTTTCACGGCAATTGCCGTGTGGCAAGCGTAATGTTCTTTTTCCGATCCATGGCCACCGTTTCCGACATCACCACCACCCCGCTCTCGGGTTTGAACCACATCGACGCCCTGCTGGACAAGGGCCCCGACTGGAACTACCTCAGCAATTCCAACGCCAACATCCTGTACTACACCTTTTCGACGGACTCGGGCAACGAGGCCGATAAGAGCGGCCAGGAAACGTTCAGCGTCTCCCAGCAGGCGGCGACCCGCACCGCCTTCACCTATCTGCAGCAGATCACCGGCATCGAATTCCGTGAAACGGGATCGGGGACGGCGGCCCAGATTCACCTGGCCAATATGGATCTCGAAGGACGGTTCACGACGGGGCTGTGCAGTTGGCAGGCCGGCTACCGCTCGACCTCGAACGGCACGCTGACCGAGTACACGGCGAACGCCTATGTGTACCTGGACAATGCCGAGTGGGAGCACATTACCGGGAACCTGACGCTGGGCACCCAGGGCTATGAAACCCTGCTGCACGAGCTGGGTCACGCACTGGGCCTGAAGCACCCCTTCCGCGAGGGTTCGGAAGCGCAGATCGTCTTGCCCGGCAACGAAAACAATACCAGCAACACGCTGATGTCCTACGACTCGCTCGGCGGCTGGCACAGCACCTACCGCCCCTATGACATCGCCGCCTTCAACTGGCTGTACGGTGGCGACGGCCTGCGCGGAGCGCTCGGCATCAACGGCAGCGGCGGACGCTACATCACTGGCAGCTACAAGGACGACGTCCTGGTGGGCACCCAATTCAACGATACTTTGCAAGGTAATGGAGGCAACGATATGATCGACGGCGGAGCAGGAATCGATACGGTGGTCTATAACGGCAACCGCAACAACTATACCTTCGGCACTTTGGGCGACGGCGCACTGACGGTGTCGGGCGCGGAGGGGACGGATACCCTGCGCAATATCGACTGGCTGCAGTTCGCCGACATGACGGTCGAGCGCGCCAATGTACTGGCGGACACGGCGGCGCCAGCGGCGCCGGTGCTGGCCGTGACGCAGAACGGCAAGGGTTACGCGACCACCGGCAACATCCTGCTGCTGAACGGCAGCGCCGAGGCCAACTCGACGGTCAAGGTCTATCTGGGCGACAAGCTGATCGCCACGGCCCAGGCCGATGGCAGCGGCCTGTGGAGCACCCGTTCGACGGATCCCTTCGTGGATAGCCGCGACTACCGGATCTTTGCCACCGCCACCGATGCAGCCGGCAATGTCTCGCAGGCGAGCAACCAGGTGCTGTTCCACATCGACGCGACCGCGCCCGTGGTCCCGACGATGAACATCGCCCTGGCGGCAGGCAGCAACCGTCCGCTGTTCACGGGTACCGGCGAAGCCGGCACCACGATCGAGCTGTACCGCGATGGCGACTTCACAAAAATCGGCACCGCCACCGTCGCCGGCGACGGCAAGTGGGCGCTGGCCTCGCAGCCGCTGCCGAACGGCAGCTACAACGTCACCGTGGTCTCGCTCGACGATGCGGGCAATGCGCGCGCAGGCCAGCAGAGCATGCCGATGACGATCGGCCACAACGGCTTCCAGGGCGGCACCGCAGGCGCCGATACCATCACCGCCAATGCCGGCAGCAATGCCATCGATGGCGGCGCCGGTCTCGACGTCGCGGTCTACAGCGGTTCGCGCGACGCCTACGCGCTCAAGAAGGAAACCTGGGGCTATACGGTGACCGCGCCAAACGGCGAGGTCGACGGCCTGTTCAACGTCGAGCGCATCAAGTTCGACGATGGCTGGAAGGCGATCGACACGGTCTCGGCGCAGATCTTCCGCCTGTACGAGGCGGTGCTGGACCGTACTGCCGAGGAAACCGGCCTGGGTTACTGGAACTGGCGCATGGATAACGGCACCTCGCTGCACCAGGTGGCCACCGAGTTCATGATCCAGCCCGAGTTCAAGAAGCTGTACGGCGAGAACCCGACCGACCAGGAATTCATCCACAAACTCTATGAAAACGTGCTGGACCGCGAACCGGATACCGGCGGCCTGCTGTACTGGTCGCAGATGATCGGCCAGAACGGTCGCGCCCAGATGCTGATCGACTTCGCCGAAAGCCCGGAAAACCAGGCCCTGGTGATCGACGTTGTCGGCAAGGGCCTCGATTTCGTGCCCTGGCAGGGCTGATGGCCGACATGCCGGGCCGCCCTGCGCGGCCCGGCTGGCATAATGCCTGTTTTACGCAGGATGCCGCCGCCATGAACCAGGAAGACCGTTTCATCAGTCTCGAAATCAAGCTCGCCCAGCAGGAAGACCTGCTCGATGAGCTGAACAAGACCATCTATCGCCAAGAGCGCCGCATCGACGGACTCGAGGCGATGGTTGCCAAGCTGGCCGACCATGTGCGCACCCTGCGCGACGCCGGCCAGTCTCCGCTCAACGAGCGTCCCCCGCATTATTGAGCCTTCGTTTCGTCGTGCAGCGCTGTGTTTACGCCCGTAAACACAGGGGCTCTCCGCTGATACATTGCAATACTTTTTAATTGTTACGGTGGCCTTGCAAGCCTGCTATGATCTTTAGCGCACTGCTGTCGAGCCAGCCCCGGCAGTACCTTCCCTAGTGTTCGCGAAAGACCTCATGATCCGTCCAAAACTGCTCATCGTGGCTGCCAGCGTCGCGCTGGCACATGCAGCCATTGCCGCTCCCGTCCTCGACGCCGCCAACCCCTTCGCCCAGCCCAGCAGCCTGCCGCTGAACTACCCCGCCTTCGACAAGATCAAGGACGCGCACTTCCTGCCGGCCTTCAATGCCGGCATGCGCGAGGAACTGCGCGAAGTCGAGGCGATCGCCAACGACAAGGCCGCGCCGACGTTCGAGAACACCATCGTGGCGCTGGAGCGCTCCGGCCAGCTGCTGGCGCGCGTGTACGCGACCTTCTCGAACCTGCAGGGCGCCAATACCAACGACACGCTGGACGCGGTCGACCGCGAGATGTCGCCCAAGCTGGCGGCGCATTCCGACGCGATCCACCTGAATCCAAAACTGTTCGCGCGCGTAAAGGCGCTGCACGACAAGCGCGCGTCGCTGGGCCTGGACGCCGAGTCGGTCCACCTGCTCGAGCGCTACTACAAGGAATTCGTGCGCGCCGGCGCCAACCTGTCGAAGGCCGACCAGGCCAAGCTCAAGAAATTCAATGGCGAGATCGCTTCGCTGCAATCGGACTTCCAGCAGCGCGTGCTCAAGGGCGCGAACGCCGCCGCCCTGATCGTGGACACCCGCGCCGAACTGGCCGGCATGAGCGATGCGCAGATCAGCGCCGCCGCCGACGAAGCCGCCAAGCGCGGCCAGAAGGGCAAGTTTGCGATCCCGATCGTGAACACCTCGAGCCAGCCGGCCCTGTCGTTTTTGACCTCCCGCGCTACCCGCGAGCGCCTGATGAAGGCCTCGCTGGAACGCGGCACCCATGGCGGCCAGTTCGACACCACCAAGCAGGTGCTGCGCCTGGCCAAGCTGCGCGCCGAGCGCGCCGTGCTGCTGGGTTATCCGAACTTCGCGGCCTATTCGCAGGAACTGGAAACCGCGCGCAACCCGGCCGCCGTCAACAAGCTCTTGGGCGACCTGGCCGCGCCTGCGGTCAACAACGCCAAGAAGGAAGCGGCCGAGATCCAGAAGGTCATCGACAAAGAGGGTGGCAAGTACCAGGTCGCGGCCTGGGACTGGCCGATGTACCAGGACAAGGTGCGCGCCGCGACTTTCAACTTCGACGAGAGCCAGCTGCGCCCTTACTTCGAATTGAACCGCGTGCTGGTCGACGGCGTGTTCTTCGCCGCCACCCGCGAATTCGGCATCACCTTCAAGCAGCGTACAGACCTGCCGGTGTACAACCCGGACGTGACCGTGTACGACATCTTCGACGTCGACGGCAAGCCGCTGGCGATCTTCATCTTCGACCCCTATGCACGCGGCAACAAGCAGGGCGGCGCCTGGATGAACGAATACGTCTCGCAGTCGCACCTGCTGGGTCACAAGCCGGTGATCGGCAACCACCTGAACATCCCCAAGCCAGCGGCCGGCGAGCCGACCCTGCTGACCTACGATGAAGTGGTCACCACGTTCCACGAGTTCGGCCATGCGCTGCACGGCATGTTCTCGGACGTGAAGTATCCGAAGTTCTCGGGCACCAACGTGCCGCGCGACTTCGTCGAGTATCCGTCGCAGGTCAACGAGATGTGGGTGACCTATCCCGAGGTGCTGGCCAATTACGCGAAGCACCACCAGACCGGCGCGCCGATGCCGAAAGAGCTGCTGGACAAGGTGGTCGCCTCGAAGAAGTTCGCCCAGGGCTACCGCACCACCGAGTACCTGGCCGCCGCGCTGCTCGACCAGCGCTGGCACCAGCTGACCCCGAGCCAGGTGCCGACGGACGTGCTGTCGTTCGAAGCCAAGGCGCTGCAGGATGCCGGCGTGGCCTATCCGCCAGTGCCGCCGCGCTACCGCACCGGCTACTTCTCGCACTCGATGGGCGGCGGCTATTCGGCCGGCTACTACGCCTACCTGTGGAGCGAGCGCCTCGACGCCGAGACCGTCAAGTGGTTCACCGAAAGCGGCGGCCTGACCCGCAAGAACGGCGATCACTTCCGCAAGACCCTGCTGTCGCGCGGCGGCACGGCCGAAGCGATGGACCTGTTCCGCAACTTCCGCGGCCGCGATCCGGAAATCGGACCGCTGCTCGAACGCCGCGGCCTGGTCGAGACCAAGCCTGCCGCAAACTGATATCGCGCCGCCCTCCTTCGCTGCCACGAGCAGTGAAGGAGGGCGGTGTGCTATTCGCACTACCTTTCCCACAACGCACAAGAGACACTATGAACCGTCCCCAACTGCTGCTGATCGCAGCCAGCGTCGCCATGGCCACCTTCTCCTTCGCCCAACCGGCGGCTGCGGCCCTGGAGGCCTCGAATCCGTTCGCCAAGCCGAGCACCCTGCAATACGGCTACCCGGCCTTCGACAAGATCAAGAACGAGCACTTCGCGCCGGCTTTCGCCGAAGGCATGCGCCTGGAAGCGGCTGAAGTCGTGAAGATCGCCGACAACAAGGCCGCGCCGACGTTCGACAACACGATCGTGGCAATGGAGCGTTCGGGCGCACTGCTGACGCGCGTGCGCGCGGCGTTCTACACGCTGACCGGTTCGTACACCAACGACACGCTGCAGGCGCTGCAAAAAGACCTGGCGCCGAAATTCGCCGCCCACGGCGATGCGATCCGCCTGAACCCGAAGCTGTTCGCGCGCATCAAGACCCTGCACGACAAGCGTGACACCCTGAAGCTGGACGCCGAATCGAAGTTCCTGCTCGAGCGCTACTACAAGGACTTCGTGCGTTCCGGCGCGGGCCTAGCAGACGCCGACAAGGCCAAGCTGAAAGGCTACAACGCCCAGCTGGCCGCGCTGCAGACCCAGTTCAGCCAGAACGTGCTGAAAGAAGTGAACGCATCGGCCTTCGTGGTCGACACCCGCGAAGAGCTGGCCGGCCTGCCGGAGAAGGCGATCGAAGCGGCCGCCGTGGAAGCGAAGAAGCGTGGCCTGGACGGCAAGTTCGTGATCCCGGTGGTGAACACCACCCAGCAGGCGCCGCTGGCCGTGCTGACCAACCGTAACGTGCGCGAAAAACTGCTCACCACCTCGATGATCCGCGGCAGCCGCGGTGGCGAGTTCGATAACCGCAACGTCGTGCTGCAACTGGCCAAGCTGCGCGCCGAGCGCGCCGAACTGCTGGGCTACGAGAGCTATGCGGCCTATTCGCTCGAAGACCAGACCGCCAAGGACACCGCCTCGGTCAACAAACTGCTGGGCGACCTGACCGCGCCGGCCGTGCGCAACGCCAAGAAAGAAGCGGCCGAGATCCAGCAGGTGATCGACGCCGAAAAAGGTGGCTTCCAGCTGGCCGCCCAGGACTGGAGCATGTACAGCGACAAGGTGCGCACTGCCAAGTACGCCTTCGATGCCAACCAGCTCAAGCCTTACTTCGAGTTCAACAATGTGCTGGAGAAGGGCGCCTTCTTCGCCGCCACCCAGCTGTGGGGCATCACCTTCAAGCAACGCACCGACCTGCCGACCTACGATGCCGACGTGCGCGTGTACGACGTGTTCGAAGAGAACGGCGAGCACCTGGCGATCTTCATCATCGACCCGTATGCGCGTCCGAACAAGCGCGGCGGCGCCTGGATGAGCTCCCTGGTCGACCAGAGCTTCCTGCTGAACCAGAAGCCGGTCATCACCAACAACTTGAACCTGACCAAGCCGGCCGCCGGCGAACCGACCCTCTTGACCTGGGACGAAGTGCGCACCACCTTCCACGAACTGGGCCACGCGACCCACGGCTGGTTCTCGAAGGTGAAGTATCCACGCTTCTCGGGCACCAACGTGCCGCGCGACTACGTCGAGCTGCCGTCGCAGGTCTACGAGATGTGGATGGCCTGGCCCGAAGTGCTGGCTAGCTACGCCAAACACTACCAGACCGGCGCGCCGATGCCGAAAGAACTGCTGGACAAGCTGCGCGCCGCCCAGCGTTTCAACGAAGGCTACCGCACCACCGAGTACCTGGCGGCCGCGGTGCTGGACCAGAAATGGCACCAGCTGGGCTCCAAGCAGATGCCGAGCGACGTGATCGCGTTCGAGAAGCAGGCACTGAAGGACGCCGGCCTGGACTTCGCGCCGGTGCCGCCGCGCTACCGCAGCACCTACTTCTCGCACGCCATGGGCGGCGGCTACTCGGCCGGCTACTACAGCTACCTGTGGGCCGAACGCCTGGACGCCGACGCCGGCGAGTGGTTCAAGGAAAACGGCGGCCTGCTGCGCAAGAACGGCGACGTGTTCCGCCAGAAGGTGCTGTCCAAGGGCGGCACCATGGACGCGGTCGACATGTACCGCGACTTCCGCGGCCGTGACCCGGTCATCGAGCCGTTGCTGGAACGCCGCGGCCTGAACTGATGACGTGAGGAGGCCGGCCCCGCGCCGGCTTCCTCCTGCACTATCTTCACAACGAGAAGCAAACAATATGAAACGTACCCACTTCCTGCTGGCCGCCGCCGTGAGCGCCGCCGTCCTGAACATCGCCCACGCGGCGCCAGCGGCCCAAGCCGCGGCGCCAGTTGCCGCTTCCGCGAAATTCGACGCATCGAACCCGTTCGCGAAAGAGAGCACGCTGCCGTTCAACTTCCCGGCCTGGGACAAGATCCGCAACGAGCACTTCGCCCCGGCCTATGCCGAGGGCATGCGCCAGCACGCCGCCGAGATCGAAAAGATCGCCAACAACAAGGCCGCGCCGACGTTCGAGAACACCATCGTCGCGATGGAACGCGCCGGCCGCATGCTGTCGCGCGTGAGCACCGCCTTCGGCACCCTGTCGGGCTCCTATACCAACGACACCCTGATCGCCCTGGGCCGCGAGATGGCGCCGAAGCTGTCGCAGCACAGCGACGCGATCCGCCTGAACGGCAAGCTGTACCAGCGCATCAACACCCTGTACAACAAGCGCGACAGCCTCAAGCTGGACGCCGAATCGGCCTACCTGCTGGACCGCTACAACAACGACTTCGAGCGCGCCGGCGCCAAGCTGTCGGATGCGGACAAAGAGAAGCTGAAGGAGTACAACAGCAAGCTGGCCGCCCTGCAGACCCAGTTCGCCCAGAACACGCTGAAGGAAGCCAACGCCTCGGCGCTGGTGATTGACAGCCGCGCAGAGCTGGCCGGCATGAGCGACAAGGCGATCGACGCCGCCGCCGCGGAAGGTAAAAAGCGCGGCCTGGACGGCAAGTTCGTGATCCCTGTCGTGAACACCACCCAGCAGGCCGCCCTGTCGGTGCTGACCAACCGCGACACCCGCGCCAAGCTGCTGTCGGCATCGATGGCGCGCGGCAGCCGCGGCGGCGAGTTCGACACCCGCCAGACCGTGCTGCAGATCGCCAAGCTGCGCGCCGAACGCGCCGTGCTGCTGGGCTACCCGAACCACGCCGCCTACAACCTGGAAGAGCAGACCGCGAAGACCACCGACGCCGTCAACAGCCTGCTGGCGGAGCTGGCCCCGCCGGCCGTCAACAACGCCAAGAAAGAGGCGGCCGACATCCAGAAGGTGATCGACGCCGAGAAGGGTGGCTTCAAGGCCGCGGCGCATGACTGGGCCTTCTACAGCGACAAGGTGCGCGCCCAGCGCTACGCCTTCGACGCCGGCCAGTTGCGTCCTTACTTCGAGATCAACCGCGTGCTGGTGGACGGCGTGTTCTTCGCTGCCAACAAGGAATTCGGCCTGACCTTCAAGGAGCGCAAGGACCTGCCGGGCTATAACGAAGACGTGCGCATGTTCGACGTGTTCGACGTCGACGGCAAGCAGCTGGCGATCTTCACCTTCGATCCGTACGCGCGCTCGAACAAGCGCGGCGGCGCCTGGGCCAATGCCTGGGTCCCGCAGAGCAAGCTGCTTGCTACCCGCCCCGTCATCGCCAACAACCTGAACGTGGCCAAGCCGGCCGCCGGCGAGCCGACCCTGCTGACCTACGACGAAGTGCGCACCACCTTCCACGAGTTCGGCCACGCGCTGCACGGCATGTTCTCGGACGTGCAGTACCCGCGCTTCGCTG
Source organism: Massilia sp. CFBP9012 (assembly GCF_034045115.1). NCBI lineage: Bacteria > Pseudomonadati > Pseudomonadota > Betaproteobacteria > Burkholderiales > Oxalobacteraceae > Massilia > Massilia sp. CFBP9012. Next base: position 150,727 of record NZ_JAXCWM010000007.1, on the reverse strand, counting down.
GTTCGCGCGTGCCGCGCGACTACGTCGAGTTCCCGTCGCAGGTGAACGAGATGTGGATGGCCTGGCCCGAAGTGCTGGCCAACTACGCCAAGCACTACCAGACCGGCGAGCCGATGCCGAAGGAATTGCTGGACAAGGTCCAGGCTTCGTCGCAGTTCAACGAAGGCTTCCGCACCACCGAGTACCTGGCCGCGGCGCTGCTGGACCAGGCCTGGCACCAGCTGGCCCCGAACCAGATCCCGCAGGACGTGCTGGCCTTCGAGGCTGAAGCGCTCAAGAAGGCCGGCGTCGACTTCGCCCTGGTGCCGCCGCGCTACCGCAGCGCCTACTTCTCGCACACCTTCTCGGGCGGCTACTCGGCCGGCTACTACGGCTACCTGTGGGCAGAGAAGCTGGACGCCGACACCGTCGAGTGGTTCAAGGCCAACGGCGGCCTGACCCGCAAGAACGGCGACCACTTCCGCAAGACCCTGCTGTCGCGCGGCGGCACGCTGGATGCGATGCAGATGTACCGCAACTTCCGCGGCAAGGATGCGGATATCAAGCCGCTGCTGGAGCGTCGTGGTTTGACTGGCGAGTGATGCTGGTGTGCGCCGGTCGCGGGTTGCGATTGGCGCAGGTAGTTGGTTGAAAACTTGGGCTCCCACCTCCGTGGGAGCGACGTTGTTTGAGGGTGGGGAAGAGTTGACTGCAGCTCTTTGGCCAATAACTCATGCACGTCGCTCCCGCCCTCGCCGGGCGCCTTGGCGGGAGCCCAATTTCATTTGCACAGCCACAATCGCCAACCGAGCCATACAGCCGTGTTCCTGCTCCCGCCCCCCATGGCTTACAATGAAATCGAGCCAACACCGGAGACCACGATGCAACCCGAACACGATGCCGACCTGAAGGCACGCCTGAAAGCCCTGCACCGCGAACTGCAAGAAACGGGCGACACCGATGTCGAACTGGAAACCCTGCTGCGCCAGCTCGATGGCGACATCGAGAAAGTGCTGGAGCGCCGCGCCGAGCAGCAGCTCGATGCCAACACCTATGGCCTGGGTTCGCGCACCCAGGAACTGGCGGCGCGCTTCGCCGCGCGCCACCCGCGTGTCGAGTCCGGCCTGCGTGAACTGGGGCAAATCCTGTCGAATATGGGCATCTGACGTAGGCGAATTAGCCACAAGTCATTGATTTTAAGCCATTTTTCGGGGTGGTTCGCTGCCCCAAAAATGGTTTTCCGGTACAATGCCGGCCAATGAACTCCCCAGCCAATCTCTTTGCGACGGTCGCCAAGCGCTCCAGTCGCGGTGCAACTGCACCCTTTCTCCCGATGTCCCGCGCCGAAATGGACACGTTGGGCTGGGATTCGTGCGACATCATCCTGGTCACGGGCGACGCCTATATCGACCACCCGAGCTTCGGCATGGCCCTGGTCGGCCGCCTGCTCGAGGCGCAAGGCTACCGCGTCGGCATCATCAGCCAGCCCGACTGGACCTCGGTCGAGCCGTTCCGCGCGCTGGGCAAGCCCAATCTGTACTGGGGCATCACCGCCGGCAATATGGACTCGATGGTCAACCGCTACACGGCCGACCGCAAGATCCGTTCCGACGACGCCTATACCCCCAACGCCGAGCCGAACAAGCGCCCCGACCGCGCCGTGACCGTGTATTGCCAGCGCGCCCGCGAAGCCTTCCCGGGCGTGCCGGTGATCGCCGGCAGCATCGAAGCCTCGCTGCGCCGCATCGCCCACTACGACTACTGGTCCGATAAAGTGCGCCGCTCGGTGCTGTTCGAGTCGAAGGCCGACCTGCTCATCTTCGGCAATGCCGAACGGGCCCTGGTCGACCTCACCCGCCGCATCGCGGCCGGCGAGAACATCAAGACCATCCGCGACCTGCGCGGCACCGCCTTCCTGGTGCCGCAGGGCTGGCTGCCGGACGAAGAGTGGTCGGTGCACAACTCCACCCGCGTGGACGTACCGGGCCGCATCGACAAGCAGCCGAACCCGTACGCGATGGCGCTGGAAGATCCAAAAGCCTGCGCGCTCGACAACGCCGCGCCCGAGCCGGAAGTCAAACCGGTGCTCATCATGACGCGCGAACAGCGCCAGGCCGCGGCCCGCGAAAAGGCCGCCAAGACCGTGGTGCGCCTGCCGTCGTTCGAGACCGTCAGCGAAGATCCGGTGATGTATGCGCACACTTCGCGCGTGTTCCACCTGGAATCGAATCCGGGCAATGCGCGCGCACTGGTGCAGGGCCACGGCGACCGCGACGTCTGGCTCAACCCGCCGCCGCTGCCGCTGGCCATGGACGAGATGGACAACGTCTACGACCTGAACTACGCACGCGCTCCGCACCCGAGCTATGGCAAGGCCCATATCCCGGCCTGGGAAATGATCCGTTATTCGGTCAACATCATGCGCGGCTGCTTCGGCGGCTGCACCTTCTGCTCGATCACCGAGCATGAAGGCCGCATCATCCAGAGCCGCTCCGAGCCGTCGATCCTGCGCGAGATCGAGCTGATCCGCGACACGACCAAGAACTTCGCCGGCACCATCACCGACCTGGGCGGGCCGACGGCGAATATGTACCGCCTGGCCTGCAAGGAAAAGAAGATCGAGGAAAGCTGCCGCCGCCTGTCGTGCGTGTACCCGACCATCTGCTCCAACCTGGGCACCGACCACAGCAAACTGATTTCGCTGTACCGCAAGGCGCGCGCGATCCCCGGCATCAAGAAGATCCTGATCGGTTCCGGCCTGCGCTACGACCTGGCCGTGCGCTCGCCCGAGTACGTCAAAGAGCTGGTGACCCACCACGTGGGTGGCCTCTTGAAGATCGCGCCGGAACACACCGAAGCCGGCACCTTGTCGAAGATGATGAAGCCGGGCATCGGCGCCTATGACGAGTTCAAGCGCCTGTTCGACAAGTATTCGCTCGAAGCGGGCAAGAAGCAGTACCTGATTCCCTACTTCATCGCGGCCCACCCCGGCTCGACCGACGAGGACATGCTGAACCTGGCGCTGTGGCTCAAGAAGAACAACTTCAAGCTGGACCAGGTGCAGACCTTCACGCCGACGCCGATGGCGATGGCGACCACCATGTACCACTCGCGCAAGAACCCGCTGGCCAAGGTCACCGAGGATTCCGAGATCGTCGAAACCGCCAAGAGCGGCAAGACGCGCAAGCTGCACAAGGCCTTCCTGCGCTATTACGATCCGGAGAACTGGCCGATCCTGCGCGAGGGGCTCAAGCGCATGGGACGTGGCGACTTGATCGGCAATGGCGAGCGGCATTTGATTCCGCCGCCGGGAGGCGAGCTGCCGGGTGCGGCGCGTGAAGAGCGTCGTCCGGCCGGTGCGCCGCCGAAGGGGCGTGTGATCGAGGTGGCGACGAAGCGGGCGCTGCCAGGCGGCGACCGCCGCAGCCAGCGTGTGCCGGCCGCGCGTTCGACCGGGGCGCCGGCAGCCAAGGCGGCGCCGTCGATCCTGTCGACCATCAAGTCCAAGCCGAAGACCGTCAGGAAGTAATCATGCCTCGGGGGGCGCGCTGGACGTCGCGTTCAGCGCGCCATTCGGCGTCGGCGCCCCGCGCCGCTCGCGCGCGATGTCCAGGTCGACGCTGGCCTGCCTGGTCCGCAAGGCCCGCGCATAGCGGTGCCTTGCCCGCAGCCGCGGATTGGTCACCAGTGTTCCCAGCGTCTCGCCGATCACCATCACCACCCCCAGCAGCGGCAGCACCAGCATCAGCCCCACCACCCCCGCCAGCATGCCGCCAATAAAAATCATCAGCACCGTCACCAGCGGGTGGATGTGCAGGCTGCGGCCCAGCGTCAGCGGCATGAACAGGAAATCGTCCAGCAGCCGCACCAGCACGAACACCCCGATCGCGCCGTAGGCCATCAGCGGATTGCCCGGCGCATCGGTCGATGCGACGATCACCACCAGCACGCAGCCGGCGATCGAGCCGACGAACGGCACCCAGGCCAGCACGGCCGAAATCAGCCCCAGCAGCAGGGGCGACGACACCCCGATCACCCACAGGCCCAGCGCCAGCACCAGCGTGTCGAGCACGGTCAGCTTGAGCAGCCCCTCGAAATAGCGGCGCGCGGTCTGGTCGACCTCGTGCAACAGGTACAGCGCACGCTCGAAATAGGCATTCGGCACCGCCCGTGCCAGGAACTTCTTGAAGCGCACGCCGTCGCGCAGCAGGAAGAAGGTGAGGAAGGGCGCCAGCAGCAGCGACGGCACCCAGGTCATGACGCCGACCACGATGTCGCCCAGGTGGTTCTGCGCGAAGTCGTTGGTATAGGTGGTGAACGCCATGTCGACGGTCGAGGTCAGCCGCATCTCGGCCAGGATCGGGAAGCGCGCCTCGAGCATGGCCAGCGAGGTGCGCACGAAGGCCACGCCGCCATCCAGGTACAGGCCGATGGTCGCTTCCCACGAGTCTTCTTCCGGCCCATCGCTCCAGCTCAGGGCCAGCGCCAGCGCCAGCGCGGCCAGCGTGAAGAACAGGGTGCAGACCCAGACCGCGGCGGCGTTGCGGCCAAAGCCCGAGCGCACCATGCGCTGCATCGGTCCCAGCAGGATGTAGTAGAGCACGGTGCCGAAGATGAAGGGCAGGAATAGCCATAGCAGTTGCTGGACCACCAGCAGCAGCAGGCAGGTGGCGGCGACAATCCCGGTCCAGACCACGGGACCGGCGCGCTCGGGGCCGTTGACGATGCCCGGCACCGGACTCATAGCGCTTCCAGTTGCGGCCGTCCGGTACCCATCCATTCGCGCAGGCGCAGGCCGATGTGGCGCGCCAGCGCCAGCGAGATCTTGTAGCCGAGGACGGCGTCGGTTTCCATCAGGCCCAGGAAGTCGGCGCGGAAGAATACCGCCACCTCGCAGGGTTCGAGCGCGCGCGCCTGGGCATTGCGCGGCGAGTTGTCGAGCAGGGCCAGGTCGCCGAAGAAGCCGCCCGGCTCCAGCTCGGCCACCACCTGGGTCACGCCCTCGTGCAGGCGGCTGATCCGCATCCGGCCGCTCATCAGGAGATACAGGGCCTGGCCTTCCTCTCCTTCGTCGAAGACGATCTCATCCTTTAGATAGCGGCGTTCGTGCAGCAATCCATCGACAATCTTCAATTCCAGCGGCGTCAGCGCACTGAACAGGGAGGAACTCTTCAGCCGGTGCAGGCGCGGCGACATCCGAGGGGGCTTGAGGAAACGAAAAATCACTAGTGCTCCGGCGTGGTGCGGTGTGTTGTCTGTTTGATTATCCGCGATTGGATGCTGCTACGCATCAAAAAGCGTCAGCCGCGCACAACAGTGTGGCATTTGTCCATACCTCTACCAAACGTGCGCGCCGTGTTTTTGGAAAACGTGTAACATAAATTCTTTAAGGCAACATTAGTTGCTGCGATGTTATGTGCTGCGCGAGCCGTCGCGCGTGGCCCGGCCAACGTTCCGAAGAGGACAGGCAGTGATCGATATACAGACTTTTCTTCTTGCGCTCGGGATCGGTAACGTCGGCTTTGCGATCCTGATGGCAGGATATACCCATGGCGCCGACCGCAATCCGGGTTTGCAGCTGTGGATGTGGGCGCGCCTGGGCATGGGCCTGAGCCAGCTGGCCGGCTGGGCCCGTCCCATGCTGGCGCTGCCGCTCCTGAGCGGGCTCGAGGGCATCGGCTGGATCCTCGCGGTATCGCTCGAGATGGCGGCCTACTGCGTCTTCTTCGGTTTCGCGCGCTGGGGACGGATCGTCTTGCCGGTTGCCGTGCTGTCGTCCGCGGTGGTGATCGCGGCCGGCATCCACGGCGCCAGCCACGCCCAGCTCAGCGCCATGGTGGCGGGCGTGGTGGCGCTGTTCGCCGCCGCCATGGCATGGGTGCTGCTGCGCCGGCGCCATGCGTCGCTGCTGCAGCGGATCATCGGCATCAACGATGCGCTGTTCGCCGTCGCGGTCGCGCTGTGGGCCGGCTCGGTCCTGCTGGGCAAGGGGCCGTTCGACCATGTGCTCGCGCGCGAAGCCGCCTATCTCGCCGGCTACCTGCTCATGATCGTCAACGGCTTCGGTTTCCTCTTGCTGTGCAAGCAGAAGGACGATGCGCGCATGGCCAGGCTGGCCTCGACCGACTGCCTGACCGGCCTGCCCAACCGTCATGCCTTCCTGGAGCGCGCCGAACGCGCGCGCCTGGCGGCCCAGCGCCAGCGCCATCCGCTGGCCTTGATGATGATCGACATCGACCACTTCAAGCAGATCAACGACCGCTGGGGCCATGCCAGCGGCGACGACGCCCTCCAGGTATTGGCCCGCACCGCGCGCGAGGTGATGCGCGAGCACGAGAGCATCGGCCGCGTTGGCGGCGAGGAATTCGCGATGATGCTGCCCGGCGCCGACATCGACGCCGCAGTGCAGGCCGCCCAGCGCCTGCGCCAGGCGGTGCGCGCGGCCACCGTGATCACCAGCGGGCCACGCTACACGATGACGGTCAGTATCGGCGTGGTGGTGCTCGATCCGAACGAAGACCTGAGCGCGGCGCTGGCGCGCGCCGACCATGCGCTGTATGTGGCCAAGCGCGCGGGGCGCGATCGGGTGGAAGTCGGGGATCCGGTGCGACGCCGGGCGTGAGCGGGGCCGTCGATAAAACGGAAACGGAAAAAGAAAAAGGGCCCGACGAATCGGACCCTTCTTCCTTGATGCTGGCGGAGCGGACGGGGCTCGAACCCGCGACCCCCGGCGTGACAGGCCGGTATTCTAACCAACTGAACTACCGCTCCGTTTACTCTGATCATTACTTCGATCGACCATCGAGATGCTTGGTGGGCGCTGAGAGGCTCGAACTCCCGACCTAATCCTTGTAAGGGATCCGCTCTACCAACTGAGCTAAGCGCCCATCTCGGTGGTTTGTCGTCTGACGCTTGTCATTGCGTCCGAAGAGGCCCGAATTATAGAGGGTGGGTTTCAAGGTCTGCAAGGGTTTTTCGAAAAATAATTCACAAACCTTTTTCAGACCCATGACGGATGGGGCGGAAGGCGTAGCCCGAACCGGCACATCTGCATGTGTTGTAATCAAGGCGTAACGTTCGATATTTACTTGCCGTCGCACATACCCTTCACGGACAATACCGCCTTTGACAAGTCGGCAACCTTAAAAACATCGCAAAGATGTGCGCCTCAGATGCGCTGCCGAGGGCGGGTCATATCCGCTCGCGCACCCGGCGGGGGTAGCGTCCATAAGAAGAGGAACGGGGACATCGGTTCTTTTTTTAATCACCAGGAAAACATTCCATGACCAAGATGTCCAAGATGCACAAGCGCGTTATCAGCGCGCATGGCGCAATGCTGGCGCTGTCCGCCGCGTTGCCGATCGCACCGGCGTTCGCCCAGACGACCGAGTCCAACCAGTCCCTCCAACTGCAATCCGTGACCGTGACGGCCCAGCGCCGCACCGAGAACATCCGCGACGTGCCAGTCTCCGTCACCGCGCTCAAGGGCGACAAGCTGGATGTGCTGGTCTCCGGCGGCGACGACATCCGCCTGCTGGCCGGCAAGGTGCCGAGCCTGAACGTCGAATCGTCGAACGGCCGTACCTTCCCGCGCTTCTACATCCGCGGCTACGGCAACACCGACTTCAATACCTTCGCCTCGCAGCCGGTCTCGCTCGTCTATGACGACATCGTGCAGGAGAACCCGATCCTCAAGGGCTTCCCGATCTTCGACCTGGCCAGCGTTGAAGTGCTGCGCGGCCCGCAAGGCACCCTGTTCGGCCGCAACACCCCGGCCGGCGTCGTGAAATTCGAATCCGAGAAGCCGAACCTGAAGAAGGTCGAGGGCTACTACAACCTGTCGGCCGCCTCGCACTACACGATGAACGCCGAAGGCGCCGTCAACGTGCCGCTGTCGACCAATGTGGCGATGCGCGTGTCGGCCGTCGGCCAGCACCGCGACGACTACGTCAACAACTTCAGCGACGTCGCCAAGACCCGCAAGACCGGTGAACTGGACGGCTACAACGAACACGCCGAACGCGTGCAGTTCTTGTACAGCAAGGACGGCTTCAGCGGTCTCTTGGGCTTCCACCAGCGCCAGACCAACGGCAGCGCGCGCCTGTTCCGCGCCAACCTCATCAAGAAGGGCAGCAACACCTTCGCCGACGGCACCGACCTGGACGACATCGTCACCAACGCCCAGAACTTCCAGAGCCTGAAAACCAACGGCATCAACCTGCGCCTGCAGTGGGACCTGGGCAACTACAAGCTGCACTCGATCACCGGTTACGAGCACATCGTCGACTACTCGAGCCGCGGCGACATCGACGGCGGCACCCCGGCCGGTCCGGGCTTCATCCCGTTCCAGGTCGAGACCAACGGCTATATCGAGAACCTGGACCAGTACACCCAGGAATTCCGCCTCGAGTCGGCCTACGCCGGCCCGTTCAACTGGCAGACCGGCCTGTACTTCTTCGATGAAGACGTGACCGGCGGCAGCGACAACTTCAACAGCACCACCTATGCGCGCACCTCGCGCCTGCGTTCGAACCAGAAGAACGAAGCCTGGGCCGCCTTCGCATCGGCAAGCTACGACCTGACCCCGGACTGGACCGTCCGCGGCGGCCTGCGCTACACCAAGGACGAGAAGGACTTCCGCACCATCGAGGCGACCAATGTCGTCCAGATCGGCCCGTCGTCGGTGAAGGAAAACAAGGACAAGATCAGCTGGGACGTGTCGGCCACCTATAAAGTGACCCCGACCGTGAACGTCTATGGCCGCGCCGCCACGGGCTTCCGCGCGCCGAGCATCGCCGCCGCCTCGGCCGAAGTGCCGATTACGATCGCCGATTCGGAAACCATCAAGTCGTTCGAGCTGGGCGTGAAAGCCGACCTGTTCGACCGCCGCGCCCGCACCTCGTTCTCGATCTATGACTACACGATCGAAGACCAGCAGCTGACCGTAGTGGGTGGCAATTCGAACGTCAACCGCCTGATCAACGCCGACAAGACCAAGGGCAAGGGCGCCGAGTTCGACTTCGAAGCGGCCGTCAGCACCGCCCTGCGCGTGAGCGCCGGCGCCAGCTACAACTACACGCAGATCCGCGACGGCAGCCTGTCGGTGAACAAGTGCGCACAGTGCACCATCACCAACCCGCTGAACGCCCTCGGCCGCGTCGTCATCGACGGCAACCCGCTGCCGCAGGCGCCGCGCTGGACCTTCAACGCGACCGCCCGCTACGGCGTGCCGTTCCGTGACGGCGAGCTGTATGTCTTCACCGACTGGTCGTATCGCAGCAAGATCAACTTCTTCCTGTACGAGGCCACCGAGTTCACCGGCGCCCCCCTGACCGAAGGCGGCGTGCGCGTCGGCTACATCTTCGGCAACGGCAAGTACGAAGTCGCCGCGTTCGGCCGCAACATCCTCGACCAGCGCCGCATCACCGGCGCCATCGACTTCAACAACCTGACCGGCTTCACCAACGAGCCGCGCCAGTGGGGTATGCAGTTCAAGGGCAATTTCTGATCGTTTAATTTCAGTTAGCCTGAAACCGAAGGGCCGCGCATTGCGCGGCCTTTTTTTCGTTTTGGCGCACGATACACGGCATAAAAACCAGAAGTGTGACATGAATATTTATCTGATAATTACCATATTCACCATGCATGCTTGTTCAGTATCTTTACTGTGGCATTAAATATTCTGCATATTTAACGATTTTCCGAAGAAATGATGTTTTTGCGGGATATGCCGATTTAACCGTTGTATGCACGCCGAAAACGATTGGAATTTATTCCTGCCGGTTCTTTTCTTCAAGCTAAGCTGAGCTCGCCGCCTCGAGACGGCACCGGCACTGCCGGTCCTACAACGACACAAGCGAGCCATCGCTTGACGGAAAACCTTGAAGAAGGAAGAACCATGAAGCAAACGCATTCGATTCATCCGACCGTGTTGAAGATGTGTGCAGCGGTCGCGCTGGCGCTGGGAGCCGGATCCGCCCTCGCGGCCGCCGGCGAGGCCGGCAGCGGCGCGCCGCAGTTCGTCGTGGAGACAGACCGTATCATCGTGAAGTACCGCGACTCGAAGGCCGCCGCCAACGGCGTCGCGGCCAGGGTCGCCAGTGTGAGCCCCGACCGCAAGGCCAAGCTCGACCGCGCCGGCCAGCAGTTCGGCGTGGTGGTCAAGGAAAGCCACGCCATCTCGACCGGCGCCCAGGTGTTCAAGCTCGACCGCCGGCGCCACCTGAAGGAAGTCGAATCGCTGGCCGCCGAGATGATGGCGCGCGACCCGGCCATCGAATACGCCGAGCCGGACCGCATCATGACCCATATGGCGACGCCGACCGACCCGCGCTACACCGACCAGTGGCACTACTACGAAACCGCCGGCGGCCTGCGCCTGCCGACCGCCTGGGACAAGTCGACCGGCAGCGGCGTGGTGGTGGCCGTGATCGACACTGGCTACCGTCCGCACGCCGACCTGTCCGGCCAGCTGCTGGCCGGCTATGACTTCATCAGCACCGCCACCATCGGCAACGACGGCAATGGCCGCGACAGCGACGCCCTGGACCCGGGCGACGCCGTGGTGGCCGGCGAATGCGGCAATGGCCAGCCGACGCGCGACCAGGGTTCGAGCTGGCACGGCACCCACGTCGCCGGCACGGTGGCGGCGCGCACCAACAACGGCGCCGGCGTGGCGGGCGTGGCCTACAACGCCAAGGTCGTCCCGGTGCGCGTGCTCGGCAAGTGCGGCGGCTACACCTCGGACATCGCCGACGCGATCACCTGGTCGTCGGGCGGCAGCGTGTCGGGTGTGCCGGCCAATGCCAACAAGGCGCGCGTGCTGAACCTGTCGCTGGGCGGCGGCGGCGCCTGCGGCGCGACCACCCAGAACGCCATCAACGGCGCCCGTTCGCGCGGCGCGGTGGTGGTGGTGGCCGCCGGTAACGACGCCGTCAACGTCAGCAACGCCAGCCCGGCCAACTGCTCGGGCGTGATCGCAGTGGCGGCCACCGGCCGCACGGGCGGGCGCGCTTCGTACTCCAACTACGGCACCCTGGTCGACGTGGCGGCGCCGGGCGGCGACGGCGCCAACGGCGTGCTGTCGACGCTGAACACCGGCACCACCGTGCCGGCCTCGGACAGCTACGCGGCCTACCAGGGCACCTCGATGGCCACGCCGCACGTGGCGGGCGTGGCGGCGCTGATGCTGGCGCTGAACACCAACCTGACGCCGGACGACATCGAGTCGAAACTGAAATCGACGGCGCGCGCCTTCCCGGCCAGCTGTTCGGGTTGCGGCACCGGCATCGTGGACGCCACCGCGGCGGTCAATGCGGCCACCACCGGCGGCACCGCGGCCACCACCCAGGCCGAGGCGGAGTCGAACAACACCACCGCCAGCGCCAATCTGGTCACTTCGGGCAATACGACCGTCAACGGCAACCTCGGCTCGACCACCGACACGGATTACTTCCGCGTCGACCTGCCGGCCGGTAAGACGCTGAGCGCGGCGCTGACCCCGGGCCTGTCCAACGCCGACTACGACCTGTACGTGTACAACGCCTCGGGCACGCAGCTGGGCACCAGCCAGAACGGCGTCGGCGCGGTGGACAGCGTCAGCTCCAGCAACACCGGCAGCAGCGCGTCGACCCGCTTTGTGCGCGTGACCTACTATAGCGGTGGTACTGGGGCGACCAATGGCAAGTACTCGCTGAAGCTCAGCTGGTAAGAAGAGTAGCCCCACGTCGTCCCCGCGCAGGCGGGGACCCAAGTCTGCAAACTCAGTGTCTACGAAATTTGTAGCGGCTGCGCTGAAACACTTGGGTCCCCGCCTGCGCGGGGACGACGTTTTTACGCTAACTGGCGAGACGCTGCACGCGCTGTTTCTGCCGGTACGCCCCCGGCGCGCAACCGCTGCTGCGCTTGAACGCCGCGCTGAACGCGCTTTCCGACGCGTAGCCGAGACGCCAGGCGATGGCGGCGACCGGCGTGTCTTCTTGATGCAGGGCCTTCCGCGCCAGCCGCATGCGCCAGGCCTGCAGATACTGCAGCGGCGCCATGCCGACCAGCTGGCGAAAGCGCAGCGCCAGCGCCGAGCGTGACATCGCGGTTTCCCGCGCCAGCTCTTCGACACTCCAGCGCCGCTCGGGCGCGCCGTGCAGCAGGCGTAGCGCGGGGCCGATCTTCGGGTCGGCCAGGGCGGTCAGCCAGCCGTGCCGCGCGCCGCCCGGCTCGCGCAGGGCCTGCACCAGCGCGATGCGCGCCAGGCCGTCGGTCATCAGGCGCGCGCCCGCATCCGGCGCGCCAGCCTCCCTGCCATACAAGTCCAGCAGCGCGCGCAGCGCCGGCGCGGCCTGCGCATCCGCAGGGATGTGCAGCTCGGGCGGCACCACCTGCTCAAGCAGGTCGCGTTGAAAGGCGTCGAACTCGAAGCGGCCGGCGATCATCTCCATGCCGTCCGTAGCATTCGGATCGCCCCACGTGGCCGCGCCGCCGCGCAATGCCGCGAAGTGGGCCGGGCCATCCTGTTTCGATAGCGTGAGGTCAGTGGCCGCGACATAAGGCCGGCCGCTGCGCATCAACAGGCAGTCGCCCGCCTCGAGCCGATAGGGATGGGCGTCGCCCTCGACCTGCAGGAACAGGACGCCGCGCAGCTGGGCGATGAATTTCAGGTAGGGGTACGCAGGAAATCGCAGCGCCCACGGGCCGCCCGCCGTCATGTGCAGCGCAGCGCCGCTGCGCACCTGGAGCAGGGCCAGCACGTCGGAGAGCGGATCGGAAGGTGGGTCAGTGAGCAAGTCTGGACGGTCGCGCATGAACGGTGGAGGACGCAGCATGGTGGGCCGCGCCGCCCGATTCTACACTGGCCTCATCGCTTTTTTGGAAAGGTCTCTCTCATGCAATACCGACGACTCGGCAACTCCGGCATCATCGTCTCCCGCCTGTGCCTGGGCGCCATGACCTTCGGCGGTGCGGCCACGCCGCCCTACGACAAGGTCGGCGGCCTGGACCTGGCCGCCACCGAGCGCCTGGTGGGAACGGCGCTGGACGCCGGCATCAACTTCATCGACACCGCCGACGTGTATGCCGACGGCGAATCCGAAAGCCTGCTGGGGCAAGCCCTGGCCGGCCGGCGCGAACAGGTGGTGCTGGCTACCAAATTCCACGCGCCGATGGGGACGGGGCCGAACGACGCCGGCCAGTCGCGCCTGCACCTGACGCGTGCGCTCGAGGCCAGCCTGCGGCGCCTGAAAACAGACCACATCGACCTGTACCAGATCCATAACGTCGACCAACTCACGCCGATGGAAGAGACGCTGCGCGCGCTCGACGACGCGGTGCGCGCCGGGAAGATCCGCTACATCGGCTGCTCGAACCTGTCGAGCTGGCAGACCGCCAAGGCGCTCGGCTTATCAAGCCTGCACGGCTGGTCCTCGTACGTGTCGGTGCAGGCCTGCTATTCGCTGGCGGTGCGCGACGTCGAGCGCGAGATCCTGCCGCAGGCGCAGGACGCGCAGCTGGGGCTGATGGCCTGGAGCCCGCTGGCCGGCGGCCTGTTGTCCGGCAAGTTCGACCGCGCCGGCAGCAGCGATCCGGATGCGCGCCGCATCCACATCGATTTCCCGCCGATCGCCCCGGAGCATGGCTATACCGTGATCGACGCCGTCAAGCGGGTGGCGGCGCGGGTCGAGGCCACGCCGGCCCAGGTGGCGCTGGCCTGGCTGCTGGCGCGACCCGGTGTGACCACCGCCATCGTCGGCGCCCGTCGTCCGGAGCAGCTGCAGGACAATCTGCGCGCGCTGGCGCTGGCCTTGTCCGACGAAGACATGGCGGAACTCGATGCGGCCAGCAGCCTGCCGACGTACTATCCGGCCTGGGTGCAGGCGATGACCAACGTGCACCGGGACGGCTTCCTGGCGCGCTAGCTTGCGCCAAACGGGATTTCGGACGATACTGTATGCAATTACAGTAGTCCTCCCCACACGGGGTGGCCTCCAGCGTGAACGCCCCGGCCCGAAAAATCATCCACTGCGATTGCGATTGCTTCTATGCGTCGGTCGAAATGCGCGACGATCCGTCGCTGCGCGGCCGGCCGCTCGCCGTGGGCGGCCGGCCCGACCAGCGCGGGGTGGTCGCCACCTGCAACTACGAGGCGCGCCGCTTCGGCATCCATTCGGCGATGGCCACCGCCACCGCCATCAAGCTGTGTCCCGATCTGCTGGTGATCCCGCCGGCGATGGAAAAATACCGCATCGCATCAACCCAGATCATGGACATCTACCAGGACTACACCGAACTGGTAGAACCGCTCTCGCTCGACGAAGCCTACCTGGACGTCACCGATTCGCCGCACTGCAAGGGCAGCGCGACCCTGATCGCGCAAGAGATCCGGCGCCGCATCTTCGAGACCGTCGGCATTACCGCCTCGGCCGGCGTGGCGCCGAACAAGTTCGTGGCCAAGATCGCCAGCGACTGGAACAAGCCCGATGGCCTGTTCCTGGTGCGGCCCGACGAAGTCGACGCCTTCGTCGCGGCGCTGCCGGTCAAGAAGCTCCACGGCGTGGGCAAAGTGACGGCGGAAAAGATGAACCGGCTCGGCCTGCAGACCTGCGCCGACCTGCGCGGCTGGAGCATGGACCAGCTGCAAGAACACTTCGGCAGCTTCGGCGCGCGCTTGTATGACCTGAGCCGCGGCATCGACTACCGGGAAGTGAACGTCTCGCGCGAGCGCAAGTCGATCAGCACCGAAGAAACCTATACGCCCGACGTGCCCGACCTGGCTGGCTGCCTCAAGTTGCTGCCGGACCTGTATGAGCACCTGCTGGGCCGCATCAAGCGCGCGAATGCCGAAAAATTCATCAACAAGCTGTTCGTAAAAATCAAATTCTCGGATTTCCAGCAGACGACGGTCGAGTGCGTGGGCTATGCGCCACATATTCCGACCTATGCGCGCCTGATGGAAACCGGCTGGGCCCGCGCCAGCCGCCCGGTGCGCCTGCTGGGCGTGGGCGTGCGGCTGGGCGAGTCCGAAACCGTCGAGCAGCTGCGGCTGTTCGACGACGTTCTGGACGATTCGATAACGTCCTGAGCTTTTTATATGTAGTTGCCGATCGGCAGCGTAAAATATCGATCCCTCGAAATAGCGAAAATACCGGATAACCTATGTGGTTCAAGAATCTACAGATCTACCGTCTGCCGGCCCCTTGGGCCTACACCCCTGAACAACTGGAAAAAGCCCTCGAGCCGCAGGCTTTCGTGCCTGCCAGCAGCAATGAATTGCTGCGCCAGGGCTGGGACGCGCCGCGCCCGAACGGCGGCCTGGTCCACGTGGTCAACAAACAGATGCTGATCATGCTGGGCACCGAGAAGAAGCTGCTGCCTGCATCGGTCATCAACCAGGTGGCCAAGGCCAAGGCGGCCGAGCTGGAAGAGCAGCAGGGCTTCCCTCCTGGCAAAAAGGCAATGAAAGAGCTGAAGGAACGCGTGGCCGACGAACTGCTGCCGCGCGCCTTCACCCTGCGCAGCAATGTCTGGACCTGGATCGACCCGGTCAATGGCTGGCTGGTGGTCGATGCGGCGAGCCCGGCGAAGGCCGACGACATCGTGAAGCTGCTGCTCAAGGCCGTCGACAAGATGCCGCTGGAATCGCTGCGCGTACAGAAGTCGCCAGTCGCCGTGATGACCGGCTGGCTGGAAGCCGATGAAGCGCCGTACGGCTTCACGATCGACCAGGACACCGAGCTGCGCGCAACCGGCGAAAGCCGCGCCGCCGTGCGCTACGTGAAGCACACGCTGGAACCGGACGACATCCGCCGCCACATCGCCGCCGGCAAGCAGTGCACCCGCCTGGCCATGACCTGGAATGACCGTGTCAGCTTCGTGCTGACCGAATCGCTGGCGATCAAGGGCATCAAGCCGCTGGACGTGATCAAGGAAGGCGAGAGCCCGACCTATAACGACGATGAGCGTTTCGATAACGACATCATGTTGATGACCGGCGAACTGGCCAAGTTGCTGACCGACGTGGTCGAGGCGTTGGGCGGCGAAGCCAAGGCGTGATCGCCAGGTAACCCGACGGACGCCCACAATGGCCGGACCTTGCGTCCGGCCATTGTCGTTTACAACTGCTGGAACACGCCTTCGCTGCGGTTCTTGGTCACGTTATCCCACGGGAAGACCTGGCCGTTCATGGCGACATACACGCCGGCCGGCAGGGTCTGCGCCACGCCGCAGGCAAAGCCCAGGTTGAACAGCGCATCCGAATTGGCGATGGAATACGGGATCATGGCGCCGGTCAGCACGATGGTCTGGTCGAGCCTGGCGGCGCCGAGGACGGCGGCCGTCTGGGGCATGGTGTCGGTGCCGTGCACGATCACGATCGCCTTCTCGCTGGCGGCCTGGCACGAGGCCAGCACGCGCTGGCGATCGGCGTCCCCCATGTCGAGCGAATCAAGCAGCGGCAGCACGTCGAGCGCGACCGGCACCGTCATGCGGCTGCGCTTGATCACCTCTGGCAGATGGCTTTCAGCAAAGCCGAGTACGCCGTTCAGTTCGTTGTAATGCTTGTCGAAAGTGCCACCGGTGGCGATGAGTCGCAAAGTCATGTTGGTTTATCTACTCGCAGAAAAAAGGTGCGTCATGATAGCCGCAAACCATAGTGTATCCGACTGTGACTGCGCTAGAATCGTCCGGATCGGATGAGTACACTCATTGTCTTTCTTCTCTACCTTCCCCTGGCCATGAAAGCAGTTGCACCCGGCACCGTCATCTTCCACCGCCATCGCGGCTATGGCGTGATTACCCACGTCAACCTGTTGACTGGCTGGATCTCGGCGCGTTTCAACGACGAGGCGCGCGCCCTCGACCTGAACCTGTCGAGCGACGAAGTCCAGCACGCCGACGGCGAGCCGATCCTGTTCCGGCGCGCGCCGCCAGACCGCATGCCGCATGCGCGCCTGATGGCCGTGGTGCGCGCATTGCACGAGGCCGGCTACCAGAAGCTATACCTGTATTCTTGGCCCAAGCCTTCCGGCCTGCACTGGCGCTGGCACCTGTTCACGGGGCCGCGCAACTGGATGCAGCGCACCTGGCGCGAAGGCTGGTATGGCTCGGGCGCCGACTACAACAATAATCCCGTCATGGGTTGGGGCGACGTGCCTGGCGCCACCACCGAAGAGCTGATCCACGCGCTGGCGAAGTTCGATCCGCAAGGGCTGGCGCAGGCGCTGGGCCGCGACGAAGACCACACCGCCTGGTTCGCGCAAGCCTGCGACCTGCTGCTGCCGGGGTATATGTACAGCCTCAATATGGAACGCCCCGCGGGCGGCGGGCTGATCGAGACGCCTGCGGTGCCGGTCGTGCCGGTACGGGCGGGCTTGAAAGGCTACAGCGGCCCCGACATCGGCTGGCCGCCAGGCTGGGCGGGACTCTGGACCGGCACCCACGTGATGCCGGCGCCAAAGATCAAGCTCACGGGCGAGCCCGAGCTGGGCTGATCAGCGCTTGCCCAGCGCTTCCGGATTGAGGATGTTCACCGGCTCGCCTTGCGCGAATTTCACGATGTTCTCGAACGCCGCCTGGAAATAGATTTCGTAACTGTCCTTCTCGACATAACCCAGGTGCGGCGTTGCCAGCACCGTCGGGATGCGCAGCAGTGGCGCATCCTGCGCCAGCGGTTCGCTGGTGAACACGTCCAGCGCCGCCGTGCCCGGACGTCCCCCCTTGAGGGCTCCCTCGAGCGCGCCATCCGTCACCAGTTCGGCGCGGCTGGTGTTGACGAATAACGCATCCGGCTTCATGCGCGCCAGGTCGCTGGCGGTGACGATGCCGCGCGTGGATTCCGCCAGCCGCAAATGCAGGCTCAGCACATCGGCCTGCTCGAACAGCGCTTCGCGCGATGGCGCGGCCTCAAGGCCGTCGGCGACGGCCGCCGCGCGGCTGGCCTCGCTACCCCAGACCAGCACCCGCATCCCGAAGGCGCGCGCATAGCCGGCCACCAGCTTGCCGATCTTGCCGTAACTCCACAGGCCCAGGGTACGCCCGTGCAACACCCGTCCCACGCCATTGAGCGCCGGATTGACCGAGGCCGTCTGCCACAAGCCATCCTTCAGATTGTTCGCATACGGCACGATCTTGCGGCTGGCCGCCATGATCAGGGCCCAGGTCAGCTCGGCCGGCGCGAATGGCGAGCCGACGCCTTCGGCGATGGCGACGCCGTGCGCGGTCGCGGCGGCCACGTCGATGTGGCCACTGACCTTGCCGGTCTGCGAGATGAGCTTCAGGTTCGGCAGCTTCGCCAGCAATGCCGGCGACAAGGCGGTGCGTTCGCGGATCAACACCAGCGCATCGAAAGGAGCCAGGCGGATCGCCAGCTGGCCCAGTCCACGGGTGGTGCTATTGAAGACCTTGACCTCATGGCCGTCGAGCAGTCGGAAGCAGTCAAGACCGCGCACGGAGTCTTGATAATCGTCAAGAATCGCGATTTTCATTGGTGTTATCAGAGTTATATCAGTTAAATGTAAACAAATAACAGGGTAGGGCATTTGCCCAAATAGCCTACTACATTACTAGGGCATTTCTCCTACTTTTTTGTAGTGAAAGGGCCCGTAAGGCGGTTTTTGGGGTGTACAATCGGCGCAGAACTTACAGGAATGACACGTATCCAACGGTGCTCATGAGACGCACCGCTCAGCCTTGCCAGAGGCTGTCGACCCAACCGCTGACCCGACCGCTGACCCACCGCGATCCTGACCAGGCCGATTGCCCAATGATTGATCCCGACCCAGCGATCCACCCGAATTCTTTATTGGCATTTGGAGGACTCCCCATGAACCAGCCCGTGATGGGCGGCATTGCCGCACTGAACGTTCCAGCTTACATCAAACATCAAAAGCTCATCAATTGGGTCGCGGAAATCGCCGCCCTGACCAAGCCTGACAGCATTTACTGGTGCGACGGTTCGGAAGAGGAATACGACCGCCTGTGCGCACAAATGGTCGAAGCGGGCACGATGAAAAAGCTCAACCCCGCCAAGCGTCCGAATTCCTACCTGGCCTGGTCCGATCCGTCGGACGTGGCGCGTGTCGAAGACCGCACCTATATCTGCTCCGCTACCAAAGAACAGGCCGGCCCGACCAATAACTGGATGGAGCCGGCCGAGATGCGCCGCACCCTGCACGGCCTGTTCGACGGCTGCATGGCCGGCCGCACCCTGTACGTGGTGCCGTTCTCGATGGGCCCGCTGGGCTCGCCGATCGCCCATATTGGCGTCGAACTGTCCGACTCGCCTTATGTCGCGGTCAATATGCGCATCATGACGCGCATGGGCAAGGCCGTGTACGACGTGCTGGGCCCGGACGGCGAGTTCGTTCCCTGCGTCCACTCGGTCGGCGCGCCGCTGGCTGCCGGCCAGAACGACGTCGCCTGGCCATGCAATGCCACCAAGTACATCGTGCACTATCCGGAAACCCGCGAGATCTGGTCCTTCGGTTCCGGCTACGGCGGCAACGCGCTGCTGGGCAAGAAATGCTTCGCCCTGCGCATCGCCTCGAATATGGGCTATCAAGAGGCGCAAGCCGGCGGCACCGGCTGGCTGGCCGAACACATGCTGATCCTGGGCGTCGAGTCGCCCAAGGGTGAAAAACAATATGTCGCGGCAGCTTTCCCTTCGGCCTGCGGCAAGACCAACTTCGCCATGCTGATCCCGCCGAAGACTTTCGACGGCTGGAAAGTGACGACCATTGGCGACGACATCGCCTGGATCAAGCCGGCGGCGGACGGCAAGCTGGTCGCGATCAATCCGGAAGCCGGCTACTTCGGCGTGGCGCCGGGCACCAACGAAAAGACCAATCCGAACTGCATGGCCTCGCTGCGCGAGAACGTGATCTTCACCAACGTGGCGCTGACTGACGACGGCGACGTGTGGTGGGAAGGCATGACGAAAGAAGCCCCGGCACACCTGATCGATTGGCAGGGCAAGGACTGGACCCCGGCCTCCGGCAGCAAGGCGGCGCACCCGAATGCGCGCTTCACCGTGGCCGCGACCCAGAATCCGGTGATCGACCCGGCCTGGGACGATCCGGCCGGCGTGCCGATCTCGGCCTTCATCTTCGGCGGCCGCCGCTCGACCACGGTGCCGCTGGTGACCGAGGCCAACAACTGGGTGGATGGCGTGTACATGGCCGCGACCATGGGTTCCGAAACCACCGCCGCCGCCGCCGGCCAGATGGGCGTGGTGCGCCGCGATCCGTTCGCGATGCTGCCTTTCATCGGCTACAACATGAGCGACTATTTCCAGCACTGGCTGGATCTCGGCAAGAAAGTGGCCGCAATCAATCCGGCTGTGCTGCCGAAGATCTTCTGCGTCAACTGGTTCCGCACCGGTGAGGACGGCAGCTTCGTATGGCCGGGCTACGGCGACAATATGCGCGTGCTGAAATGGATACTCGACCGTACCGAGGGCAGCGCCGCCGCCGGCAACGCGCACCTGTTCGGCACAACGCCATCGTATGGTGACCTGAACTGGGATGGCGTGGAGTTCACCGAAGCGCAGTTCACCCAGATCACGTCGATCGACAAGAACGCATGGGCCGAAGAACTGAAGCTGCACGGCGAATTGTTCGACAAGCTGGCCTATCGCCTGCCGCAAGAGCTGGTGGATACCAAGGATCGGTTGGAGAAGCAACTGGCTGGCTAAGACTGGCCGAGTGGGGGAGAGGCCGCCGTTGAAAGCGGCCATACAAAAAAGAACAGGGGCAACGCCAATGGTGTTGCCCCTGTTTCATTTGGGTCTGAAGATCACCCCTTCAGCAGCGGCTTCAGGTACTTGCCCGTCGGGCTGTCCTTGACCTTCGCTACTTGCTCCGGCGTGCCGCAGGCCACGATGGTGCCACCGCCCGCGCCGCCTTCCGGCCCCAGGTCGACGATCCAGTCCGCGGTCTTGATCACGTCAAGGTTGTGCTCGATGATGGCGAGCGTATTGCCCTGGTCGCGCAGGCGGTGGATCACCTTCAGCAGCAGGTCGATGTCGGCGAAGTGCAGGCCGGTGGTCGGTTCATCCAGGATGTACAAGGTGCGTCCGGTGTCGCGCTTGGACAGCTCGAGCGACAGCTTGACGCGCTGCGCCTCGCCGCCCGACAAGGTGGTCGCGCTTTGTCCCAGCTTGATATAGCCCAGGCCCACGTCCAGCAGGGTCTGCAACTTGCGCGCGATGACCGGCACCGGTTTGAAGAAATCGTGCGCATCCTCGACCGTCAAGTCCAGCACTTCGGTGATGTTCTTGCCCTTGTACTGCACTTCCAGCGTTTCGCGGTTGTAGCGCTTGCCATGGCAGACGTCGCACGGCACGTACACGTCCGGCAAGAAGTGCATCTCGACCTTGATCACGCCATCGCCCTGGCACGCTTCGCAGCGGCCGCCCTTGACGTTGAACGAGAAGCGGCCGGCGCTGTATCCGCGTTCCTTGGCGGTCGGCACGGTCGAGAACAGGTCGCGGATCGGCGTGAAGAGGCCCGTATAGGTCGCGGGGTTCGAACGCGGCGTGCGGCCGATCGGCGCCTGGTCGACCGAGATCACCTTGTCGAAGTGTTCCAGGCCATGGATCGAGTTGTGCTCGGCCGGCTCGGTCTGCGAACCGTACAGGTGGCGCGACAGCGCCGGATACAGCGTGTCGTTGATCAGGGTCGACTTACCGGAACCCGAGACGCCAGTCACGCAAGTCATCAGGCCCACCGGCAAGGTCAGGGTCACATCCTTGAGATTATTGCCTTTTGCGCCCGTGATCACCAGCTGGCGCGCCGGGTCGGCCTTGGTGCGCTTCTTCGGCACTTCGATCTTGCGCCGGCCGTCCAGGTACTGGGCCGTCACCGAATGCTCGTTTTTCATGATCTGCTCGAGCGTGCCTTCGGCAATGATCTGGCCGCCATGCACGCCCGCGCCCGGACCCATGTCGACGATGTAGTCGGCGGTGCGGATCGCGTCTTCGTCATGCTCGACCACCAGCACGCTATTGCCGATGTCGCGCAAATGCTTCAGGGTGGCGATCAGGCGATCGTTGTCGCGCTGGTGCAGGCCGATCGACGGTTCATCGAGCACGTACATGACGCCGGTCAGGCCAGAGCCGATCTGCGAGGCCAGGCGGATACGCTGGGCTTCGCCGCCGGACAGGGTATCCGCGCTGCGGTCGAGCGATAGGTAGTCCAGGCCGACGTTGTTCAGGAACTTGAGGCGCGAAATGATTTCCTTGATCACGCGCTCGGCGATGTCCTTCTTGGCGCCGGTGAGTTCCAGCGTCTCAAAGAAATTCAATGTTTCGCGCAGGGGGCGATCCGACACTTCGTAGATCGCGCGCTGCTGCTCGCCCTGGCCGATCTTGACGAAACGCGCTTCGGTGCGCAGGCGCGCGCCTTCGCAGGCCGGGCACTTTTTCTCGTTGATGAACTTGGCCAGCTCTTCCTTGACCGCCATCGAATCGGTCTCGCGGTAGCGCCGCTGCAGGTTATTGACCACGCCTTCGAAGGTGTGCTCGCGGATCACGGTGCGGCCGCGTTCGTTCACATAGCTGAACGGGATCGCGGTCTTGCCCGAGCCGAACAGCACGGCTTCCTGCGAGGTCTTTGGCAATTGCTCGAAAGGCTTGTCGAGGTCGAAGTCGTAATGGGTCGCCAGGCTTTGCAGCATCTGGAAGTAGAACTGGTTGCGGCGGTCCCAGCCCTTGACGGCGCCGGAAGCCAGCGACAGGTGCGGGAAGGCCACGACCCGCTTCGGATCGAAGAACTCGATATGGCCCAGGCCATCGCATTCCTGGCAGGCGCCCATCGGGTTATTGAACGAGAACAGGCGTGGTTCCAGTTCTTGCAGCGAGTAGCCGCAAACATTACAGGCGAACTTGTTCGAGAAGACGGTTTCCTTCTCGGTATCCATCTCGTAGGCCACGGCGCGACCGTCGGCCAGGCGCAGGGCGGTCTCGAAGCTTTCGGCCAGGCGCTGCTTGATGTCCGGGTTCACTTTCACCCGGTCGATCACGACGTCGATGCTGTGCTTCTCGGTCTTCTTGAGCTTGGGCAGTTCATCGATCTCATAGATCTTGGCGGCATTGACGCCGCTGGCGATGCGGAAGCGCACGAAGCCCTGGGCCTGCATGGCCTGGAACAGGTCGCCGTGCTCGCCCTTGCGGCCGGCCACGACCGGCGCCAGGATCATCAGCTTGGTGCCTTCCGGCATGCCGAGCACGGCATCGACCATCTGCGACACGGTCTGGGCCGACAGCGGCTCGTGCGGGTGCTGCGGGCAGTACGGCGTGCCGACGCGCGCGTACAGCAGACGCAGGTAGTCGTGGATCTCGGTGACGGTGCCGACGGTCGAGCGCGGATTGTGCGAGGTCGCTTTCTGTTCGATCGAGATCGCCGGCGACAGGCCTTCGATCAGGTCGACGTCGGGCTTCTCCATCAGCTGCAGGAACTGGCGCGCATAGGCCGACAGCGATTCGACGTAGCGGCGCTGGCCTTCGGCGTACAGGGTGTCGAAGGCGAGCGAGGACTTGCCCGAGCCCGACAGGCCGGTGATCACGATCAGCTTGTTGCGCGGCAGGTCGAGATTGATGTTCTTCAGATTGTGCGTGCGGGCACCACGAATGCGAATTTCTTCCATTAAGTTGGGCAGACTTTCTATCAGTTTTTGCGGGGCCGCAAACGCCAGCAGCGCGGTAAGCGGGCCAATCGGGGAGAACCCGTAAGTGTAGCGCGTTTTTGTTTCGGCTGTACATCTATCCAGTGGTTGCTGTACCAGGGATGCCAAGTTGGCATACCACTTTGACAAGCGCAGGAAGGCCGGGTCTATGCTATGTGGGCCGATCCCCCGGCGCTTCAATGACAAAGCGTTCAGAACTGGAAAATAATTTTCAGGGCGGTTATTTATCTGACTTAATCGACAACGAAACAGCCGATTCGGTGGTGCGTCTGGACTGATGCCAGCCAACGAAAAGGATTGCTGAAACCGGGTGGCCGACCGCATAATAGTCAGCTGCAACACACCGTTCCCTGACGCCTAGAAATACGCAGAGTCAGGGCTTACCATACCCAGCAGGAGTAACACCATGGCATCAGTCAACAAGGTCATCATCGTCGGCAACCTCGGCCGCGATCCGGAAATTCGCTACATGCCAAGCGGCGACGCCATCGCGAACATCGCGGTCGCCACTTCGTACAAATCCAAAGACCGCAATACCGGCGAGCAGAAAGAGCTGACCGAGTGGCACCGCATCTCGTTCTTCGGCCGCCTGGCCGAGATCGTGGGCCAATACCTCAAAAAAGGTTCGTCGGTCTACGTCGAAGGCCGCCTGCAGACCCGCAAGTACACCGACAAGGATGGCATCGAGCGCTACGCCACTGACATCATCGCTGAAAACATGCAGATGCTGGGCGGTCGCCAGGGTATGGGCGGCGACAGCATGGGTGGCGGTATGGGCGGCGGCATGGACGACGACTACTCGGCCCCGCAGCGTCCGGCCCCACGCCAGGCGCCACCGGCCCCGGCCGCGCGTCCACAGCCGAAACCGGCGCCGAACTTCTCGGATATGGATGACGATATTCCGTTCTAGAACCTACTTCGCGTTTTTGTTGATAAAGCCTGCGTTCTCCAAGGAACGCGGGCTTTTTTATTTACCCACACTACGTTTCGTGATGTAGTAGAGCTGTCATGGCGTGTGCAGGGTGTTGGCATTGCTGCCAGGGTTGCCAATTCCAATGTTTTGGCTTGCCGAAATTGATAAGAGCAAAGCTTCTCCCTGTTTTGACGTGACACCACCTTGGTTTTATGGTTCAGTCAGCATTGCTACGTTCCTCGGCACGACCAAAGATAAACATCACGCTCGCCCCCGCAAGCGCTGAAAAAATCACATAAACGATCACGCCCTCTGAGCCGGATATGTCAATGATCAAGCCTCCGAGAACCGCGCCCATGGCAATGGCAACCTGGAAAACCGATGACAAAAGCGCGCCAGCGCTCTCGGCGTGATCGGGTGCCGCACGCGCGTTCCAGATCGAGATCGAGACCGGAAATGCTCCGAACGCGAACCCCCAGAGTGCGATCGCCGTGAACGCGACGCCCGCGATCGTCCCAAAGACGCTAAGCGCGAGCGTGACGCCGGCAATCAGGAGCGATGCACTGGCTACCGCCCACGCAGGACTACGTTCGGCGATGGCCCCACCGGCGAAGTTGCCGAGGAATCCGCCGAACCCGAAGACCAGGAGAGCGAGCGAAACGGTCGAAGCGTCAAGACGCGGCACTTCCTCAAGGAAGGGGCGGATAAACGTGAAACCGGCGAAGTGCCCGGAGATGACAAGAAGTGCTGTTGCCAGGCCTATTGCCACCGAGCGGCGCGATAGTGCTGCCTTGAATGAGGCAAGGCCAGGGGCCGAGGTGGCTGGGAGCTTGGGTAGAGTCAGCATCTGGACGACGAGCGCCACCGCGCCAAGTCCGGACGCAGCCAGAAAGGTTGCTCGCCATCCCCACAGTTCTCCCAGAAATGCACCCAACGGCGCAGCAAAGACTGTCGCCGCCGAAATGCCCATAAGGATAATTGAAATGGCTCGCGGTACTTTATCAGTAGGAACCAGCCTCAGGGCGAGCGCAGCCATCATGGCCCAGAAGCTGCCGAGGGCGAATCCCAACAGTGCCCGGGCTATCAGGAGGATCGTAATATTAGGTGCATAAGCCGAGAGACCGTTGGAGAGAACGAGCATTCCCATCAGTGCCCAGACGACCTTCTGCCTGTCCAGTCGGCCCGAGCCCAGAATAAGAAGCGGACCGGCTATGGCAGCGATCACAGCCGTGGCGGTAACAGTTTGGCCCACCATACCATTGGAGACGCCCAGCTCTATGGCCATCGGAGTCAGCAAACTAACAGGCAGTAATTCTGCCGTCACCAGCCCAAAAGCTCCGAATGCCAGAGAAAAGACTGCCAACCATGCGGCATGCGACACAGCAGCGGACTGGGTCAGAGTGCTCGAATCGCTTGTATTAGACATGCATTGATCCTCGATTGTGTAATGGGGTGCGGTTGTCATCGAACTGCACCAGTTCTAGCGAGGGCAGCGGCCCACCTGGGAACTGCGTCATGCGTCCACCCACGGCTAGCGTGCCAAGATCGATACCGGCAAAGCCCAACTGGTCGATCAACGCACTGACCTGCGCCTTGGCGTGGGCATCGTCGCCAGCAAAGAACAGAACGCGTCGCCCTCCGCGCGCCGTTGGATCGGCGAAGAGCAGTTGGGGACGTAGATGATTGAATGCCTTCACCACGCGCGCGCCCGGCACCAGATCGGCGAATGACTGGCTTGATGTGCGGCCATGAAGGTCGATGGGCTTGAACAGCGGTGCCTCGATCGGATTGTTAGCATCGATAACGATGCGCCCCTCGAAATCCGGCAGCCCGGCTAGGGCACTTGGCAACTTCGACCAGTTCACCGCGACCAACACGATGGCCTGCGCTGCCGCTTCCTCTCGTGTGCCGGCGCGTATGCTGGTGCCAATGGTCTGTGCTAGCGCTTGTAGACTCTCTGGCCCGCGACTATTGGACAGGATAGCCGGGAGACTGCAACGTGCCAGCGCGCGCGCGAAGGCCGCGCCGATATGGCCTGCACCGATGATGCCAATAGAAGGAAGCGACTTGTTCATGATGATTGTCTTCGACCGAAGATGAAGTTTGCCCGATAACGAAGATCGGCTTTGCAGTCGTGTGGAGCAGACCAACGGGCCCACTCCAGAGACGCTTAAGACGTGAAGCCGCCGTCGACAAGGATGTCGGCGCCCGTGACATAGGAGGCCTGTGGACTCGCGAGAAACGCCACGACGCTGGCGATTTCATTCGGCTTGCCGTAACGGCCCACCGCGATACCGGGGATCAGCAACTTAGCCCACTCACTATCGGCCGGGTTCATGTCCGTGTCTACGGGCCCGGGGTGTACGGTGTTGACTGTAATGCCGCGCGGCCCCAGGTCGTATGCCAGGCTACGGTTGAAGCCAGCGATGGCTCCCTTCGTCAGCCCGTAGGCCGAGAGACCTGCCACCCCGACATACTTCGTCGCCGAACTACCAATGTGCACGATGCGGCCACCTTCTTTCATGTGGCGTACGGCTTCCTGCGTGGCAACGAAAACGCCGGTAACGTTGACTGCGAGCATCGCTTGATAGTCCTCGAACGTAACCTGGTCGATCGGGCTCGCCGACGCGATTCCGGCGTTGTTCACCAGAATGTCCAGGCCGCCAAATGTCTCGACCGTCTTGGTGATGGCCGCGCGCACGGCGTCCGGATCTGCAGCATCGGCTACGATGGCCAGCGCGCGGCCACCGGCCGACTTGATGTCTGCGAGCGTTTGCTTGGCCGAGTCAGGCGAGCCACGGTAGGTGAAGGCGACTTGAGCGCCATCGGCAGCGAGTCGCTTGGCGATGGCCGCCCCGATCGAGCGGGAACCACCGGTGACGAAAGCCGTCTTGCCGACCAGAGGAAGAGATTGGATAGAAGTTGTGTCGTTCATGGGTCACTCCGTTTAAATGCCGAGGGATTCGGTGGAGTGACTTTCTCATTTTCATTGCCCCTTGATTAGTACCAAATGACTTGGATCATTTTCAAGTAATGATTAAAGCTTCGCGAGGAAGCTCGAGCCAAGCTAGAGACTGTTATAAGCCGTCTTCTCGGCCCGTCTCCATGGAAGCCGCAGTCATCGCAACCAGAAGCTGATCGATGGCGTGCGTGCAGCAGTCAAGGAATTGCAATGGTCCTAGCCCATCGCATCCGAATCGATCCGAACAACGTCCAGGCGACGTACCTGGCGCGTGCCGCCGGCACTGCACGTTTCGCCTACAACTGGGCCTTGGTCGGGTGGAGGCGGCAGTACGAGGCAAGCAAGGCCGACGCGACGGTGGACAAGTTAAATGAGGCGGCATTACGGCGCCAGCTCAACGCGATCAAAGCGCGAGCAATTGCCCTGGATGCTCGAAGTGACCAAGAACGCACCGCAGATGGCGATCATGCAGTTGGGGCAAGCATTGGGTTGGGTCCGCATGCGCGAATCCCTGCGTTTCTCCGGGCGCATCGTCTCGGCCTCGATCAGCCGGATTGCGGATCACTGGTACGCGAGCATCACCGTTGACATCGACGATCAACTTCAACCGCCAGCTGAAACCCAAGGCGCGGTGGGAGTCGACTTCGGTGTCTCGGCGCTGGCCACGCTGTCGACCGGTGATGTGTTTAACGGCCCGAAAGCGTTGGGCACACTGCTCGCTCGTGTGCAACGCCCGTCGCGCGAGGTTTCACGCAAAGTCAAAGGATCGCGCAATCGTGCGAAGGCGAAAGCCAGGCTTGCCCGGCTATACGCCCGGACCGCCGATCTGAGGCGCAATGGCCTGCATCAGTTGAGCACCCACATCACCCGCCGCTTCCACACCATCGGTATCAAAGATCTGAACGTGAAGGGTATGCTCGGAAACCGTTGTCTGGCCAGAGCGATCGCTGACATGGGATTCGGTGAGCTGCGCCGCCAGCTGGAATACAAGGCGACGCGGCGTGGCGAGTGGGCGTCAGCCGACATCGCCGGCTTCGGCGGCGAGACCACGCAGCTGCCGCTCGAATTCCTTGGGGGGTTGCGCGCCGGAGATCGCGTGTCGGTCGTTGACGATCACCGCCGGTACGCTCCTGATACCGCGACTACGCCAAAGCTCCTCCTCGGCACGTACCTCTTCGACGTATCGATCGGATTCGAGGACCGCACGCGCCGCTGATCCGTCCAGACCTACTTCTTCGGCGGCCGCCACGAGAGCTTCATGGTCGCCGGGATCGACCTGATCGGTGTGATACAGCGCCAGCAAGCGGCGCTTCATGTCCAGCTGCCGGCCCTCATCCTTCGCCCAGGCGAGCAGCCTATGCGCATCGAACGTGTTGTAGATCCGGCTCACGTCGGAGGCGTTCATCGTGACGCCGACGCCGGCGGCACGTTCCCGGATCATCTCGCGGCTGGAGCGAATCTGGTCATGCGGCATGCCGAACTTCCTGTTGATGTGCTCCAAGGCGTTTTGCCCGCCCGCCTGCATGTCCGGGCTCAGCTCATAGGGATGAAACGTGATATCGGCGTCGATCTGGCCCTCCAAGGCTGCGAGCGCCTGCTCCAGGCCTGCTAGCGCGATCGCGCACCAGGGGCAGGCGATATCCGAAACGAAGTCGATCTTGAGCTTGGTGGTCACGGCGAAGTCTCCTGCTGGCTGCATGATAAGTCGATTTCGCCGTCGGCCCGACAAGCCTGGCGACGCGACCCTTCCTTGGTTTTCAGCGATTAGAGTTAATTAGGTCGGGTTGGGCCAGATGCTGGCGATGACCCGTTTTCGCGCCCTGTGTGATCGCCTCGAGCACCCGGTGACGATCGAGTGCGACCGCGAAGGCGGGCGCATCTGCGGTTCCGTCGCGAAGGTCGGCGGCGAGCTGGGCGTAGAGGCGGGCGACACCCGCTGCGGGTGGGTCGAGTTGCAGGTCGCGAGTCACATATGCGGCTGGCACCTGTAGCTGCTGGACAGGCTCGCTGCCGCGGCGCAACGTGATGCTCATATCGCCGAAGTGGATGTAGCCCGACGCCGTCTCGACCCGCAGACTGCCTGCGGTACCCTGGATTTCCCACACCGCGCCGGCGGACTGTCCGGCACTGTAATGCAGCGAGGTGACGATCCCGCCCTTTAGAACGCCGGCGACGACGATCTCGTCGGGCGCGTCCTTCGGGACGGACGTGCCATCCGAGAGGCGGACGCCGTCGCCGCGCTGATTGGCGACGATGGCGGACAAGCTCTCGAATGTGCCGAGGACGTGCGCAAGCGGTTGGAGCGCGTGGCCGAGCATGATGCTTTGAAGCGTGGCGCCATTCTCTGCGCGAGCCATATATTCGAACGGCGGATCATATCGGCCGACCCACATGTCGTCGTTCAGATGCGCTCGGATGCTCGTGCTGAGCGGCTTGCCGATCACGCCCTGCCGGACCAGGTCGTGAAGGTAGCGGATCGGTGGATGCAGGCCGCCTTGCAAGCCGATGACCGTGCGCACCTGCCGTTCGCGAGCAAGTCCTTCAAGCGCTTCGGCTTCCGACAGGTTTCGCGCGAGAGGCCACTCGCAATAGACCATCTTGCCCGCGGCGAGCGCGTCGGAAACGATCTGCCTGTGATCCGGCACCTTCACTGCAACCACCACCAAGTCGACCTCCGGCCGCAGGACCAGCGCCTGATGTGTGTCAAAGGCGAGATCGGCGCCCAGTCGGCTAGCGGTCGCTTTCGCGCTCTCCATACGAGTCGTGCTGACGGCACGGATCTGGAACGCATCGAGCGCCCGCAGCGCCGGGACGTGAGCAATTCCGCCCCAGCCTCGATCGGCACTGGCGCCGACGATGCCGACGCCGATCCGGGTGTTTGCTGAATTGGTCATGTAGGCATGCTCCTGTGTGGTGCGGCCCGGGCAATGCTCGCCGTGCTGCTTCACCATGGCTTCGTTTCCGGACGAATGCTTGGGCGGATAGCGAGTGACCAAGCCTTGCCGGTCGCGCTGCGGATGCGTGGGTTTGAGCCCACGTGACGCAAGCGCAGGGAGTTAAACTTGAGCCCAATGGGCCTCGAGTTCGCGCGCGACATCGGCCGGACGCTCTATCATCGGCCAATGCGAGGCGCGCAGCTTCACGACGGCGCGTGCGTGGGCGGCATTGCCGAGCTCGTCGGCGAAGCGGTGCGGCAGAAACGGATCGTCCAGGCCCCAGATCACCAGCGCTGGGGCGGTCATGTTGCTCAAACCAGGCTTCCACTCCGCGCCGACCTCGATTGCGGAACGGTAAAGAGCGAGAATACTTGCCCGCATGGTGGCATCCATATGCCGAACCGCTTCATCCGCCGCATCTTTCGGCATCTGCGCCTCGACGAGGTTCGCCGCAAATTCCTCGAGGTCGAGGTCTTGCATCCATTGCTCGCCCTCGCCTGGCGTCTGCCAGATCTTGGCGAGATAGTGCCACGGATATTCAGGATCGATCGGCCCGCTGATGCCGGTCCAGGTCCGCACCAGATCCGGTCGGATCGACGTGAGACGGCCTGTCAGCAGGCATCCCCAGTCATGACCGACCAGATCCACGGGTTCGCCGATCTCAGCGATCCGATTGACAAGCCAGTCAAGATACTCTTCCTTTGTTGACCTGAAGTCCGGCGGCAACGGATTGCCAAAGCCGGGGAGATCGACCGTGATAATGTCGTTGCGCTTAAGATGATAGCGGACGGTGTCCCAGAGCCGGTGGGTGTCGGGTACGCCGTGGACGAGGACTGCAGGCATGTCGCGATCTCCTAGTGATTGTTATCAGGAGTATAGGGATGTGGCGGCGTTGCGGAAGCCGGCGCTGGAGAAACACGGCGTTGCTAATAATGGAACGCTCGCCGTCGTGCGCTCTGAGCGAATTCGCTGTCGCTGGCCCGTCTGAGCTGCTCGCTCGACGGCGGCAATGAGCCGGCCGTTGTGTGCGGCGCGATCAAAGCCAGGCATCTCATTGGTGCCGGCCACCAGATCACGGGTACCGGTGCACCGCTGGTAGTTTTTGCAATGAGGTCGACGTGATCGGGGGATCTCCTGAATGGACGTCTCGCCCGTACCGACAATTTCGATCTCCCGCCACAGAAGCTAGTGTCCTGAATTGGAAGTTCGTTGAACAATCAATGTGGCGAAATCGGTCCGAGACAAGGAGCAAAGCACAGCAAGGCCGGGGCCTTGCGCGCATTTGCGACGCAGTATCGGGCCGATTCTCGCCATATTTATTCAACGAATCTTCAATTCAGGATACTAGGAGCGTGCGTCGACCTCAACGAGGTTGCCGAGCATGGCCTCAACAATGTCAAGGACATGGCCGGTCGTTATCGTCAGAAAGCTGGCGCCAGAGGCGGTTTTGTTGAAGTAGTCATAGTTACTAGTGGATTGCGGCCTCAAACCGAATGTCGTCGCATTGACACGCGCCGACAGCAATCGACCGAGCTTTCCTGCCCCACCAGCTCCGCCGCACGGCTTACTGCGGAACATGGCGACCCTGCAGGCCAATAGAGGTGTGCAACAAACCGACTCCAGCCGCCACCTCTTCGGTCTCGTCAACAGTTGCACCCGGGGGAGACTCGCAGTAGACCGCCTTGCCAGCCTTGATAGCAGCAAGGACGAGCTCTTTGTGTGCGGGCACTTTTACCGCGATAGTAGCGATGTCGATGGTTTCGTCGTTGATTAACGCACAGGCATCGGCATACCAGCGCTCAGCACCGCACACCTCGGCCGCGGCCTTCGCGCTCTCTTCCCGACGGGTTGCCACTGCTGCAAGTTGAAGATTCGGTTGCAACTGGATGGCGGGCTGGACACTTCCAACTCGTTGCTTTTGACCATCGTCAAAATCGTGTATGAAGGCATTGAACCTGTAGAACTTGAAGTGGATACTCGTGCTTCAACCAGCACCGATTCGCACCGCTCCAAGAGGTTCGAGTCGCGGACGAATATTGCGCGAAGATTGACTGAATCCATCCATCGGTTATGCCATGAGGCTCACTCGCCTAAAGCTCGGGAATCAGTCCCT
Source organism: Massilia sp. CFBP9012 (assembly GCF_034045115.1). Classification (NCBI taxonomy): domain Bacteria; kingdom Pseudomonadati; phylum Pseudomonadota; class Betaproteobacteria; order Burkholderiales; family Oxalobacteraceae; genus Massilia; species Massilia sp. CFBP9012. The sequence continues at coordinate 118,157 of NZ_JAXCWM010000007.1, read as the reverse complement.
CAGGCCTCTCTTCAGCTTCATCGTCTATGGCATCAGCACGGGCAACCCATCCAGTGCTCGATCATCAATGTCCTGATGCACTCGGACAATCTCTTCGAACGGGTACCTGGCCACGTCTAGATCATCGAATACACCAGTGCGAACCAGCTGCCAAAGCTCTTCTGTCGCGACCTTAACAGCCCGCCCGTGCACGAACTGCGGTGCTCCACCACTACGCACTTCGACGCCTCTCCCCGCAAGGCCAGAATAATTCGAAGGTGTCTGACCGGATGCTGCCCCTATGGCAACCACTACGCCTCTGTCACGCACATGCCCTACAGCCAACGAGGAAGTAGCTTGGCCAACAAGGTCATACACTACGTCGAAGCCATTCGGGGTGATATGACGGAGTTTGTCGCCCAGATCAGGATCTTGGGAATGAAAAGCGTGGTGAGCCCCGCGTGCGGCCTTATCAAGCTTGCTGAGTGATCCTGCAACACCAACTACGTCTGCGCCCAGTGATCTGGCCCAACGAGAAAGAACAGAGCCAACGCTGCCAGACGCACCGAGAATCAGAACGGTTTCGGCTGGCTTTAAATCATGCAACGCCCGTAGCCCCATCCAAGCGGTAGCCCCCTTTGCCAAAAAGGTGGCTGCGACCTCATTAGATATGTCATCCGGGAGTCGAATCAATGAGGAGGTTGAGATGACTTTCTCTGTTGCGTAGGCACCCTGATCAAAGAAATATGCAACCCGATCGCCCACCGACAGGCTTTCTACGCCTGGCCCAACCTTCGTGACAATACCCGCTGCCTCGAATCCAGGCACCGCGGGCAACGGCACAGGGTACTGACCCTTACGAATCATGGTATCCACAAAGTTGATGCCAATAGCGTCCTGGCGAAGAAGAACCTCACCTGTCCGTGGGGCGCGAACGTCCGCATCGACGATCGTCAGCACCGACGGACCGCCGGTGGTTTGCATCTGAATTTTCCTGGCCATAATGTTTTCTCCGGTGCTCTAACCTGCCTGTGTCAGCGGCATGCGTGTGAAGGTAAATTTAGGTCGACAGTCTTGCGACGCGTCGACGTTTGGCAAACTCAAAAGATAGACTTCTGTTGAATCCAGCGATCGCTCCTTTGGTCAGCCCATCCGCAGGAAGACCAGCAATGCCTGCGTACTTGGTAGCCGAACTGCCGATGTGCACGATGCGGCCACCTTCCTTCATGTGGCGCAACGCCTCCTGAGTCGCCACGAAAACCCCGGTGACGTTCACCGCCAGCATCGCTTCGTAGTTTTCAAACTTCATGTCGTCTATCGAACCCGCCATCGGAATGCCTGCGTTGTTTACCAGAATGTCGAGGCCATCGAAGGATTCAACCGTCTTTGCGACGGCAGCACGAACGGCCTCCGGGTTGGCGGCGTCGGCAACGATTGCCAATGCAGCCCCCCTTTAGACTCGATGGCATCAACGGTCTGTTGGGCTCGCTCGGCAGATCCGCGACAGGTGAAAGGCCACTCGCGCTCCGTTCGCGGCCAGGCGTTGCGCAATCGAGGCGCCAATTGAGCGAGAGCCGCCAGTGACCAGCGCGATCTTGCCGGCCAAGGGATGAGTAGCAGGGGAAGTTGCTCTGTTCATGAGTCACTCCGTGGGTTGTTTAGAAATGCACGGAGCAAACTTTAGCGTTTTAACTGCTTTATAATTAGTATCAAGTGACTTGTATTACTTTCAAACATATGTTTAAGATCGAACATGGAGACCTTGTCAAACCTCGAATCCTTCGTGCGCAGTGCTGAGGGCGGCAGCTTCTCTGCGGCCGCTAGACGGCTGGCGTTGAGCCCAGCGGCGGTAAGTCGGAATGTTGCGATCCTGGAACGCAATCTGGGGGTGCGGCTTTTTCAGCGCTCTACTCGAAAGCTGACGCTAACTGAGGCAGGAGAGGCTTTCCTTGCCTCCATCCGTGGCAATCTCGAGTCATTGCAGAATGCGATCAGTGCTGTGTCCGCCGATAATGGTGAGCCGGCGGGCATGCTGAAAGTCAGCCTGCCCCCCTCTTTGGGCATTGATTACTTTCTCCCATTGCTGCCCGAGTTCTTACTGCGCTATCCTCGAATTCGGCCAGAGTGGCACTTCGAGAATCGAATCGTCGACCTCATTGCGGAAGGCTACGATGCCGCCATTGGTGGTGGCTTCGACCTGATGCCAGGCGTGGTGTCGCGGACTTTGGCGCCGCTGCACGTTATTGCCGTTGCTTCTCCTGAATATTTCCGTCAAATCAACGCGCCGGTTGACCCATCGGGTCTTGTAGAACTGGACTGCATCACGCTGCGTTCGCTGTCTTCTGGTCGTATCCGCTCTTGGCGCATGCGAAACGCCGCTGGCGAAGAACATGTGGCGCACTTGGCGGAGGGAGTTGTTGTCAACGACCCTCCTGCTGCTCGACAGGCGGCCAGACTAGGTCTGGGTGTGGCCCTACTTGCAGTATCAGACGTTCTCCCTTGGTTGGAGTCAGGTGAGTTGATTCGCGTGTTGCCCCGCTGGTGGGGTGATGCCGGCGCACTTTCGCTTTACTACGCCGGCCGCGAACTTCTTCCAAGCAAGACCCGCGTCTTTATCGATTTCGTCGTTGAATCGTTTGAACGAGAGGACTACGCGCGACGTTTTGCAGGTAGCGTCTCTTAGCTGACCTACCTGGTCCATCCAATCGGTTTCGCCGACCTTGGAGCGTCAACGGGCGCATCTTGCCGGCATGCGGGAAGCGACCCTGCCGATATGCATCGTAGTAACCAGCCAGCGCTTCCCTAGTTCCGGCAATGAACGGACCTTGCGCTACTACCGAGATGTTCTGAGGCTGACCGGCATACAACAACAATCGCGCGCCGCTAGTGCCTGCCTGCAGTTTTAGGGAGCTATCGCCGCCTCCCTGAGGGCCTGTCCAACCGACGCTGTTAGCTCCCAGAACCTCGTTGTCTCCCCGCGTTGAACTCGCCTTCGATACCAACCACAAAAGCATTGTAGGAAGCAGGAAACTCCGGCTTAAAGATCGCTCCAGGCTCAAGCCAATTGTCGAACAAGGTGGTAGACACGGCATTCAACGTTGGAGCAACGGCATCTCCCATGCTGCCGCTGTAGACCCTGGCCACGACGCCTGCATCAATGTGTGTCGGCATGCTGTGCCGACGTAGGATCTGAATGCGCGGCGCCATGTTGCGTTGAGCTTCGGGGCAATGCCGCTACCAGCCGCCATTCATTCAACATCACCTTCCTCGAGCCGCCCGCCGGTGTCCTCCTTGCTACCGTTGAGCATGAAAGTGACCGTCTCAAGTCCGGCATGTGGATGTGCCTCACCGAACCTGCCTTCCAGGGTGATGTGACCATCCGCCATGAGGAAGAAGGGGGCGGTCTTGGACAGCTCGCCTGGGGCGACGACCAACGCGGCCTTGTGTCTATCCCCACCGAAGCCCCGGCCCAGCGGCGGGATCTTGGTGGTGCGATCAATGGATCTAGAAGTCATGGCCTAGTGTCGTGAATTGAAGATTCGTTGAATAAATATGGCGAGAATCGGCCCGATACTGCGTCGCAAATGCGCGCAAGGCCCCGGCCTTGCTGTGCTTTGCTCCTTGTCTCGGACCGATTTCGCCACATTGATTGTTCAACGAACTTCCAATTCAGGACACTAGGTACTCCTCTCAATTCGCGGCGTGGAGCGCCGCGAAGTGGTGTGGCATGGCGGCACTCTCCATGATCCAGGCAGGATTCAAGCGACCGGCATCTAGATGCGAGTTCGCGAACGCTGCGTTGCTCAGTCAGGAACCCTTGCGCAGGCGATTGGTGTTCTATCATTGTCGCATGCATGGCTCTTCAAACAGCAAGCCTGATCGGCAACCTGCCTGGAGGATCGCTTCGCTCCTGGAAGAAGAAGCTGTCGAGATTCCAGTGCATGAGCGATCTCCGGTCGTTGGTTCGCCAGCCACACCGACACATGGTTGGGCCATCCAACTGGCCTACGCACTTGTTGCCGTCCTGCTTGGCACGACGGCGGGGCTGGGGAATGCGCTCGTGGCGGCCAACATGGTCCAACTCCAGCAGGTGCTGGATTTGAGTGCGGCGCATGTTGCGTGGTTGGCGACCAGCTACGTGATGGCGGCGGCATCAGCTAACCTGGTGCTCATCAAGATACGTCAGCAATGTGGACTGCGTCGCTTCTCCATGGTGTCGTTAAGTGTCTATGCGACGCTTGCGCTCGCACATCTGTTTGTCACATCCTTCTCGGCTTCACTGCTATTGAGGGCGGCGAGTGGATTCGTTGCTGTCTCGTTGATACCGCTGTGCATCTTCAACATGATGCAGGTCTTCCCGGCGAAGTGGCGTCTCAAGGGGCTAGTCCTGGCCGTTGGTATCACGCAGTGTGCGATGCCGCTGGCGTATGTCCTGTCACCCTCTCTTCTAGCCACATATGGGTGGCGCTCGCTGTTCCTCCTTGAAGCGGGCCTGGCGTTGCTCTCTCTTGCAGCGGTAGGCGCCTTGCGGTTACCTCCAGCCGAGCGTGCACGGCGCTTTCAGCCACTCGACTTGCTGACCTACACACTGTTGGGCGCGGGTTTGGCGCTCACCGCTGCAGTGCTCGGGCTGGGTCGATGGCAGGACTGGCTGGCTGAGCCATGGATTGCAGCCTCCATCATAGCTGCGCCAGTTGCACTACTGGTCGGTTCTTTGGTCGAAAGGCAACGACAAGAACCGCTTTTGAACATCAGCTGGTTGAGCAGTGGTGATGTCGCGCGGTTTGCGCTGGCGATCTTTCTGATCCGTATGGTCCTGACCGAACAGGACATCGCCATCGCGGCGGCAAGGGCTCTTGGCGCAACGACGCACCAACTATCGGTGCTCACATTCTCCATGCTGCTGGGCGCCGCCACAGGCGTCCTGGTCAGCACCATTTCGATCAGCATCGAGAGGATTGCCAGACCCATGATGCTCGCTGTTGGCATTATTGCTGTTGCGACGATGCTGGTTAGTTCGGTAAGCGGAATTGAGCATATGCCGCGCTTCTACCTAAGCCAAGCGGCCATCGCATTTGCCGGGACCTTCTTCCTGGGGCCTGCGCTGCTCTTCGGTATCTCCAGTGCCCTACAACGAGGCAACACAGAACTGATCAGCTTCATCGTGCTGTTCGGTATTCTCAATGCCCTCGGCGCGCTGGCTGGACAGGCAGTAATGGGGAGCTATATCGACTGGAGGCAGGCTACAGGTGTCAGCGCCTTGTCGGCGCAGCTGGATACACTTCGTCTGACAGCGGGCCTTGCTGGAGGAACGACAGCCTACCTTGCGATTCTGCTTGGCATGCGAATACGCCTGCGGTTGATCGAGTTGCGCGAGCAGGCTGATGCCAACATGCCTGCCCAGCCTCCACCTGGCCCCCGAACAGGGTCCCCAGATAGTGGATGGCGGCCGCCTCTTCCGCACCCGGTTCTGGCGGTGGCATTCGTGCTGATCTTTGCGATAGGCCTGATCCTGATCTTGGCCGCATGGGGCATACCATCATGGGACGCAGACTAGGTGCCTATACCTCCTGGCCGATCCTCTCGACGAGGAAGTTAACCAAGGCGCGCACGCGAGCTATGCGGGCGCGTGCAGGCGGCATGTAGATCCGGAGATCAGCGCCCTCGTGCGGGTAGGTTGGAAGGATGACCTCCAACTCCCCATGAGCAAAGGGCGAGTCGATCATGAACTTGGGAACCAGCGTCATACCCAGACCGGCTCGCGCAGCCGCCAGCAACATTTGTCCGTTGCCAGTGCGAAGGACGGAGTTGATACAGACATGCTCCCACCCCGCCGGCCCCATGAAACGCCAATGTCCCGAGTCCAGGGCATAGAGCACGGCGTCGTGCGCGGTCAGATCACCTGGCGTCGTTGGTCGCCCGCGTTTCTCAAGATACTCCGAGCTGGCCACGACTACCCAACGAACGTTGGCAAGCTTGCGCGTGATGAGGGCTTGATCTGCCACATCACCCACCCACACGGCAAGATCGTAGGCAGCAGCATTCATGTCCACCAGGCGATCTTCGAAGCAAATATCGAACTGGACACGCGGATTGAGGCGGGCGAATTCCGCCAGTAGCGGCGCGAGGACAAACTCGCCGAAGGCCGTTTGCACCTGAACACGAAGCGAACCGGAAACTTCGGTCGTCAGGCTGCTCACGACCTCTCGTGCGGACTCAAATTCAGACAGACCGGCGCTTGCGCGCACGTGGTATGCGCGTCCAACGTCTGTCAGCGTCGTGCCCTTTGGAGTACGAGTCAGAAGCTGCGCACCGAGTACAGACTCCAGACGACTGACGCGGCGACTGACGATGGACTTGGCTACACCAAGGCGCACGGCGGCATTGGCGATGCTGCCGGTCTCGACAACCCGAACGAATGCGATGACATCTAGAAGGTCTACGGGAGCGGGTTCCGCCATTAGCAACTCCAGGTTTCTGGTTTGGTACTTAGTGCAACCCTGCAAAATCGCTATTCTAAACGAAAAGGTTGGCTGAAGCAGTTGCCGAACCTCTTCGACAACGCAATGGAGGCGAATGATGGACTACTCAGAATCTTCCACACGTGAGAATACTCATCAGGAGCGCGGATGAGTACGCAAGCATGTGCAGCCGTGATCGAACGAAAGGAGGATCCCTTCGTCATGCACGATGTAACTGTGGAAGACCCGCGCCCGGATGAGGTTCTCGTCCGTATGGTAGCAACTGGCATCTGTGCAACGGACGCACATGTCCGACAGCAGTTGATGCCCTCTCCGCTGCCAGCGATTCTCGGCCATGAAGGAGCTGGTGTCGTCGAACGCGTGGGGTCGACGGTTACGCATCTCAGGCCTGGCGACCACGTCGTTCTTTCCTATCACTCATGCGGTCAGTGCAAGCCTTGTCTTTCTTCGCATGCTGCCTACTGCGACAAGGTATGGGAGGCGAACTTCGCCGGTGCCCGGCTTGACGGTACCGTTGGGGTTGCAGCGGAGAGCTTGGGCGACCTGCATGCCCACTTCTTCGGGCAGTCCTCGTTCGCAACTTACGCTCTTGCCCATGAGCGCAACACAGTCAGGGTTCCCAACGACGTGCCTTTGGAGATACTGGGGCCACTGGGCTGCGGACTTCAGACTGGTGCCGGCGCGATCCTGAAGGCCATGAAGGTCCCAGTGGGTGCGACCGTCGCCGTCTTCGGGGTCGGTGCGGTTGGACTTGCGGCGATCATGGCAGCTAAGGTGGCTGATGCAGCCACCATCATTGCAATCGACGTCAATGAAGGGCGGTTGAAGCTTGCGCAAGAGTTGGGCGCAACGCACATCATTGATGCTTCCGGCGTGGATGTCGCAGCCGCAATTCGGGAGATCGAGTCGCGGGGTGTCGAGTTTGTCCTTGATACCAGCGGGCGCGCCTCCAATCTCGATGCAGGTGTTGCGGCGCTGGCCCCATTGGGACACTTCGGGTTCGTCGCCTTCAATGCACACTCCAAGGCCATGGTGGATGCGTCCCGCTTCACCGTCGGCCAGACACTGCAGGGAATCATTCAGGGCGATGCCGTCTCGGCCCTGCTCATTCCCGAGCTAATCGGGCTTTATCGAAGCGGTCGCTTCCCCTTCGACCGTCTGATCACCTTCTACAACTTTTCGGAGATCAACCAGGCCTTCGATGACGTGGCGGCAGGTCGCGTTATCAAGGCGGTGCTCCGCTTCGAGGCGCCAGCCCCCTGACCGTGCCCCACCCATTTCCGAGAAAAGGACGCTAGCCATGTGTGATAAACATCAGAAGCCGATCATCGCATCCGACACCCCCGAATTTTTCGGTATCGACCGCTATGGCTTTCCAGAGGCCGGCGAACATCCTTTGGACCCGGCCGAGTACTACCCTCCCTACTTCAGGAGCGAGCGATTCCAGAAGGTGGGGTACCACTGCGAAGAGCTGCGTGACGGATTCTATTGGGTGACCAGCGGTGGCTACGATGCAGCCTTCGTCGTCACCAGTGACGGCGTAATCGCAATCGACGCGCCGCCGACCCTGGGCGAGAACATGCTCGCGGCCATCGAGGAAGTCACCGACAAGCCGGTGACCCACGTCATCTACAGCCATTGGCACACCGACCATATCGGCGCTGCGTCGATCTATGGCCCGAACGTGGAGATAGTCGCGCACGAGATTACTAAAGAGTTGCTGGAGCGCTTTCCTGATCCCGGTCGTCCCGTTCCTACGCTGACTTTCGACAAGGAGTACACGCTTACGATCGGCGGCGTGACACTGGAGCTGTCCTACAAGGGCGAGAACCACTGCCCAGGTAACATTTTTATTTACGCACCAGCGCACAAGGTGCTCACGGTCATCGACATCCTGAGTCCTGGCAGTGCGACTTTCATGCATTGTGATGCCTCGCAGAACATCACCGCGTGGTACGAAGCTCAGCATCAAATCATGGAGTATGACTTCGACTTCCTGGTGGCGGGGCATCACATGAAATACGGCACGCCGGAGCTGGTCAAGGAAGCCATCGAGTACTTCGGCGACATCCTCGAGGGCGCTCAGGCAGCCATCGACATCTACTCGCGCTCCGACCGCCTGATCGACATCGTTCTCAAGCCTGGTCTGGACCGCTTCTGGGTCGGCACGGAGAACTGGATCAACTCCATGGCCAACTATGCGACCAAGCACGTGCTGGAGAAGAGAACCAGCAATGGCAAGATCTGGTCCGAGCGGCTGGCTGGTGTTACCACCCAGACCAAGTACCACGCCTACACCGTTCTCGAATCGATCCGGCTGGAAAGGCCGCGACCGAACTACAGGCTGCGCGGCGAGAATCCACCTCCCTTCTTGGCTTGAAGCGCTGTTTGCTTCAACGCCCGCCGGATCCCATAACCCCTACTGCACGCCATTCGCGTCTTCCTGTCACCTGCCAGGTGAGTGGCGCGATGGCCTGCAAGCTTCCGAAGGATCATCCATGACGTTCTACGCCGCTGAGAACTGGATCGACGGTGTCTTCGCCTCCTCGAGAAAGCGAGGAAAGTCCATTAACCCGGCAACCTACGAGCAAATCGGGGACTACGCAGATGATGGTGGTGTGGCGGCATCTTCTGCTATCGCAGCAGCACGCCGTGCCTTCACGGAGACGGCTTGGCCGCACGATGCCGAGCTACGCGCCAAGGTACTGGATCAGATGGCCGATGCGATCGATCGCAATCGCGACCGTTTAATGGACATCCTGTCACTGGAGAACGGAAAGATTCGCGCTGAGGCTGCCATGGAAGCGTTTGGGTCCCCTGGCAAGCTTCGGTACTGGGCGGCCATGGCGCGTACCGAGTCCGGACGTGCTACACGGCCAAAACCCGGCAGCATATCCGTCGTCCTGAGGCAGCCGATTGGTGTGGCAGGCGTCATCGTGCCATGGAACTCACCGGTCATCTTGGCGGTTCGCGCGTTTGCTCCAGCATTGGCAGCCGGCTGCACGGTCGTGGTGAAGATGCCGGGTCAGGTCGCCCAAACGGCGGCAATCTTGGCAGAGATCTTGAGCGAGGCGACGGATCTCCCGAGAGGGGTGATGAATATCTTCTCCGAGAGCGGCTCCGAAGGAGCCGCGCTTCTGGTGGAGAGCGAACACGTACCGACGATCAGCTTCACCGGGAGCACCAGGACCGGCGCAGCAATCGGCGCGGTCGGCGCCCGCCGCATGAAGCGGTTCGGCCTGGAGCTGGGTGGCAAGGCGCCGATGATCGTATTCGAAGACGCCGACATCGAGCCCATGTTACCGGTACTGGAGAAGGCGCTCACTGTGTTCGCCGGCCAGTTTTGCATGACCGGCTCCCGCCTGCTGGTACACGAGGCCGTCTATGAAACGGTTCGAGACGAGTTGGCCGAGCGGCTGCGTAAAGTGCGTGTCGGACCTGCTGCCGATCCGGTAAGCGACATGGGTCCGCTTATCGACAAGGCCAACGTCGCACGTGTCGAGAAAGTCGTTGAGGAGGCACTGGGCCAGGGCGCCATAGCCATTGTTAGGGGCGGTCCTGTGACGGAAGGTCCGATGGCCCACGGCGCGTTCTTCCGACCCGCGATGATCGAGGTGACAAACAACAGCCTTCCAATCGTACAACAAGAGACTTTCGGCCCCGTCATCACGATCCAGAGGTTCAAGGATGAGAACGAGGCCATCGGATTGGCCAACGACAACGAATACGGATTATCTGCAAGCATATGGACGCGCGACTTGGATAGGTCGTTTCGCGTTGCCGGCGCACTAGATGTGGGTAGTGTCTTTGTCAATGACTGGGCAAAAGTCTATGACAGCACCGAGGAGGGCGGATTCAAGCTCTCTGGATTAGGCAGGCTCAACGGGCATGCTGCGCTGGAGGACTTCATTGAGTACAAGCACATTGCACTACGGCCTGGGCTGTTCGGGCACTGATGACCTTTGGAACTGCTTTTCAGCGAGGACTAACAAGATCAACGCTTGGCAAAACCGAACATCAGACCAAATTCCGCTTGGCATTTGAGCAGTCCAGATGTACCACGTCGAGCCTGGCGGGAACGTGGTCGGACTGGCTCACAACGTACCGCAATTGATCTGCTGTTCTTCGGCGATGTGAGCGTGGTTCGCACGTTGGGTGCGGTGCCCGAGTCCTTGTCCACGTCCTATTCGCATCAAGTTGCTACATAGGGGGAAGGTCCCAGTCCGGAATGCGGCGATGACAGCGCACAGTAATTGCGGAGTCAGATGATGGGCACTCGTTGTCGCGTAACTTCCCATAACAGAGGTAGGCGTTCACGTTTTGAACCACCCGGTCGAGCCCGGCTGCCGGATGCAGGGCGGCGAGCACCTGCTGGCGCTGCGGCTGGTTCAGTAGAGGCAGCTGGCCGAACAGCTTCGCGAACTTCAGCGCTTTCATGGCGCTTTCCCGATCGATGGCGACCAGGATTGGACCGCGGGTCAGCTCAGCAGTTCAATGCTCATCCATATCTAACGATAACCGCGCCAAAAGAATAAGGCTGGCTTTAGAGTCCACCAACTTGCGAACTGCCATTTCCGACGAAGGGCATTTTACTCCTCACCCAGAGGGAGCTGCCCACGCTTGTCGGTAGGCATAAGCCTTCTAAGTCGTAACTTCTTCATAGAACTGAAAAAACCCATTCCCACTAAAAGGAAATGGGTTTTTTTGTTTACAGTGCTGTCGAGTGCCTTCTCAACGAGCAGCCGCCGTGCGCCATGCAATGCGCGCGGAGGCTGGGACGGCTAGACGCTCGACGCGCGGATCAGCGGGCCGGAATCGGCGCCAGCACCTCGTGCGTGCCCTGGGCGCGCGCTGGCGCCTTGTGCACCATGGTGTATGCGTAGTCCACGCCCATGCCATAGGCACCCGAGTGCTCGGTGACGACCTTCATCACATCGTTGTAGGTGTCGCGATGCGCCCAGTCACGCTGCCACTCGAGCAGCACCTGCTGCCAGGTCACCGGCACCACGCCGGCCTGCACCATGCGCAGCATGGCCATGTCGTGCGCTTCAGCGGTGGTGCCGCCTGACGCATCGGACACCATATAGATTTCGTAATCGCCTTCCAGCATCGCGCACAGGGCGAAAGTGGTGTTGCATACTTCGGTCCACAGGCCGGCCACGACGACCTTCTTGCGGCCGTTGGCCTTGAGCGAGTCACGCACCTTCTGGTCGTCCCACGAATTCATCGAGGTGCGTTCGAGGATCTTCTGGCCGGGGAAGACATCCAGCAGCTCGGGGTAAGTGTTGCCCGAGAACGATTCGGTCTCGACCGTCGTGATCGTGGTCGGGATGTTGAATACCCTGGCCGCCTTGGCCAGGCCGACCACGTTGTTCCTGAGGGTCTGGCGGTCGATCGATTGCACGCCGAAGGCCATCTGCGGCTGGTGGTCGATGATGATGAGCTGCGAGTTCTGCGGGGTCAGTACTTCGAGTTTTGGATTGCTCATGATGGTCTCCTGTTGGTGGTGGTCGGCCGCGCACTGCGCGTCCATTCAAACATCGCAAGCGCCCTGGATTGCGCCGCCGCGTGTGCCTGAAGAAATGCAATGGATGTATGTGTCTCCTGGTGTGAAGCGCCGAGCCCGGTGCCTACTCCAGGAAGTATGCTCAGGCGATTGCCGAGTCGATAGAATCAGCTTGCTTTTTTCACGGTGCGACGGCGCGGCTGCTGCTGGCGATAGCCGCTCACTTCCAGTTTCGCCAGACATACCGATCGTCATGGAATTCGATAGCAGGAATATACAAGTCCTGGTGCCGAGGTCATTACACAATGCTGCTTGCGGCAAGCCAGCATGGATCCGGTGCTGGCATGGAGATGATCGATAAAACTGAACAGGAGAAAGCATGAACACGACCGCCAAGCTTGAACGAAAGACCGCCGTCCACGGCGTCCCTTGGGAAGAAGCCTATAGTTACTACCAGGCTGTACAGGTGAAGGACGTGATCTACGTCTCCGGCCAGCTCAGCCACGACAAGGAAGGCAATTTCATCGCGCCAGCCGAGCTTGGCGCAGATGGCAAGCCGGTCGACTTCTCGACGATGGAAGCGCAGATGCGCCAGACGTACAAGAACACCATTGCCATGCTCGCCGAATTCGGCGCCACGCTGGACGATGTCGTCGAGGAGACCCTGTTTGTAGTCGATGTCGATGCCGCGTTCGCCGTTGCTGGCAAGGTCAGGAACGACGTGTATGGCGTCCCGCGCCCGCTGTGCGCCAGTAACCTGATCGGTGTTTCAAGGCTCGCACAGCCGGTGCAGCTGATCGAAATCAGCTTCCGCGCAGTCCTGAAGTAGTACGCAACGCCGCGCGCCCGGGTCCATCGTCCGTGCACACCCACCCCGATCCGGCGCCAGGTCCGGCTCGGGGTGTTGCCTTGACTGCGCCTTCAACGACGCCTGGCTGCCCGCGTATGGACAAGACAGGTCTCGCCCGGCTATCGTTGCCGGCATTGCCGCTGAGTCGAAACATCGCACTAACCGTCATGCCCCTTCGGAGCAACCAGTCCAGCCATGTCCATCGTCCGCCTGCTCCTTGCACTGTCGCTATCGCTGGCATTGCTCTCCCCGTGTGGCGAGGCGGGCGCCCATGGCCAGGACGATTACCAACGCAGGGTGTGGACCCAGCAGGAAGGTGCGCCTCCGGACATCGGCAAGCTGGCGCAAACCAGCGATGGCTGGCTCTGGCTCGGTACCAGTGATGGGGTGTTTCGCTTCGATGGTGTGAGCTTCGAGCAATACACACCGCCAGGACATCCTGCGCTTGCGAATCGGCAGGTGACTGACATGCACGCCACCGACAATGGCGACTTGTATATTTCCTATTTTCCTTTGCCAGTGGCCGTGGTGCGGCGCGATGGCCGTTACGAAGTGCTGCCGCCCACTGCGGATACACGCCGCATGACCCCGCTTGCCATGCTCGTCGACCGCGATGGTGCGTTGTGGACGATCGGCGATGGCATTCGTCGCTTCGCGGATGGTCGTTGGACCACGGTCGAGAACGATGCGACCTGGGCGGCTTTCGGCCATTACGACCTGCTGCTCGACCAGGATGGGCGGCTCTGGGCAAGCTCACCCACGGGCACCTGGCGCCTCGACAGGACGCGCGGGCGGTTCCACGAGGTGTCCTCCCTGGCCGGTGGATTGACGGAAGAACCGAACGGCGACGTATGGCTGCTTGGACTCGACGGTGGCCGGGCGGTGCGTCTTGCACGCGCTTCGCGTGGAAAGGGGCAGTTGGCACACGATAACGCCATCACTTCGCGTTTTGCTGGCCAGTTCGCCTCGAATGGCGTCTTGTGGACCCTGGGATGTGCCGCCCCTCCATGCCTGGTCGACGAGGAGGCCAGCAGTGTCGATGGCGCGCTGCCAAGGGAAGGTGCAGGTCCAGCGGGAGTGGGGCGGGGCAGCGCGGCAGGCCGGCAACGACTGGCGATTCTCGAAGATCGGGAAAGCAATATGTGGGTCGCGTCGAACGATGGCTTGATCCGGTTCAGACCCAAGCGCTTTATCGTGACGGGAATGGATCTGTCCGATGACCTCTACAGCATCGCCTCCGACCGTTCCGGCGAGGTGTGGGTTGCCCATACCGTGGAGGGAAAGCGCTGGCGTCTCGCGCCCGACGGTACGCCAGTACCCCAGCCCGGCCAGCCCTCGTACCAACTTGCCCGGGGCCGCGATGGTAACTTGCTGATGGCCGGCAAGCAGCACATCCTGCGGGTCTCGGAAGCAGCCGTCGAGACCATCCCGCTGCCGTCCGGCCAGGATGGCAAGCCGCGCATCCACCGATCGATGGGCTTGCTGGACGACGGGAAGCTGCTGTGGTCGGAATCGTTGGACGCCGGTTCGATCGCCTGGAATGGCCGCGGGTGGGTGACCAGTGCCGAGCTGGGATTACCGAAAGGCGTCTATTTGCGCCAGGCAGGCGATCTGGGCCAGCAATGGCTGGCGCTCACGAATGGTGAACTGGTCCTCTACGACGATACCAGGCTGACCCGCTACGATGCAACGCTGGTCAATGTAGTGACCGGCATTTTCCCTGGGCACCCACTGGTAGTAGCGGGCACGAGCGGTGTGGCGGTGCTCAAGCACGGCAAGCTGCATTTGCTGCACTCCAGTAATCCCAACGCGCTTCGCAGCGTCTCCGGACTGGCCGTCACGGCCAACGGTGACCGCTGGCTCAATGGCGTGGCCGGTGTGGTGCACGTGCGCGCGGCCGACTGGAAACGCGCCGTTGACCGTCCCGACCTGCCCTTGCGCCACGAACTGTTCGGGGTGACCGATGGCTATCCCGGCCGCGCCAGCCTGCTGTCACGCCAGAACACGGCCATTACCGGCGACGGCCGCCATGTGTGGTTCCATTCGACAAATGGCATTGTCGGGCTGGACAGCGAGCATGTGCGGCGCAATACGGTGTCACCGCAGCCGATAGTGCAGCAGGTGACGACCGACACTGGCCGCTTCGATGCCGGAAAATCGTTGCGGCTGCCACCCGGCTCGGACAGCTTTCGGCTGCATTTCACTGCCCCCATGTTGCGCCAGCCCGAGCACACGCGCTTCGAATACCGCCTGGACGGCGTGGACACGGACTGGCGCGACGCGGGTACGCTGCGCACTACCTCCTATACCAATATCGCGCCGGGCGCCTATGTATTCCGACTTCGTGCCATCAACGAAGACGGCGTCTACAGCAAGGAAGATACGGTGCTGCAGCTGTCCGTCGCGCCCACATTCGTACAGAGCATGCCTTTCCAGGTCGCCGTTTCCATCATGGTCGCCGCCCTGCTCTACACCTTGTATCGCCTGCGCGTGTTCTACCTCACGTCGCGGCTGGCCGAGCGCTACCGCATCAAGCTTTCTGAACGCGAACGTATCGCGCGCACCCTGCACGATACCTTCCTGCAGACCATCCAGGCCCTATTGCTGCGCCTGGGTACGCTGGAGCGGAACCTGCCCGATGATGGACGCGCACGCCAGCAACTGCAGACCATGCTCGACGACGTAGAGCGTGTCATCGAAGAAGGCCGGGACCAGGTGCAAGCCCTGCGGGCGCCCCAGGCCAGGATGTTCGAAGAAGTGATACAGACTTGCATCGACGAGCTGCGGATATTGCATCCTGAAATCGAGTTCGCGCTGCACAGCGAAGGAGCGGCACGCGTCCTGGTGGGAGAAGTCATCGAGGAAATGGGACAGATCGCCTGCGAGGCGTTGCGCAATGCTTCAGCCCATGCACGCGCCAGCCGGATCGTGGCGTCGGTCAGGTATGGACGGCGCGAGTGCGTGCTCACCGTGCAGGATGACGGCAGCGGTCTCGATCCGGATGTGGCGGCGCTCGGGTTCCGCACCGGGCACTGGGGACTGATCGGGATGCGCGAGCGAGCCAGCCGCATCGGAGGCCGCTTGCGCATCGAAGGCACGGCCAACGGGGGGACGACGGTCAGCGTGAGCCTGTCGGGAGCCAGCGCCTACCTCAGGCGCGCCGCCTGATGCTGCACGGCCGACTTACTGGCGCCGCTCCGCCTTCAGGAACAATCCATGCGCCGGCGCGAAGTTCGCATGCAGAGGCAGATACGCCGCGCCGATAACCTTGGCCGTCATCCCGATCGTCCCCGCCATCACCAGCGGCCGCTCGGTGCCCTGCCAGCTGTAGCGCGTCATCTGTTCCTGCATCGCGGCGATCAGGCGTTCGAGCAGGGCGCGGCTGACGGCGCCGTCGACGATCACCCCATCCAGGTCGAGCAGGCAGGCCGCACCGGTGACGCCGAAGGTGATCGCATTGGCGGCTTCCTCGATCCAGCGCAGGGTCACGGCTTCCCACGGCCCGCTCAACAGGCGTTCGTCGCCGAACGCCAGCAGTCCCAGGCCGGCCTGGGCATGCATCTCTTCCAGCCGCACCAGCGAGGCGGCGCCGAGCAGCTGCGGCGCCACGCCGCGCTCGTCCGTTCCGGCCAGGCCCAATGGCATCGAGCCGATCGCGCCGGCATTGCCGAACTGGCCACTGTGCGGCTCGCCGTCGATCACCAGGCCGCCGCCGACCAGGGTGTCGACGAACACGTACAGATAGCTTTTCAGCTTGCGTCCGCGGCCGGCCACCAATTCGGCCACGCAGGCGGCGATGGTGTCCTTGGCGAAGTCCACGCGCAGCGGCGTCATGGCCTGCAGGCGGACGCGCACGTCGACCCGGCGCCAGGCTTCTGCCTCTTGCGGCAACAGGCTTTCCAGGCCGTGCCAGGTGCCCAGGGTGAGCGGGGCGGCCAGGCCGATGCCGGTCAGGCGCGGCGCCAGTTCCGGGCCGAGGAAGTCGTCCACCTCGCGCAGCCTGGCGTCGATGGCGGCGAATACCTGTTCCACCTCGGGGCTGGCGTAGGGCGTCGACGACTGCCAGCGCAGCGCGCCCGTGAAATCGAGCAGGACCACGTCCAGCGCGCGCCTGCCGATCTGGATCCCGATCGAGAACGCGCCTTCCGGGTTCAGGGCGATCGGCTGCGACGGCTGGCCGACCTTGCCCCGCACCGCGTCGCGCTTGACCACCAGTTGCTCGTCCAGCAGGCGATTGATGATCACCGAGGCCGTTTGGGTACTGAGCTTGGTCAGGCGGGCGACTTCGGCCTTGGGCAGGCTGCCGTGGGTGCGGATCGCCTGCAGCACGACCCGCTCGTTGTACTCGCGCATGCCGACCTGGTTCGAGCCGACGCTGCGCAGCAGCGGCATGGTGGCGGGATCAAAGGCAGTAGGCGGTGCGTTATAGGGCGGCATGGCGCGGCGTTCAAGGGAAGGGACGGCTGGAAGCCGCCAGTATAAATCCATTCCCGGTAAATAAACCCGTGCGATTTATTTTTACGGGCGATCCAGCTTGCGCAGCGCCGGCGACAGGAAGCCGCTCAGGCTCACGAGCGTGCCGGCCACGCCCATCGCCACGAACAGCCAGCGCACGCCGATCGCCTCGCCCAGGGGCGTGGCAAGCGCGAGCCCGACCGGCGCCGCCAGCGCCATGACCATGTTCAGCAGCGACAGCACCCGGCCCTGCAGGTGGTTCGGGATCGTCGATTGCAGCAGGGTCGTCAGCGGCGTATTCCCGGCGATGAAGGCGGCGCCGCTCAGGCCCCACCAGAACACGGCCACGCCGAACAGCGTGGGCGGCACCAGCGCCGTCAGCGCCAGGGTCGCGCACGAGGCGCCAAAGCCCAGCAGCACCCACGGCATCCCGTGGCGCGGCGAGATCGCCGTGACGAACATGCCGCCGGCAATCATGCCGACGCCGGCCATCGCTTCCATGAAGCCCACTTGCGGTGCGCCGCCGCCGAAGTAGTCCTTGACCAGCAGCGGCACCAGCGTGAAGGCGGGCATGATCACCAGCACCACCGCGCCGAGCAGCAGGTACAGGCGGGCGAGGCCCGGGTTCGACGTCACCACCGCCAGGCCGGTGCGGAACTCGCGCCACAGGCCCTGCCGGTCATCAATCGCCACGCGCGGCTGCGGGATGCGCAGGAACAGCAGCGGCACGATGCCCAGCAGGGCGGTGCCGACGTCGATCCCCAGTGCCCACCCCATCGGCAGGATGCTGATCGCGAGCGCGCCGAGCGGCGCCGCGGCCACCGTCATCAAGGCCTGCACCGTCTGGCTCAGGCCCACGGCGCGCGGCAGGAAGCCCGGCGGCACCAGCATCGCCACGCTGGCCGCCGCGGCCGGCGCCTGGAAGGCCTGCATCGCGCTGCGGACCGTCAGCATCGTATACACCTGCCACAGCGCGACACTGTCGGAAAGGAATAGCGCGATCAGGACCACCATGCACAGCGCGCTCACCAGGTCGGCGCAGATCATCAGCAGGCGCCGGCTGTAGCGGTCGGCCAGGGTGCCGCCGAGCGGGCTTAAGACCGCCTGCGGCAGCAGGGCCGCGATGCCGGCCGTGGCCAATGCAGAGATGTCGCCGGTGGTGTCCGTGATCCACCACAGCAGCACGAACTGGGTCAGCGCGGAGCCGAGCAGCGACAGCGACTGGCCGGCGAAGATCAGGCCGTAGCGCAGCTTCCAGGGCGAGCCCGGGGCGATGGTCGGGGCGGTCAGGGAGGCTGGCGGCGGTGGTGAAACGGAGGTCATGGCGTGGGTCGGCGAGGATCGTGGAACATCGGATTGTGACCGGATTCGATGGCATTCCGGTGTCAGCCGGATGGAGATTCGGTGGAGATGCGGCGCTTGCCGCCGGCGCGGGCCGAAAAAATAATACGGTGACAACTGGTCGAAGTTGGCGGTAGAATCGCGCCCAATCAAGTGAATGGTGCCTTCCTGCTCGTCTGCAGGGAGGTGAAACGGGAAGCCGGTGACGTGCGCGATAGCCATCGCGCGCCAGTCCGGCGCAGCCCCCGCTGCTGTAAGCCTGACGACCGCGGTCGAACGCCACTGTGCCCCGCGCACGGGAAGGCAGGACCGGGGAAGGAAGACGGCGAGCCAGAAGACCGGCCATCCACGATGCATTCGTACGTCCCGGGGTGAGGGCGTGCCTGTTGGTTGTTCGCTGTTCCTTCTTTTGCTGCTCGTGCTATCGCCCATGCGGTCGTGCGCCCTCGTGGCGTGCGCGCACGCGTCCCTGTTCATCGCGGAAGGATGGCGGCTGCCTGTTGTCATGCGCGCTTTGGTGCGCAGCTAAAAGGTCGACGTTCACATGAACACGCTTTTCCTTGTCCGCATCTGCGCCGCATTGGCGTTCCTGCTCGCCTGCGCTTCCAGCAGCGCCGCGACCCTGTTCGCCGTGGTCACCGAGCGCGCAGCGCCGGGCGCCATCGAGGCCGCCCACCGCCACCTGGCCAGCCATCCGCGAGACCGCATCCTGCTGCGCACCCCGGCCCAGCTGATGGCGGCGGGTGAGCGCGACGTGGCAAAGTGGATCGCCGGCGCCGACACCATCCTGGCGGTGTCGCTGTTCGGCGACCCGGCGCGCCGCATGAAGGATGGGCTGGCGCGCCACGCCAGGCCAGCCACCGCGGTGCTGGCGCTGAACGGCGAGGCGACCCTGAACCTCATGACGCGCTCGCGCCACGGCAGCCTGGCCGGCTTTTCGCCCGAGCTGTTGCGCCAGCTGGCGGGCGAGGCGCCGCCGCCGGCCGCGTTGCAGGCGGCCGACGCCGATCCGGCCGCCCGCCACTGGCTGGCCGCGCGCCGCGTGTGGCAGGCGGGCGGCGTCGACAACACCACGGAGCTGATGCGGCACCTGCTCGCGCCAGGCACGCCCCTGGCCGCTCCGCAGCCCGAGCCCACCCTGCGCCTGCGCGCGGGACAGCGCGAGCTGCAGGACGCCGCCGCCTGGGGCAATGCTTCGAAGCTCGGCCTGCAGGACCGGCCGACCGTGGTCGTGCTCGACCTGGCGAATATGGATGGCGTGGTGCCCGCGGCGCTGTGCCGCCGCATCGAGCAACTGGGCCAGCCCTGCGTGCAGCTGCTCACGCGCTGGGGCGGCGCCTCGCGCGAAGCGCTCGAGCGCCTGCCGCAGCTGGTCGCGCCGGCCAAGCCTGCGGCGCTGGTGGTGCTGCAGGACTTCGTGGTTGGGGCCGCCGAGGGCCGTGTGGCGGTGGACGAAGCCTTCAAGCGCCTGGACATCCCGGTGTTCAAGGCGATTCGTCTGTCGGACCGCACCGCGATGCAGTGGCAGTTGTCGCCCGACGGCCTGCCGCCCGATTCGGTCCAGTACCGCGTGGCCCTGCCCGAGCTGCAGGGCATCAGCCAGCCGATGGTGGTGGCGGCCCTGGGCCAGCCTCAGCGCGACCGCCAGACCGGCATCGAGAACCGCCCGCCGGTGCTGCTGCCGGCCGAAGTCGACCGCCTGTCGGGGCGCGTGGCGCGCTGGCTGGCGCTGCGCGCCAAACCGAATGCCGACAAGAAGGTCGCGATGGTCTACTACAACCATCCGCCGGGCCGCCAGAACATCGGCGCCGACAACCTCAATGT
The DNA here is from genome assembly GCF_034045115.1 of Massilia sp. CFBP9012. Lineage (NCBI taxonomy): Bacteria > Pseudomonadati > Pseudomonadota > Betaproteobacteria > Burkholderiales > Oxalobacteraceae > Massilia > Massilia sp. CFBP9012. Next base: position 97,720 of record NZ_JAXCWM010000007.1, on the reverse strand, counting down.
GCCGGACACGCTGTTCGAGATGCTGCATGCCCTCAAGGCGGCCGGCTACACGGTCGGCGAGCTGCCGGCCTCGCCCGAGGCGCTGCTCGACATGATCATGGCGCGCGGCGTCAACCTGCCGGAAGACCGCGCCGCCCTGCGCGAGATGGCCGGCACCGTCAATGGCGTCACGGCCCAGGATTACGCGCGCTGGTTCGCGACCCTGTCGCCGCGGGTACGGGGCGAGATGCAGGACGGCCTGCTGGGGCGCCTGCATGCCGACGTGCTGGCGGCCGAAAAGGCCGGCGAGCGCGCGCTGGGTCGCAAGCAGGCCGAGACCGTGATCGAGGAGCTGCTGCACCTGGTAGAGGGCGTCGACCATCCGCAGCGCGTCCAGGCCACGCGCGACCTGCACGCGCTGGAAGAAGGGTATTTTGCCTGCCTGGACGACGTCAAGCCACGTCCATGCCAGTCGCTTGCTCCCCTTTATCGACGCCTGATCGGCTACGGCATCGAAGGCATGCGCGGCTGGGGCCCGGCGCCGGGCAAGGTGATGGTCGATGGCGGCAAGATGCTGGTGCCGGGCCTGGTGTTCGGCAACGTCTTCATCGGCCCGCAGCCGCCGCGCGGCTGGGAAGTGGACGAAGAACTGCTGCACGCAAACACCAGCATCACGCCGCCGCACCAGTTCCTGGGCTTCTATCACTGGATCCGCGACCGCTTCAAGGCCGACGCCGTGGTGCACGTGGGCCGCCACTCGACCTACGAATTCATGCCGGGCAAGGCCGTCGGCCTGTCGAGCGACGACTATCCGAGCCTGATCGCGAGCGACCTGCCGGGCATCTACCCGTATATCGTCGACGGCGTCGGCGAAGGCACGCAGGCCAAGCGCCGCGGCCTGGCCATCATCGTCGACCACCTGACGCCGCCGCTGGCCACCACGCCGCTGTACGACGAGCTGCTGTCGCTGCGCCAGATCGTCGAAAGCTTCGAGGCCGCGTCGTCCGAATCGCTCAAGACCCAGGCCGCGCAACTGATGCGCGAGCGCGTCGTGGCCCTGAACCTGCGCGCCGAGCTGGAGGCGTCGATGTCCGACGTGCTGGAGGTGCGCGGCATCGGCTTCGACGCGGCCGACGACGACCTGCTGGCGCACGAGATCGGCCACTATCTGACCAAGCTGCAGGAACGATTCATGCCGTACGGCCTGCACGTGTTCGGTCGCCCCTGGGACGAGAAATCGCTCGACCTGATGCTCGATTCGATGAAGAAGAGCGGCATCGACGATCCCGACGTCGCGCATAAGCTGCGCGATTCGCCGCGGCGCGAGATGGCGGCGTTGCTGGCCGGCCTGGATGGGCGCTACATCGAGCCGGGCAAGGGCAACGATCCGCTGCGCTCGCCCGAGGCGCTGCCGACCGGCCGCAACTTCCACGCGGTCGACGGCGACATCCTGCCGACCCAGCTCGGCTACGGCCTGGGCCGGCAGATGGCGGGGAAAGCCGCAGAAAGAGACAAAGTAGGCGAGGGCAGCGAAGGCATCATCCTGTGGGCGTCCGACGCAGTACGCGACGAAGGCGTGATGGTCGGCTTCGCACTGGCGATGATGGGTGCCGAGCCGGTGTGGAATGCACGCGGCATCGTCACCGATGTGAAGCTCACACCGGGCGCCGTCCGGCGCGATGCGGTGGTCACCACTTCCGGCCTGTTTCGCGACCTGTACCCGAACCTGATCCGCCTGATCGACCGCGCCGGCCGGCTGGCGCTGGCGGCGTCGGCGCAGACGCTGGTCGAGCAGGATCCATCGCTGCGCGAGGGTCTGCAGGCGGCGCTGGCGCCGATCGAAGGAGCAGCGTGGGGCAGCGAGCCGGCCACGAGCAATCGCGTGGCGCGCGAATGGCTGACCCGCCAGCGCGCGCTGGCGGCGGGCGGCATGGCGCCAGGCGAAGCCGGGCAGGCGGCCGCGCTGCGCGTGTTCGGCGATGCCCCGGGCGCCTACGGCACCGGCGTGAACCGCCTGGCCGAGCGCTCCGGCGCCTGGCGCGAGCGCGAGGAAATCGGCCGCGCCTACCGCAACCGCATGGGCCATGCCTATGGCCTGGATGCCGAAGGCGGCTCCAGTCACCGCGCCTTCGACGTGGCGCTGGACGGCATCCACCGCACCTATCACGGCCGCGCCAGCAATCTGTACGGCCTGCTCGACAACAACGATGCCTTCGACTACCTGGGCGGCCTGTCGCTGGCGGTCGAGACGCGCACTGGCCGCGTGCCGGACGCGCTGATCCTGCAGCATGCGCAACCGGGCCAGGCCGATGTCGAGCCGCTCGCCAGCGCCCTGCTGGGCGAGCTGCGTGGACGCTTCCTGAACCCGGCCTGGCTGCGCCCGCTGATGGACAACGGCTATTCCGGCGCGCGCACCATGGGCCAGGAATTCATCGAGAACCTGTGGGGCTGGCAGGTGACGCGACCCGACCTGGTCAAGAACTGGGCCTGGGACGAAGTGAAAGCCGTCTACTTTGACGACCGGCACAAGCTCGGCCTGCCCGAATTCCTGGGCCAGCGCCACAACGCGCACGTGAAGGCGCACATGCTGGCGGTGTTCATGGTGGCGGCCGAAAAAGGATTCTGGAAGACCGATCCCGAGACCATCCGCCGCATGGGCGGCGAACTGGCGCGCCTGGTGGCGGCCAATGGCTTGCCGGGTAGCGGACATACGGCGCCCGATCACCCGATGTGGGGCTGGCTGGCGCCGCAACTGGATGGAGCGGATGCGCAAAAGCTCGGCGTGACGCTTGCCAAGGCGCGTGGCGAGCTGCTGCCGGCAGTGGCCACGTCCATCCCTGCCGTCGCCGCCGCGGCGCAGCAAGCTGCAGCGCCTGACGCTGGTGAAGCGACCGAACCGGCGCCGCCGGCGCCCGCGCTGTTGCCTGAACCAATGCGCGTCTACGAACTGAAGCAGCAACCAGAACCCGCGCAGCCTCCTGCTTTACGCATCGTGCAGGTGCTGGCCATCCTGGCCGCCTGCCTCGCCCTGTTCTCGCTCGGCCTGTGGCGTGGCCGGCACATTCCTCAACCTCTCAGGAGTCATCCATGATCGAAACCCTTTCCTACGCCTGGCTGCACGACGCCGTCAGCTGGCTGCTCGCACCGTCCCTGGTGGCGCTGCTGGCCGGCTGCGCGATCGCGCTGGTCGAATCCGGCATCGCCGTCGGTGAACGCTTCCACGGCCTGGCCAGGTTGCGTGACAGTGGCGATGTCGAGGCGGTGCAGCGCATTGCGCGCCACCGCCTGGAGCGCGCCGACCTGCTGGCGCGCATCCCCCCGATGCTGGGCCTGATGGCCACCATCATCCCGCTCGGACCGGGCCTGGCGGCGCTGGGCGAAGGCGATCCGGCCAAGCTGGCCAGCGCCGTCACCGTCGCCTTCGACGCCACCGTGCTGGGCCTGGTGGCAGGCATCGGCGGCCTGGTGATCGGCAAGCTGCGCCGCCGCTGGTACGAAGAGACGCTGGACGCGATGGAGCCGCAGCCATGAGTGGGCGCGGCAGACTGCGTCTCTACCGCCACCTCGACGCGCGCTTCGACCAGAGCGACGAAGACCCACGCGCCAGCCTCGTCAACCTGGTCGACGTGATGCTGGTGTTTGCCTGCGGCCTGATCGCCGCCATCGCCGGCACGCAAGGGAGCCTGAAAACCCCGCAGCCAGTGGAGAAGGGCCGCCAGATCGAGCGGCCCGCCAGCGGCGTGACCCAGGACGGCAGCGGCTATGACCGCGTCGGCGAGGTATTCCGCGATCCCAAGACCGGCCAGCTGATGCTGATCGAACCTGCACAAACCAAGAACAAATAATGAACGCCATTTTCCAAGCCCGCCCGCTTGCCGCGGCCATCGCCCTGCTGTGCGCCACCAGCGCCTTCGCACAAGACCTTCCGACCGTGACGATTCGCGGTGCGGCTGGTGACGAAGGCCTGGCGCTCGACCGCCAGAACACCACCGGCAGCCGTCTGGACATCAGCACGCTCGACCTGCCGGCCAGCGCCGAGAGCCTGAGCGCGGCCACCATCGCCGCGCGTGGCGACCTGCTGGTCAAGGATGCGGTGACCCGCACTACCGGCCTGACCGACAGCAGCTCGCCCGGCAGCGGCATCAGCTATTCGGCGCGCGGCTTCAACGGCAACAACTCGATCGCGATGCTGGAGAACGGCCAGCGCCTGCTGGTCGGTTCCACCACCGCGACCTATCCGGCCGATCCCTGGGGCTACGAGACGATCGAAGTGCTGCGCGGCCCCGGTTCGGTGGTCCACGGCAGCGGCACCACCGGCGCCATCGTCAATGCCGTGCGCAAGGCGCCGCGCCGCGAATCCTCGCTCGAGATCCTGGGCGGCATCGGCGGAGGGGAATCGCTGCGCGCCGGTATCGGCGCCACCGGTGCGCTGGGCGAGCAGGGCGCCTTCCGCGTCGACGCCTACGCCGGCCGCAGCGACGGCTTCATCGACCGGGGCGAATCCCGCCACGGCAAGATCCTGACCAGCATGACGACCACCCTGGCGCCAGGCGTAACCCTGTACGCCCAGCTCGATCATGCCGAACAAGAGCCGATCCGCTACTTCGGCACGCCTCTGGTGAACGGCGGCTTGGCCGAACGGCTGCGCGACGAGAACTACAATGCCGGCGACGCCGTGCTGCGTTTCGTCGACGACAAGGCCGTCGCACGCCTGAACTGGCAAGTGACGCCGAACCTCGACATCAGCAACGAACTGGCTTACTTCAAGTCGCGCCGCGACTGGCGCAATATCGAATCGTATGCCTACGATCCGGTGCGCGACGTGGTGGACCGCAGCGACTATATCGGCATCCGCCACGACCAGGAACAGACCGCGAACCGCCTGGAGGCGCGCTGGAAGACCGGCGCCAACCAGGTCGTGGCGGGCTGGGAAGCGTCGACCATCAACTTCAAGCACACCAACAACTCGCCCTATGGCGGCGCATCGACGGTGGCGCCGAGCGGCTTCGACCCGGGCAGCTTCTGGGACACCCCGGACCCGTTCCGCCCGAACTTCGCGACGGACACCACCACCCATGCCTTCTACCTCGAGGATTCCTGGCGCGTGGACGAGCGCCTGCTGCTGACGGCGGGCGCACGCCATGACCGCTACAAGATCGACCGCCGCAACCTGCTGGCCGACAGCGGCCACTTTGGCACCACCCTGCGCGCCAATTCGGTCCGTCTCGGCGCGAGCTGGAAGCTGGCGCCGGATACCTCGCTCTACGGCCAGGTCAGCACCGGCAGCGATCCTTTGATGAGCCTCTTGTCGATGACCCTGGCCAACAGCAAGTTCAAGCTGACCGACGCGCGCCAGGTCGAGGCGGGCGTCAAGCAGATGCTGGCCGGCGGCCGCGCCGAGTGGACGGCGGCGCTGTACCGGATCAGGAAGGACGACATCATCACGCGCGACCCGGATAATCCGGCAGTATCAAGGCAGGGCGGCTCGCAAACGTCCCAGGGCGTAGAGGTGAGCGCCAGCGTAAGCCTGGCCCCAGGCTGGCGCATGGATGCCAACGTGGCCTACACGGATGCCGAGTTCGACGAGCTGCTGGAAGCAGGGAACATCTCGCGCGCCGGCAATCGGCCGGCCAATGTGCCGAAGGTCTCCTCGAACCTGTGGCTGACGCACCGCGCCGGCGACTGGCGCACCAGCGCCGGCCTGCGCTACGTAGGTGAGCGCTTCATCAGCAATGCCAACACCCAGGCCTTGCCAGCCTATACCACGCTGGACGCCTCGATCGGCTGGGCCCTGAGCCGCAACGTGCAGCTGCAGCTCAACCTACGCAACCTGACCGACAAGCTGTATGCGATCACCTCGTATGGATCGTCGCAATACCTGCTGGGCGATGAGCGTCATGCCGAGCTGACCGTCCACTGGCGTTACTAAGTGACTTCCTGGAAGCGCCAGCTCTATTGGTGGCACCGCTGGCTGGGCATCGCGATCGGCTTGCTGGTGCTGCTGTGGTTCGGTTCCGGCATCGTCATGATGTACGTGCCGTATCCGGAGCTGACGGAACAGGAACGCATGGGCTGGCTGGCGCCGCTCGACCCGGACCGGGTGCAGGTAACGGCCGCTGAAGCATGGGCCGGAGGTGGGACCGAGAGCGCGGCGCCGGATGCGGTGCGCCTGAATACCGTGGCGGGCCGCCCGGCGTGGCACTTCCAGCACGAACGCAGCTGGCATTCGGTATGGGCCGACAGTGGGGCGCCGCTGGAAGTGAACTACCTGATCGTCTCGAGCAGCGCGCGCAGCGCGGCGCCCGATGCGCGTTCGCTGGCAGTCGACAAGATCGAACTCGATCAATGGACCTTCGGCGCCGTGCGTGTGCACCGGCCCCTGTACCGCGTTGCCGCCGACGATGATGCCGGCAGCGTCCTGTACGTGTCCGGCCGCACCGGGGAGTTGGTGCGCGACACGACCCGCAGCGAGCGCGCCTGGAACTGGGTCGGCTCCGTCATCCATTGGGTGTACGTGACGCCGCTGCGCAAGCACAACGAAGCCTGGCGCCAGGCCGTGATGTGGACGTCCGGCGTGGCCATGCTGCTGGCTGTGACGGGCATGGTGATCAGCATCTTGCGCCTGCGGGTACGCAAGGGGCGGCGCTATACGGGAGGCCGAATGTCGCCCTATACGGGTTGGAAGGCCTGGCACCACTGGCTGGGTCTCGGTATCGGAGCGCTGGTCATCACCTGGCTGTTCAGCGGCTGGTTGTCGGTCGGTCCGTTCGGCTTTCCGTCAGGCGGCGGCGTCACCGCGCACGACCGGCAGGCGTTTGCCGGTGGTGCCCTCGACAGCGACGACCTGGCGCTGGATGCGGCCGCGCTGCTGCGCGCGCATCCCGGCACCCTGGAACTGGAATGGCGCCGCGTAGGCGGCAAGCTGTATCTGAGTGCGCTCGGCCGTCAAGGGCGCAAGCTGGTCGATACGCGCGACAGCGCCGCCGTGCCTGGCGTGCCGTACGAGGCGCTGCTGCATGCCGCGCAGGCGATCCGCCCCGGGGCGCCGATGCAGGCGGAACTGCTCACCGGTCCGGACGATTATTACTACAGCCACCACCGCGAAGCGGCCTTCCCGGTCTTGCGCGCACGCTTCGACCTGCCTGAAGCGCCGGTGTTCTACATCGACCCGGCCCAAGGCCGCCTGGCCGGCTACGTCGACCGCGACAAGCGCTGGGACCGCTGGCTGTTCAACGGCCTGCACCAGCTCGACTTCGCCTTCCTGCGCACAAGGCCGCTGTGGGACGTGGTCGTGATTGTCCTGTGCGTGCTGGGCTTTGCCCTGACCTTCAGCGGCCTGGTGCTGGGCTGGCGGCGCCTGATGAAAGGGTAATCAGCGCTGCTGGCCGCGGCCGGTCGCGGCCCAGTAGATCCCTCCCAGCAGGTGGCCCAGGTATTGCGGGTCGCGGTACATCTCGCCGTTGTGTCCGAGCGTGGTGACGAACACGCGGCCTTTCTCGTGCTGGTGGTGCCAGGCGATCGGGTGGTCCTTGCCCATGCCCTTCACCGTCTGGCCCGGCCAGATCAGGGTCGGGTCGTAGCTCGACTCGTCCACGTTCAGCACCGGATTGATCGTCACGCTATAGGGATTGGTGAAGGTGTAGAACTCGTCGCTCCAGACCCAGCGCTCGGGCAGGCCGAAGGTGGCGGGGAAACGCTTGTCGACGACGGTCACCACCCCGGTCTGCAGCTTCGGATGCAGGCCGACCGTGCGGCCCACCATCTTCTCGAACCAGACCCAGTCGTTCGGCTTGGCGATCGCCGCGCGGTGCACCACGACGGCATTGCCGCCCCCGCGCATATAGTCCTCGAAGTTGGCGCGCTGCGCGGGGTTCAGCTCCTCGCCCGGCGTGTTCAGGAACATCACGGCGGCATACTGTTTCAGGTCGCCTTCGAACACCTGGGTCTTGCTGGTGTAGGTGAGCGCGAATGAATGCAGCTTGGCCAGGCGCTCCAGGTTGTCGCGCGCGATCGGGATGTATTCGTAGTGATACTTGCCGGGCGTGGCCAGTACCAGCAGCTTGAACTGGTCTTCGGCCAGGCTGTCCGGTACTGCGATCGCCATGATGGCCAGGCCTGCGGCCAGGGATGTCATTGGTTTCATCGAGTCTCCTTGTCTGTTCTTATGGCGCGGGCACGCCTTCGGGCTGGCGTCCGGCGCGCGGCACCAGCCAGCCGCCGTCAAGCAGCCAGTCAGCCAGCCGGTCCGGCCAGTGCTGCAGCGAGACGCGCTCGCCCCGCTGGCCCATATTGAAGGCGTGGTCGGTGTCGGCATACAGGTGCAGTTCGGCCGAGACGCCGGCCGCCACCAGTTGCTGGTACAGGGCGATCGTGGGCGGCATGCAGCAGGCGTCGCGCGAGCCGGCGACCAGGAAGGCCGGCGGCGCGTTTTTGGCATCGGTGGCGGTCGTGCCTAGCGGTCCGGGATAGACCAGCACCTGGAAGTCGGGCCGGGCCGACTGGCGGTCCAGCGCATCGCTACCAGCCTGCGGTTGCGGGTGATTGGCCACCAGTGCCGCCAGTTCGCCGCCGGCCGAAAAACCCATCACTCCGATGCGTTCGGGATCGACGCCGTAGCGCGCCGCATTGGCGCGCACCCAGCGCACCGCGCGCCGCAGGTCGCCGGCGGCATCGCCCTCGATGCTGTAGCCCGAGTTTCCGTCGCGCGCCAGCCGGTACTTGAGCACGAAGGCCGTCACGCCGATCCGGTTCAGGGTCCTGGCCGCCACCATGCCCTCGTTCTGGAACACCAGCATGCGGTGCCCGCCGCCGGGGACAACGATCATGGCGGCGCCGTTGGCATGGCGGCGGTCGGCCTGCGCCACCGTCAGCGACGGCGCGTGCACATTGCTGAAGTAGACGCCGTCCTTGACCGTCTCGGGTTCATGCTGGCGGCCCTGGGAGCCGGGCGCCCCTTCGGGCCACAGCTGGATCACTGGGGGCTGCTGCGCGATGGCGCTGCCGGACACCAGCAGCGCCGCGCACAGGATGCGGATCGCACGCATCAATCGCCGACCCGGGTCGAGTACAGCGAGTGGTGGGTCAGGATGAACAGCGTGCGTTTGTCGGCGCCGCCGAAGATCAGCTGCAGTGGACGTTCCGGCACGTCGATGCGGCCTTTCTGTTTGCCGTCCTTGCCATAGACGAAGACCTGGCCGTTGGCCACATAGACGTCGCCGTTCGGGCCGACCGCCGCGCTCTCGCCGCCGCGGTTGGCCAGCAGCTTGAGGTCGGTGATGCCGCCGCCCGCGTTGACGGTGCCGCTGAAGGTGCGGTTCTCGGAGCCGTTGGTGAACACCACGCGCTGGCCCACCGGCGCCGTGACAAGGCCGAAAGCCTGCAGCGAATCGGCCCAGCGCCAGCCCAGGTGGTCCGCCGCACCCTGGCGCAGCACGCGGTAGGCGGGCAGCACCAGGCTGCCGTCGGGCGACACGTATTCTTCCTTCTTCGGCAGGGCGACGTCGCGTGCGAACATCTCGGCCAGGGTCGTGAATTCGAAGGTGTCGTAATTGAGCTGGTCCTTGAATTCGCCGTTCTGCCAGAAGTTGACCGGCACCGCGACCCGCGCGCCCTGGCGCGGTGCGACCGGGGTCGGCTTGATCATCGTGATCTCCGTTCCCGGCGTGCCCGGCTTGAAGGCGTAGACGCTGGCCTGCGGACCGTAGTTCGAGATCACCATCAGGTTGCCGCTATTGTCGATGGCCAGGTTGACCGGATCGAGCGGTGCGTCGCGCACCACCACCAGGCCCTCACCCTGGGTGTAGCTGTAGATGCGCTTCCAGTGGCGGTCGACGAAGTACAGCTTGCCCTTGGGATCGACTGTGGCGCCGGCGATCGAATAGAAACCGCCTTCCAGCTTGTCGACCTTGCCCAGCGGGGCGGGCGCCTTGCGCTGCTTGCCGGTATAGTCGAACACGGCGAACTCGCGCTCGCGCACTTCGAGCTTGTTGGAGACGTCGCGGATCGCGTTCTCGTAGGCGAACTTGCTTGCGCGCAGATAGGTGGTGCAGCCATTGTCGTCGCAGGTGGCGAAGCCGCTCTCGCCGTTCACGTGCACATTGCGAAAGCGGATGTCGCTGGAATTGGTGATCAGGATCGCCGTCGGCATCGGCTTGTAGGAACGCGTCACGCGGTAGCCGTGGTAGTTCGCGAACAGCAGGTTTTTCGAATTGCGGATCTCCAGCGACACCGCATCGGCGCCGTCGCGGATTTCCTCTTCGGTCTGCGGCGCCAGGAATTCCCAGTTCTCTACATTGTCCAGTACGATCTCGGCGCGGATATGGTGTTCGGCCGACAGCTCATAGACCTTGCCCGGCGTTTTGGTATTGTTCACGTAGAAGCCGGCCTGCGCATAGCCGCTGGGCGACCAGATGCCCGAGAAGGTGCCGCCGCCGCCGTCCGTCACCCAGACGCTCGGATACTGGCGGTCCCAGTGCGCGGTGGTGTCGAATTTTGCGTCCTTCTGGTATGGGTCCGCGCGGCGGCCGTCGTACAGGCGGGTGCCATGGCCGCCCTGGATGCGCACGTCGTCCACCAGCGAGTGTTCGCCGGCGCGCCACAGCAGCGCCACCGCGCGGTTGTTGATCTCGCCGGTCGCAAGGCCGATGCCGGACACGATGCCTTCGCCGCCTCGTGCGCTCTCGAGCAGCGCCTTGGGGCTGTCGACGCCCTGGAACTTGGGCGAGCCGTTCGGGATCAGGAGCTGGGTCAGGCCCGGGTGCAGGGCGATGATCACGGTATCCGGTCGCATGCGGATGGTGTCGTTGACGACATAGAAGCCCAGCGGCAGGTAGACCACGCGGTTGCTGTCGATCGCCTTCTGGATCGACGCCGTGTCGTCGGTCTTGCCGTCACCTTTCGCGCCAAAGGTGTGCACATTGGCCCATTCCTTCGACGCCGGCAGCGGGCGCAGGGCGCGGGTTGGCGCCTTCGCCGAAGATGGTAGCGCCGCCGTCTTGTAATTGGTCGAGAACGTGCCCGGCTCGCCCATCTGCTTGATGAACAGCCCGTAGTTGAATTCGCTGACGGTATAGTCGCGGCCCTTGCCCGCCAGCGTCTTGCCGCTGTCGCGGAAGCGCACAAACGTTGGCACGTTGCGGGCGACGGCATTCTCCATCCCGACCTGGGTGTACACGTTGTCTTCGTTGCTGACGATGAGCGCGGCCTTGCTGACGTTCTCGAAACGCACGTCCTTGCCCCACAACCAGTCGCCATAGCCGCGGTTGATCTCGATGCCGACCGGGGTGTCCTTGATTTCCGTGTTGATCATCGTGAGGCTGGCTTCATGCTCGCGGATCGCTGCGTCGCGCTGGCCCTCGAACGTGGAATCCATCAGCGTGAACTGCCAGGCCGGCGAGGTCTTTTCGCTCAGGATGCCGTAGCGGCCGCCGTAGAAGCGCAGGTTGTAGGCCACGTTGCCGACCTGGTAGACGCCGGCCAGGCCGGAGCCCAGGTGGAAGTCGATGTGGCTCAGGTTCGAGTGCTGGGCCGTGTGCATGCGCACCGCGGCGGCGGCCGGATTGCCGTCCTTGATTTCGAAGTCGACGTTCGACAGCGCCGAATAGAAGGTCGAGGAATTCGCGTTACGCACCGCCTTGCCTTCCTCGGTGCTGAACGGCACCGCGCTCGGCACCGGCATCGGCACCTTGCCGACGCTGTACTGGTCGCCGCCGGTGAAGATGATCATATTGGCCACGCCCTTCTGGAAGCCGGGCGTGTTCTCGGCCAGCACGAACACGGGGCGGGTCGGGCCGACGCCGTACAGGCGCACAGCTAGCGGAATCAGCAGCGAGCGGGTGATGCGATAGCGGCCCGACGGCAGGAACACGATGCCGCCCTGGCCCTTGTTGGCGGCGGCGTCCAGCGCCTGCTGGATCGCGGCCGTATCGTCGGCCTGGCCGTCGCCCCTGGCGCTTACGACGACGGCGCGCGGGTCTTCGGGCATGGCCTGGTAGGCCGAGATGGATGCGGCGTTTGCGGCGCCGGCCAGCAGGAGCGACAGCGCCAGTGCGCGCGGAAGTACGGAAAGTGTTGTCATCATTGATCTTTTCCTCAGCTATTGAGAAACAGCGACAGAAGCATCACGAACAGCAGGCCGAATACGCCCACCAGGGTCTCCATCAGGGTCCAGGAGCGGAAGGTATCCTTCAGCGACAGGCCAAAATATTCCTTGAACATCCAGAAGCCGGAATCGTTGACGTGGCTGCACATCAGGCTTCCCGCGCCGATCGCCAGCACCATCAGGTTCGGGTCGACGCCCGAGCTGTGCACCAGCGGCGCCACGATCCCGCCGGCCGTCACGCCGGCCACCGTGGCCGATCCGAGGCAGATGCGGATCACCGTGGCGACCGACCAGCCCAGCACCAGCGGCGGCACCGGAAGGCTGGACAACAGCGCGCCGAGATCCGCGCTGACGCCCGATTCCACCAGCACCTGCTTGAGCGCGCCGGCGCCGGCGATGATCAACAGGATCGGCGCGATCTCGCGCATCGCCTCCGCCGGGCCCTGCATCACGGCGGAAAAGCGTCGCCCTTGCGCCAGGCCCAGCGTCCAGATCGCGACCACATACGACACCAGCATCACCACCAGCGGATTGGCGAGGAAGGACAGGCTGCCGTTCAGGTCGGGCCGCGCCATCATGAGCACCGTCGTCGCCCCCAGCAGCAGCACCGGCAGCAGGGCGGTGGCGAAGCTGTTGAAGACGCCCGGCAGCTCGCCCTCCTGCAGCGCGCGGCTGTCCTGGAACATGGCGGCCGGTTGCGCGTGGATGCGGCGCAGCGACATCGCGAACACCGGACCGGCGATGATCAAGGTCGGTATCGCCACCACAATCCCGTACAGCAGCGTGGTGCCCATGTCGGCATGGATCGCCGACACGAGCGCCACCGGCGAAGGATGCGGCGGCAAAAAGCCGTGCGCGATCGACAGCCCGGCCAGCAGCGGAATGGCCAGCGCGACCGCCGGCCGTCCCGAGCTGACCACCAGCGAGAAGATCAGCGGCACCAGCAGCACGAAGCCGACGTTGTAGTACAGCGGAATGCCGACCACGAAGCCGGTGACGGTCAGCGCCACCGGGATGCGCGATGGCCCGAGCGCGTCGACCAGGCAGGTGGCGATGCGGCGGGCGGCCCCGCTGTCGGCGATCAGCTTGCCGAACACGGCGCCCAGGCAGATGATCACCACCAGGGAGCCGAGCAGGTCGCCGATGCCTTTCTCGATCGCGCCCGGGATCCTCAAAAGCGGCACCCCGAGCAGCAACGCCGCCGCGATCGACGCCGCCACGAAGGCCAGCAGGGGCTGGACCTTGCCCCAGGCGATCAACAGCGTCAGCAGGCCGACCGCCAGCAGTACGGAAGCGATGTTCCACACGGCCGGCCCCTGTCAGAAGCCGTAGCGCAGGCCGGCCCGGTAGGTGCGTCCAACCACGTCGTACAGCGCAGGATTGATGCCATAGCTGGCATTGGTCTGCGGCGCCGCTTCCGGCGCCCGGTCGGTGACGTTGTCGATCTTGAAGTAGGCCTGCAACTGCTTCGACAGGTTGTAGCTCGCGCCGATGTCGAGATAGGCCGCCCCCTTCATCTTGTTGTCGTAGATGGTCGGGTGGATCAGGGTCGACATCGGGCAATTGGTCTGGCACTCGATGAAGTCGTTGCGGTAGGTGCCGTCGCTGATCCAGCGCTCGGTCAGCGTGAGGCTCAGCTTGTCGTTTTCCCAGGTCTGCGTCGCCAGCACCTTCCACTTCGGCGTATTGCCCATGTTCGAGCCGGCCGAATCCACCGCGATGGTGCCGACCACGCCCGACTCGGTGATGTAGTGCAGGTTGCGGGTGGCCAGCGCGCGGAAGGTGAAGCGGCCCGGCAGGTTCAGGCGCTCAAGACCGGTTCTGTAGGCGGTTTCGAGATCGAAGCCCTTGACCTTGAGCGAGGCCAGGTTGAAGTTCTGCACCGTGACGTAGTTGTTGCCCGGGCTGTTGAGCACCATCGCCTGGCAGATCTCCTGGTTGCCGGCCACGCACAGGTCGACTTCCTGCTGGATCGTCAGCGCCGAGATCACGCCCTTGACTTCGATGTCGAAGTAGTCGGCCGAGATGGAAAAGCCCGGCGCCCATTTCGGCTGGCTCAGGACGATGCCGAAGGTGTTGTTGCGCGCGATCTCTGGGCGCAGGCCGGTGTTGCCGACCGTGCGTTCCTGGACGCTGATGGTATTGCCCTGGTACTGGACCACGTTGTTGACCACCACCGGCGCCGCGAACAGCTCGGAGAGGTTGGGCGCGCGCACGTCCTTCGAGGTCACGCCGCGCAGGCGCAGGCCATCGATCGGCGTCTGCCAGGTGGCGCCGAGCTTCCAGCTGCCCACGCTGCCGGCGGTGCTGTACTTGGTCTCGCGGTCGGCCAGGTTCAGGTTGGCCTCGCCCCAGGTTTCGGACTTGAACACCGGGATGTTCAGTTCCACATAGGCTTCGCGCACGTTGTAGCTGCCTTCGCCGGCGTGGAAGTTACCGGCGTACCAGTTGTTGCCGACGGTGGTGTTGAGCAGCGGGTCGGCCGGGTACATCGCATTGTTCGGCGACGATGGCATCACGCCGTTGCCATAGGCGTCGCCGCGCACGCGGTATTTCTCGCGCCGGTATTCGGCGCCGGTCGCCAGCGAGATCGGGCCGGCCCAGCCTTCGAACAGCTCGCCATTGATGTTGAAGCTGCCCACGTCCTGGCTTTGCGTGGTGCGCTGGCGCGGGCCGTTCTCGGGCGCGATATAGGCCCAGGCGGCCGGATCGATCGGGTTGTCGCCGATGATGTTGAGCGGCACGCAGCCGGATGCCGCGGCCACCGGATTGCGGCAGACGATGCGCCCGTCCGGTGCGCGCACCGCATCGATCGCATTGTTGTAGCGCGCGTTGAGCGTCATGTTGCGCGCATCGAGGTTGGTCTTGTTCTCGCCGTGGGTCACGTAGGCGTCGTATGACCAGTCCTTGCCGAACAGGGCGAACTTGCCTTCGGCGCCGAGCACGAAGCGGCGCTGGGTGCGGGTCGGCTGGACGTCGATGTTCTCGGGGAAGACCGCGTTCGCGGTGCCGTACTGGAAGCTGGTGATGTTGTTGCGCGCGCAGGCATCGACGATCGACGCCGGCAGGAAGGGGTTCGAGCACTGGATGTTCAGGTTGGCGTTCTTGGCCGCGCCCGGGTTGGGCGAGAAGCGCGAGTCCACCTTGCCGAAGTTGGCGGTGAAGTAGAGCTGGTGGTCCGGGGTGAGGTCATACGACATGCGGGTGTAGGCCACCTGGCGCTTGAAGTTCATCGCCAGGTTGGTGCCCGAGCCCACGCTGCCGCTCAAGTCGCCGCCGATGCAGAACGGGTTGACGCAGTTGGTGACGGCGCCGGTGCCGGTCGGCCGGCCGTTCGAGCCGTACTGGAACTGGTAAGGCACACCGCCCGCGCCGAAGGCCGTGCCCTGCAGCGGGCCGCTGGTGATCAGGCCATATTTGGCATACTGGTATTGCTGCGCCTGTTCGATCACGCGGTATTGCGGCAGCCCGTCGCCGGTCTGGTTCAGCGGACGCACCGAGTAGGCCGGGTTCTGGTACCAGGTGCGGCCGTTCGGGCCCTTGCCGCCGAAGCCGGGCGACTCGATGCCGTTTTCCTTCGTGAACTCGGCGCTGGCCGTCACGTGGAAGCGGTTGTCCAGGAAGGCCTTGCCCCAGGCCGCCTGCACGCTGCCGCCGCGGTCGTCGTCGTACTTGGTCTGGCCGCCCTGGACGTGGGCCTTGAAGCCCGTGAATTTTTTATCGGTGACGAAGTTGACCACACCGCCCACCGCGTCCGAACCATAGGACGCCGAGGCGCCGCCGGTGACCACGTCGACGCGCTTGACCAGCAGCTGCGGGAACTGGCTGACGTCGGTCACGCCGGTGACGTTGGCGCCGACCACGCGCTGGCCGTCGAGCAGGGTCAGGGTCCGGATCGTGCCCAGGCCGCGCAGGCTCAACGAAGACAGGCCCTGGATGCCGCTGCTGGTGCTGTTGGTGCTGGTGGTGCGGCCGGTGCTGCCCTGCAGGGCCGGCAGTTCGGCCAGGGTGTTGAACAGGTTCGGCTTGGCCGATTTCTCGAGGTCGGCGCTGGTGAGGCTGGTGGTCGGCGTCGGCATGGTGAAGCCGCGCGCGGCGATGCGCGAACCCGAGATGCGCACGACGGTGGTGGCGCTGCCGTCGGCAGGTGCTGGAGCGTCGGCCGCTTGTGCGGCGTCGGCCGGCACGGTCTGTTCCGCGCTGTCGGCGGCGGGCGCCGGCTCGGGCTGCACTTGCTGGGCGTGGGCGATGCCCACATTCCAGCAGGCGCTGGCCACGGCCAGGCTGATGAGAGTCCGTTGAACTGGTGTACGCATGATGTCTCCTCGATGCTTGTTGTATGGGAGCGCGCCGTCTCTATGGTCGGCTGCGCGACAGCTTGCAAAGGCTGCTTGCGATGAATCTCCCAAACCCCGGTGCCAGGGCCGTGGTTCAGGCGCCGTGATTCAGGTGCTGCGGGTGATGCTTTCCACCAGCGCCGACGGGGCCTGGGTGATGTCGAGCGTGAGGCCGGCTTCGTCGGCCTGGAGCGGTTCCAGGATGCTCAGCTGCGAATCGAGCAGCGAGGGCGGCATGTAGTGGCCGGGGCGGCCGTGCATGCGCGCGGCGATCAGCTCGCGCGGTCCGGCCAGGTGCACGAAGCGCAGCGCCGGATCGGCCATGCGCAGCAGGTCGCGGTAGCGCCGCTTGAGGGCCGAGCACGACAGAACCAGGCCTTCGCCCCGGCTGCGGGCCTGGCCGATCTCGCCCGCCAGCGCATCGAGCCAGCCGGCGCGGTCCTCGTCGTCGAGCGGGATCCCGGCCGTCATCTTGCTGACGTTGTCGGCCGGGTGATAGGCGTCGCCTTCGAGGAAGGAGACGGCGAAGTGGCTGGCCAGGGCGGCGCCGATCGTGCTCTTGCCCGATCCGCTGACGCCCATGACGACCCAGCGCAGGGCGCCGGAAGCTGCGGACGGGGTGTTGACGCTTGATGCTGACATCGTTTCTCCTCGAAGACCGTTAGCGCTAACATCGCGGTTTTCGAAGTGTTGTTCAGCTAATTTTTTTTGTAAACACGTTATCGATGTTGCAATGCAATGTGATCCGGGGCTGGTTTTGCCGCTTTGCGGTGGGCGCAAATGGTGGCGCCGATGGTTTTTCACTCAGCAAGCGTCATGAAAACCTGATAGCGCTAACATTGTTGCGGCGCGCAATCTATTTTTCGCGATGTTGTATTTACTCGACGTTAGGGTGCACGAGACGATGAAAAAAAACGGCCTGGAGTATTTCCAGGCCGAGTTCGAGTTCGAGACTGTCGCCGGTGTCCTACTCGCGCGAGATGGTATAGACCTCGCCCGCGGTGGCGCCCGCGTCGCCCTTCTTCGCGCGCAGGTCGCGGTAGACGGCGGCGCGCATGATCATCATCGCCACCACCGGCGCGGTCAGGAGCACGAACACGGTGATGATGATCTCGTGCACGACCACGCGCGATTGCGCCACCGTAAAGTAGAGCATCGACGCGATCAGGAGGCTGCCGGCGCCCAGCGTGACCGTGATCGCCGGGCCGTGGATACGCTGGTAGAAGCTGCGCAGGCGTATCAGGCCGAGCGCGCCGATCAGGATGATGCTGGAGCCCAGGATCAGCAGCAGCGAGACCAGCAGGGCGGCCCAGTCGGGCAGGTGTTCGATGCCGGTCATTCGATGATCTCCCCGCGCATCAGGAACTTCGCCATCGCGATGGTCGAGACGAAGCCGACCAGCGCGATCAGCATCGCCACTTCAAAATAGATCTGGGTGCCGAAGCGGATGCCCAGCACCAGGGCCAGCAGCATGCCGCACATCCAGAGGGTGTCGAGGGCCAGCACGCGGTCGTGGGCCGAGGGGCCGATCAGCAGGCGGGCGGCGCACAGCGCCATTGCCGCCAGCACGCACACCAGGGCGTAGCCGATCGAGAGTTCAAGCAGGGTCGCCATGGCGGGCCTCCGTGTCGAAGATTTGAATGAGGGGCTGTTCGTAGCGGGTCTTGATGGTGTCGACCCACCACGCGGCATCGTGCAGGTCGAACACGTGCAGCACCAGCTCATGTTTGTCGGGATCGCCCCCGGGCTGCAGCTCGGTCCACACCGTGCCTGGCGTCATATTGATCAGGCAGGACAGCGCCGCCAGGCCGTAGGGATCGCGGATGTCGAGCGGCACGCGGATGAACTGCGAGTTCAGGTTGGCATAGTCGGCGAACAGGATGACCTTGCTCACGTTGAGGCACGAGCGCACCACCTCGACCGAGGCGAAGCCCAGCAGGCGCAGCGCGACGATGGGCTTGCGCAGGCGCGGGTAGCCCAGCGGGTTGAGGTGGCGGGTCAGGATCGGACCGGCGATGCCCAGCAGCGCGCCGAGCAGGATGTGGCCCGGATACAGGGTCTGGTTCAGCAGCAGCCACAGGCCGCACAGCGCCAGCGACACGAACGGGTAGGGTAGCCAGCGCATCATGGCGCCTCCTTGGGCGAGAGCGTCGCGGGCGCGAGGCCAGGCGCGGAGCCGGGTCCCGGCACGGTCGGCTCGGACAGCACGCGGCCGATGTAGTTGCCCGGACGGTGGATGTCGTCGCTGGCGCGGGCCAGGTAGCCGAATAGCGGATTGGCCTGCACGGTCATCAGGACCGACAGCGCCAGCAGGAACAGGATCGGCGCCACTTCGGAGCGGTGCACCTTGGGCGGCTCGGTGGCGCCGCTGGCCCAGAAGGTGCGCACGCCGAAGCGCATCATCGAGATCACGGCGATCAGGCCGGAGAGGATGATCAGGGTCATCAGGACCCAGCCGGACGTGGAGATCGTAGCCACGCCCGACACCGCGTCGACCTGCGGATTGAGCAGCGCATGGAACATGCTGAACTTGGCCACGAAGCCCGACAGCGGCGGCAGGCCGGCGATCATCAGCGCGCAGGCGGCGAAGGCCAGCGACAGGAAGGCCATCGCGGCCGGCACGCCGCGGCCGGTCGGTTCGTCCGGCGCATCTTCGACCGCGAACGCTTCCATGGTCAGCGCCAGCATCGCCGAGCGCGGGGTGCGGATGCGGTCGATCAGTTCGATCAGCAGCAGGAAGGCGGCCACCGCGATGGTCGAGCCGATCAGGTAGTAGATGCCGGCTGTGACCAGGGCCGGCTGGCCGTAGCCGATCACCGCCAGCAGGGTGCCGGACGAGACGATCGCGCCATAGCCCGCCATGCGGCCGGCGGTGTCGGTCGACAGCATGCCGGCGGCGCCGAACACGATGGTCGCCATGCCGGCATACAGCAGCGCATCGCCGCCGAAGCCGGCGGCGGCGCCCGCGTTGTCCGAGAAGATCAACAGCCACAGGCGCAGCACCACATAGGCGCCGACCTTGGTCATCAGGACCAGCATCACCGCCACCGGCGGCGAGGCCGCGGCATAGGTGGTGGGCAGCCAGAAGCCCAGCGGCCACATGGCGCCCTTGGTCAGGAAGGCCAGCGCCAGCACGCTCGCGCCGACCTTGAACAGGGCCAGTTCTTCGCCCGACAGCAGCGGCACGCGCGCGGCCAGGTCGGCCATGTTCAGGGTGCCGGTGGTGGCGTAGATCAGCGCGGTGCCGAGCAGGAACATCAGGGCGGCGGCCAGGTTGATCGCGATGTACTGCATGCTGGCGCGGATGCGCTCGGCGTTATACCCGTGCAGCACCAGTCCATACGACGCGGCCAGCATCACTTCGAAGAACACGAACAGGTTGAACAGGTCGTGGGTCAGGAAGGCGCCGTTGATCCCCATGAGCAGGAACTGGAACAGCGTGTGGTAATGCACGCCGATCCGGCCCCAGCGGGTGCGGGTGAAGTGCAGCGAGGCCAGGCCGAGCACCGCGGTGAGCAGCAGCATCAGGGCGGAGAGGCGGTCGGCCAGCAGGGCGATGCCGAATGGCGCGCTCCAGTTGGCGGCCAGGTAGATGCCCATGCCGTCCTGCCAGTGGCCGCCGTCGGTCATGAAGATCAGCGCCAGCGCCGTGGCCAGGAGGCCCAGCAGCGAGGCGTAGCTGAGCCAGTACTTCAGACGGTGCCAGCCCTGCGTCAGCGGGGCCAGGGCGGCGCCCACCAGCAGCGGCAGCAATACCGGCACCAGAATCAGGTGCTGGGTCCAGTGCAAACTCATAATTCAGGCTCCTTGCCATCCACGTGGTCGGTGCCGGTCAGGCCGCGCGAACCGATCATCACCACCAGGTACAGCGCGGTGGTGGCAAAGCCGATCACGATCGCCGTGAGCACCAGGGCTTGCGGCAGCGGGTCGGCCAGCAGCGCCGGATTAGGGGTGGTGCCGGCGGGTGTGAGCGGCGGGGCGTCGACCCACAGGCGGCCCATCACGAAGATGAACAGGTTGACGGCGTAGGACATCAGCATCAGGCCGGCCAGCACCTGGAAGCTGCGCGGACGCAGGATCAGCCAGATGCCGGAGCCGAACACGATGCCGATGGCGAGCGAAATGACGAGCTCCATCAGAAGATCTCCTTGGCGGGCGGGATGGTGGCGCGCGTGGCGTCGGCCGCCGCGCGGTGGCTGCGCAGCGACTGGTGGGCCAGCGCGACCAGGGTCAGCATGGTGGAACCGACCACCACCAGGAATACGCCCAGGTCGAACATGAAGGCGCTCGGGATGTGGATCTCGTCCAGGATCGGCAGGGTGACGTGGGCGGTATGGCTGGTCAGGAACGGATAGCCGAGGAACCAGGCGCCGATGCCGGTGAAGGCGGCGCACGCCAGGCCCCAGGCGATCCAGCGGTGCGGCCGCAGGCGCAGGTGCGATTCGACCCAGTCTGTGCCGGCCACCATGTACTGCACGATCAGCGCGGTGGCGAAGATCAGGCCGGCGACGAAGCCGCCGCCCGGCAGGTTATGGCCGCGCATGAAGAAGTAGGCCGCCATCACACCCATCACCGGCAGCAGCAGGCGCAGGTAGACGGCAGGCACCATCAGGTAGCCGGTGCTGGCCTGCTCGGCAGGCGTCTGGGTGACGGCCGGATCGACGTCGCTGGCCTGCTGCACCGGAATCGCGATCGATTCGGTGGCGGGGCGGAAGCGACGCAGCAGGGCATACACAGTCAAGGCCACAGCCGACAGCACGGTAATTTCACCCATGGTGTCGAAGCCGCGGAAGTCGACCAGCAGCACATTGACCACGTTCGAGCCGCCGCCTTCGGTGAGCGCGCGCAGAACGAAGAATTCGCCGATCGAGGGCGGCGGGGACAGGCTCAGGACCGCATAGCTGGCGGCAGCGATGCCCAGGCCGCCGGCGACGGCGATGGAGCTGTCGCGCCCGCGCCGGAACCAGGTGCTGAACGGCGCCCTTTGCTTGAGGCCGGCCGGCGCGAAGCGCGGCGGCAGCCAGCGCAGGCCGAGCAGGATCAGCACCGTGGTCACGGTTTCCACCATCAGCTGGGTCAGCGCGAGGTCGGGCGCCGACAGCCAGACGAAGGTAATCGCGGTCACGATGCCGGTGCCGCCGACCAGGGCCAGCGCCACCAGACGGTGGTATTTGGCGCTGTAGGCCGCGCCCAGTGCGCAGCCGGCGCCGATGATCCACAGCACCGCGAACAGCGGGTCGAGCGCATGCACGCTCAGGGTCGGAATGGTGGGCAGCGGATCGACCAGCAGCAGCGGCGTGGCCACCATGATGGCCATCAGCACCAGCATTTGCGGTTGCAGGCGGCGGGTGCCGGTCCAGCGGATCAGCGCGCTGGCGCCGGTCGACAGCGCCAGCATGGTGTTCTCGTAGGCTTGCGCGCCCTTCAGGCGGTGCAGCACTGGCACCTGGGTGCGCTCGCGCAGGTCGTGGCGGCGCAGCAGGACCCAGTACAGCAGGGCGCCCAGCAGCAGCGCGGCGCCGCTCATCCCGAGCGCCAGGTTGAAGCCGTGCCAGATCGCCAGGTCGTATTCCGGCATGGCGCTGCCCAGGATCGAGCCCGACGCGACGGCCAGCACGTCGCCGACCACGCGCTCGGGCATCACGCCGACCGCGATGCACAGCACCACCAGGCACTCGACCGGGAAGCGCATCCAGCGCGCCGGCTCGTGCGGCTCTTGCGGCAGGTCCTTGGACAGGCGGCCGAAGAACACGCTGATGAAGCGCAGCGAGTAGGCGACGCTGAAGATGCCCATCGCCACCGCCACGTACGACAGGGTCCAGTCTTCACTGCCGCCCACGTGGGCGGTCTCGGCGAAGAACATCTCCTTCGACAGGAAGCCGTTCAGCAGAGGCACGCCGGCCATCGAGGCCGAGGCCACGATCGCCAGCGCGGCCGTCACCGGCATCGCCTTGCGCAATCCGCGCAGCACGCGCATGTCGCGAGTGCCGGTCTCGTGGTCGACGATGCCGACCGCCATGAACAGCGAGGCCTTGAAGATCGCGTGGTTCATGATGTGGAACACCGCCGCGACCACCGACAGCGGGGTGCCGATGCCCAGCAGGCAGGTGATCAGGCCGAGGTGGCTGATGGTCGAGTAGGCCAGCAGCCCCTTCATATCGTTCTGGAAGATCGCGAAGAACGAGGCCAGCACCAGGGTGGTGGCGCCGGCGCCGAGGATGAGCCAGGTCCATTCCGGGGTGCCGCCGAGGGCCGGGTACAGGCGCGCGAGCAGGAACACCCCGGCCTTGACCATGGTGGCCGAGTGCAGGTAGGCCGACACCGGGGTCGGCGCCGACATCGCGTGCGGCAGCCAGAAGTGGAACGGGAACTGCGCGCTCTTGGTCAGCGCGCCGAGGGCGATCAGCACCAGCGCCGGCAGGTAGAGCGCATGGGCGCGGATCTGGTCGCCGGCCGCCAGCACCGCCTCGAGCTCGTAGCTGCCGACGATGTGGCCGAGGGTGAGCACGCCGGCCAGCAGGCACAGGCCGCCGGCGGTGGTGACGGTGAAGGCCATGCGCGCGCCGCGGCGGGCGTCGATACTGTCTTGCCAGTAGCCGATCAGGAGGAAGGACGTCAGGCTGGTGAGTTCCCAGAACACCACCAGCTGGATCAGGTTGCCCGACAGGACCACGCCCATCATCGAGCCCATGAAGGCCAGCATGTAGGCGTAGAAGCGCGCGACGGGGTCGCGCTTGGACATGTAGTAGCGCGCGTACAGGATCACCAGCAGGCCAATGCCGAGCACCATTATCGAGAACAGCCAGGCCAGGCCGTCCATGCGGATGATGATGTCGAGGCCGAACATCGGCAGCCAGCTGTGGCGTGATTGCAGCACCTCACCGGCATCGAGGGCGGGGAACTGGGCAATGGCGAAGATGAGGGCCGTCAGGGTAAACGCGCCGGCCGCGATGGCGGGACGGTTGCGTGACCCATTGGGCAGGCAGGCGGAGACGAAGGCGCCGGCGAAGGGAAGAAGGACGAGCAGGATCAGTGGCAGTGAGGTCATCGACATCATCCTTCGGGGCAGTGCGACATATAGCGGCGCGCGCAGAGGCGCAGTGCGATTTTAGGTTTTCTCATTCTCATCATATTCTCCAGGGCGCACAGGGGGACGCACAAGCAGCGTGTCGCACACGACTGCCTGCAGCAGGTATTCACTGCGGCTACCGGTCAGGAGGCGCATCAGCGCCGATTCTTCATGCAGGCCGAGCACGACCAGATCGATACTATTATCCACTACATGGCGCGCAAGCTGGGAGGCGGGTTCGCCTTCGCCGATCACCGGGTCGACCAGTTCACGCGCGCCGGGTGGCAGCGCGCAGCGGTCGAGGAAGCGGATCAGTTCCGCGTGCGGTGGCGCATCCGGCGCCAGGGTGTCGGCGTCATGGGCGTGGAACACGGTGATCCGGCGCCCGGGGAACAGGCCGGCCGCCGTTTCCAGTGCCAGGGTCGATGCCGGTGTGAGGTCGGTCGCCACCATGATGCGGCGGTAGGGGCCGCGCACGCGCTGGCGCACCACCAGCAGCGGCTGCGCCAGGGCGCGCGCCAGTTTCTCGACGGTGGACCCGAGCAGCAGGTCGCCCAGGCTGTCGTGCTGCGAGGCGCCGGCGACCACGATGGCGCCGGGCAGGGTGGCCGCGCTGTCGAGGATGGCGGCGGGAGCCGCACCGGTGGCGAAACGCTGGGCGACCTGCAGGGACGAGCCGGCGAACTCGCGTGCGAACTCCTCGCGCGCCGCGCGTTCCTGGTGGGCGCGGCCGGCGTCGCCGTCGAGCCATTGGAGTACGTCGCCGGGCGCCTGGGGTGCGTCGTGCACCGTCAGGACCACCAGCGGTATTGAAAATTCGTCGGCCAGCTGCTTGGCGCGGGCCAAAGGCCGGTCGCAGCGGGCGCTCAGGTCCGTCGCAAGCAACAATCCGGGGGGCGTAGTCGGGCTAGGGTCTGGCATGCGCCGCCTCATGGAAAGTCTTCTCGGAAGGCGACACTCTACCGTAGTTGACTACCTGACTACAACGCGTTTCTTCAGTTATTTTGAATTTACTTCGTATAACTCCGGGTGCAGTGCAGCATTCTCGCGCATCGTCGACCCGGATCTCTGCGTCAGGCGGTAACGTCGAGCGCCGGCGCGGAGCCCTCGTCCTGTCCATACGCGGCGCGCACCTCGGCCTGTTTTTCGTTTTGCTCGCGTAGCTTGGCCTCGTAGGCGGCGCGTTCCTCGTCGCTGACCGTCTTGTCCGAATTGGTGTCGGCTTCGGCGATGTAGTCGGTGTCGGTGGTCTCCGAGGACGCCGCGGCGCCCCCAGCTCCGCCCGCCGGCGCAGGGGGCGCCGCAGCCGGGGCCTGGGCACTCCCGGTTTCCTCGACCGCCTCACTGTCCTCACTGTCCTCGCTCGACGCCGTGGCCGACGCCGACGATGCGTCCACGGCGCGCTGCACGCGCGCGGCGTCGGCCTGGGCATTCAATTCGTCGCCCAGGCGCGCCCCGGCCGCCGACTCGGCGCTTTGGGCGGGCGCCGCTGGCGTCGCGTCGGCATCCGGGGGCGTGACCGTGGCGGTGGAGGCAATCGCCGCCTCGTCGTTCTTCTTCGGGCTTGGGGCGAATGCCGCCTGTGCGGCGCTGGCGCCGCCGATGCTGTCGATCATGATGGTTTCCGGTTGCGGGTTTCGTCCATGATTAACGGCCGGGCGGGCAGCGCGCCACAGGGCGGGAAATGTAAAGCGGCGTAAAACCAACACGTTTGGGGGGATGGATCTCCCCTCGATTGGGGATAGGCCCGGACGGGCCCCATGGCTGACAATTCTGGCAAGGAGAGTCTTCGATGAGTAAATACTTGCGCCGCAGTGCGCTGGCGTTCGCGGCATGCGCCGCCGCCCAGACCCAGGTCCAGACCCAGGCCCAGACCCAGGTCCAGTTCTACGGCCGCCTGAACGTCTCGGCCGAATACGTGAAGGCATCCGCCGGCGCCGATGGCCCGCGCCTGAGCCAGCAACGGGTATCGAACAACCGCTCGGTGCTGGGCTTTCGCGGCAGCGAGGCCCTGGGGGACGGGGTGAGCGCCATCTTCCAGATCGAGGCAGCGCTCGCCCCCGACACGGGGGCTGGCGAACTGGCGCGGCGCGACACCCGGGTCGGCCTCGATGGCGACTTCGGCACCCTGTTCGCCGGCCACTGGACCGCCGCCTACAACGGCGCCACCTCCAGCCTCGATCCCTTCTATCCGACCACCGCCGGCTATATGAGCATCATCGGCAACGGCTCGGCCGCGTCGACCGACAACGTCAGCAACACCTCTTCCTTCGACCGGCGCCAGGCCAACTCCATCCATTACTGGAGCCGGCCCTGGAAAGGCCTGGGCCTGCGCCTGACGCATGGCCTGGCCGAGGAGCGCCCGGCCAGCGGCGCCAAGCCGTCCATGACGTCGGTCGCTGCGGTCTACGATCAGGGGCCGTGGTATGCGACGCTGGCCCACGAGCGGCATCACGAATACCAGGGGCCGGGATTGCGCGACAGCGGCACCAAGCTGGCCGTGGCGCGGCGCTTTGGCGATACCCGGGTGGCGCTGCTGGCCGAACGCCTCGAATACGAGACCGCTGCCGGCGGCCTGGATCGCAATGCCTGGTATGTCTCGGTCACCCATCAACTCGGCGCGCACGGCCTGCGCCTCGGGCTGGCGCGTGCCGACGATGGCAAGGGCGCCGCCGGCAACCGGGTCGGCTTCATTCGTGGCGGCGCACAGACCGGCGCCACCCACCTCACGCTCGGCTACGAGTACACGCTGTCGAAGCGCACCGCGCTGCATGCCTACGTCACCCACCTCGACAACGAGGCGAACGGCGGCTACGACTTCGCGATCAACAGCCTGGGCGCGGCGCCCGGCGCCACCCTGAAAGGCGCCGCGCTCGGCCTGCGCCACGCCTTCTGATCCGGGCGATTGTCCGAAGACTATCCTGGCGCTACACTTGGTCATGCATTCGTAAATACGGGCATTCAACCGAGGAGAAGCCGATGAAAACGCTGTTGGTGGCAGTCGTGTCGCTGTTCCTGGCCAGCTGCTCGAGCGCGCCGCGCGGGCCCGACCCAGGCTTCTCGGACCGTGACATCGAGGCCCTGATGGCGCGCGGGCAGGTGGTGGGGCTGGCGCTGGCGCTGATCGACGAGGGCCAGGTGGTCAAGGTCGCGGCCTACGGCAAGCGCAATCTGGAACGCGACCTGCCGCTGCAGCCCGACACCGTCATGTACGGCGCCTCGCTGACCAAGACCGCCTTTGCCTACATGCTGCTGCAGCTGGCCAGCGAAGGCCGGCTCGATCTCGACGCCCCGCTCACGCGGCTGCTGCCCAGGCCCTTGCCCGACTACCGGCTTGGCGAGCGCCGGGATTTCAGCGACCTGGCGCTGGATGAACGCTGGCGCCAGCTCACGCCGCGCATCCTGCTCACGCATGCGGGCGGCTTCGCCAACTTCCGCTGGCTCGAGCCGGACGAGAAGCTGCGCTTTCACTTCGACCCCGGCGCGCGCTATGCCTATTCGGCTGAAGGCATGTACATCCTGCAGCTGATCGTCGAGCAGGGCCTGGGGCTCGATGCCGGCCGCGAGATGCAGGTGCGCGTGTTCGATCGCCTCGGCATGCCCAACACCGCGATGCGCTGGCGGCCGGACTTCGCCGCCAACCTGGCCGACGGCTACACCATGGAAGGCAAGATGGAGCCGCACGACCAGCGCAGCGCCGTCACCGCCGCCGGCTCGATGGACACCACGATCGCCGACCAGGCCCGCATGTGGGCGGCGCTCGTGCGCGGCGACGCACTGAGCGCCAAGTTGCGCGCCGAGATGGTCCGCCCGCAACTGCCGATCCTGAGCGCCGGCCAGTTCCCGACCCTGGTGTCGCGGCCCGGCGCGCAGGTAGAGGGGCTGGCCGCCGGCCTGGGCGTGGTCACCTTCCAGGATCGCAGTGGCGCCGGATGGTTCAAGGGCGGGCACAACGACAGCACCGGCAATATGGCGATCTGCCTGGAGGCGCGCCGGCGCTGCCTGGTGATGCTGTCCAACGACGTGCGCGCCGAGCGCATCTTCCCCGAGATCGCGCGCCTGGCGCTGGGCGAGAACGACATGCCGTGGCGCTGGGAGTACGGCTGGTACGGGAGCGCGGCGCAGCCCTGACGGTTTTCCCCAGGGCATCCGTGCCTGCCTAAAAGGTCGCGGCTGGTAGCATGGGCGGGCATTCAACCATCCGCCAGCCGATGAAAACTTTTCCGACCTGGCCCGCCGTGCCGGCGGGCGCCGCGATCGCCTGCCTGCTGATCGCCCTCACCACGCTCGCCGGGTGGGGCCTGGGCTCGCCATTGCTGATCGGCGCGGTCACCGGCAGTCCGCAGATGTATCCGGGAACCGCGGCCGGCTTCGTGTGCGTCGCCGCCAGCGTGCTGCTGCAACTGCATCCGGTGCGCGCCGTCGCCCGCGCCGGCCGCTTGCCGGCCTTGCTGGCGCTGGCGATCGGCATCGGTAGCGTGGCCATGCGCCTGTCCGGCTGGGCGCCGGCGCCGCTGTCGCTGGGCCTGGGCAGCGCGTCCACTGCCTGGAGCCTGCCGGCGCCGCTGACGGCCGGCCTGTTCGTGGTGCTCGGCGCCAGCCTGGCGTTTGTCGGGGTGCGGCGCACGGTCGGCTTCGCGCAGGCACTGGCCGCCAGCGTGCTGCTGTTCTCGTTGCTGACCATCGCCGGATTCGTCGCCGAGGACACCTTCCTGTACCAGCTGCTGCCGGGGCGCGGCACTTCCCTGCGCACCGCGCTGGCCTTCATGCTCGGTTCGAGCGCGGTGCTGGCACTGCGCCCGCACCAGGGCATGGTGGTGGCGCTGGCCAGTCCCACGCCCAGCAGCAGGACGCTGCGCCAGCTGATGGTGCCGCTGGTGCTGGCTCCGATCGCACTGGGCATGGTCGCCACCGCTGCCGTGCGCGCCGCCGATCCCGGCATCGACCTGACCACCATGATCTGGCTGTTCGTATGGGGCCTGCTGGTGATCCTGATTGCCGTGGTATGGCGCTTCGCCTACCAGCTGTACCGCCAGGACCTGACGCGCGGCATGGCCGAGCGCGAACGCAATGAGGCGCTTCAGGCGCTGCGCCTGGCGGACGAGCGCAAGAACGAATTCCTGGCCATGCTGGCGCACGAGTTGAGGAACCCGCTGGCGCCGATCAGCACCGCAGCTGGCCTGCTCAGGAGCGTGTACGCGAGCGACCCGGGCGCGGTGCGGCGCACCAGCGAGATCATCGCGCGCCAGGTCGACCACATGGTGCACCTGGTGGACGACCTGCTCGACGTGTCGCGCGTCACGCGCGGCGTGATCGAACTGCAGCGCGACCGGGTGGACCTGCGCCAGGTCGTCACCGCCGCGCTGGAGCAGGTGCAACCGCTGCTGGAGATGAAGCGCCACCGCCTGCGCACCGCACTGCCGGATACCAGGGTGCTGGTCGAGGGCGACGCCAAGCGCCTGATCCAGGTGCTGGCCAACCTGGTCAACAATGCCGCGAAATACACGCCGGACGAAGGCAGCGTGCTGGTCACGGTGCGCACCGAGGGCGGCGAGGCGGTGCTGGCGGTGCAGGACGACGGCATCGGCATCGCCCCCGAACTGCTGCCCGACGTGTTCGGCCTGTTCACCCAGGCGCGGCGCACGCCGGACCGGGCCCAGGGCGGCCTGGGCCTGGGCCTGGCGCTGGTGAAAAACCTGGTAGAGCTGCATGGTGGACGGGTGCGCGTCGACAGCGCCGGATTGGGCCACGGCAGCACCTTCATCGTGACCTTGCCGCGCCTGGCAGAGACGTCCGCGCCCGTGGCCGACACGGCGGCGCCGGCCGCGCGGGTGCGTGGCGACGAGGCGGGGCGGGTGCTGGTGGTGGACGACAACGCCGACGCCGCGACTTCACTGGCGCTGCTGCTGGAGGCCCAAGGCTACCGGGTGGACGTCGAGCACGCGCCAAGGCCGGCCTTGCGGCGCGTGCTGGAAGAAACCCCGGACGCCTGCATCCTCGACATCGGCCTGCCCGATATGGACGGCCGCGAACTGGCGCGCCGCATCCGCGCCGGGCTGGGACAACGCACGCCGCTCCTGATCGCGCTGACCGGCTACGGCAGCGACGCCGACCGCCAGGCCGCGCTGGACGCCGGCTTCGACCACTACCTGGTCAAGCCGGCCAATATCCAGCAGCTCGAAGCGCTGCTGGCCAGGTCTCAGGCGTCGCTCGGATAGCGCAGCCCGATCTGCCTGCGGATCGTGTCGAGCAGGTCCATGATCGCCAGCGTCTCGTCGTGGGTCATGTCGGGATGCTCGAGCAGGCCGTCGCGCAGGCACTGTCCGGCGGCGATCGCCTCGTGGGTGTAGCCGTTGCCGAGCCAGGGCGTGGCAATCGTGCGCGAAGGGCCGTCCAGCAGGTCGACCGTGACGCTTTCGGTCATGTGGAACATGCGGTGCATGCGCACGCTGCCGCGCGTGCCGGACACCACCAGCTCGCTCGGCGCGCGCGCCCGCAGCGAGCAGCTGCAGATCGACAGGGTGCCGCCCGCGTGGCGCATGGTGAAGGCAGTGGTGAGATCGACGCCGGTCTCGCCCATGACGGCCTGCGCCTGCACCGCCTCGACCCGGCCCAGCAGGGCGCAGGCGATCGATAGCGGATA
This sequence comes from Massilia sp. CFBP9012, assembly GCF_034045115.1. Taxonomy (NCBI): domain Bacteria; kingdom Pseudomonadati; phylum Pseudomonadota; class Betaproteobacteria; order Burkholderiales; family Oxalobacteraceae; genus Massilia; species Massilia sp. CFBP9012. The sequence continues at coordinate 67,592 of NZ_JAXCWM010000007.1, read as the reverse complement.
GATGCCCAGGTCGAGCAGGGCGCCGCCACCCAGGGTCGGATCGTTGACGCGGTGGCTTGGCTCGGGCGTGGCGGAGAAGCCGAAGTCGGCGTGCAGCTGGGTCACGGCGCCGAGCTCGCCGGAGGCGATGATGCGCCTGACCTCGGCCAGGGCCGGCATGAAGCGGGTCCACATCGCCTCCATCAGGAACAGGTTTTTCGCCCGGGCCAGCGCCACGACCTCGCCCGCCTCGCGCCGGTTCATCGCGAACGGCTTTTCGCACAGCACCGCCTTGCCGCCGCGCAGGGCGAGCAGGGCGTTGGCGGCGTGCATCGGGTGCGGCGTGGCGATGTAGACGATGTCGACCTCGGGCGAGTCGGCCAGCTCCTCGTAGCTGTTGAACGCCAGGGGCACGTCGAACTGCTGCGCGAAAGCCTGCGCGCCTTCGCTGCTGCGCGAGGCCACCGCGGCCAGCACGGCGTCGGGCGTGGCGCGCAGGCCGGCGGCGAAGTCGCGGGCGATGCGCCCGGTGCCGAGGATGCCCCAGCGGATGATGCGTGTCATGGCTGCTCTCCGATATGCAGATGGTCTTTCAGCGCGGCCACCACCAGCGCGTGGTCGTCGGCGCCGGGCAGGCCCGACGCCGTGACCGTGCCGACCGCGCCGCGGCCGCGCACGACGATCGGGTAGGCGCCGCCGTGGGCCGCGTAGTCGCGCATGTCGAGGCCGGGCAATTTGTCATGGTCGCCGCCGGCCTGGCGCACTTCGTTGTGGGTGTAGTAGGAGCTGTGGCCGGTGCGCCTGACCAGGTTGTTCTTGCGCCGGATCCAGTCCGCATGGTCGGGCGAGGCGCCCGGCATCGCATGCGCGAACAGGACCGTGTCGCCCTGTTTTATCTCGAGCGTCACCGGGCGGCTGGCGCTGCGCGCCCGCGCGACCAGCGCGGCGCCGAGGGCGGCGGCGGTGTCCTGGTCGAAGCGGTCGAACTGGAGCTGTCGTTCTTCCTGCAGCAGGGCGTCGAGCGAAATGGTGGCGATGTCGGTCATGGCGGATGGTGGTGGAGCTTGCTGCGCCGCGGCCGTGGCCATGGATAGCAGCAGGCAGGAAGCAAAACCGGCATGGCGCATCATGCCGGCACCGTCTTGCCCTCGGCATCGAGGTCCGGCTCCGCCTTCGGCTGGCTGCCGTCGTCGTGGTAGAACGGCGCGAACCAGGTGGCCAGGAAGGAGGGGATGGTGGCGACCATCACCAGCACGAAGTAGCCGACGTAACCCATCATCTCCTGCAGGTGGCCGCTGATCACGCCGGTGACCATGCCGCACAGGCCCATCAGGCCGGTGCCGAAGGCATAGTGGGTGGTGGTGTACTTGCCCGGCGCGAGCTGCTGCATCAGGTAGATCATGAAGCCGACGGCGCCGAAGCCGAAGAAGAATTTTTCGATCGCGACGCCGAGCGTGATCAGGACCAGGCTCGATGGCATGGTGAGCGCCAGCACCAGGAAGGCCACGTTCGGGATGTTGATCGCGCAGCACAGCACGAACAGCGTCGCCTTCAGGCCGCGCTTGGCGACGTACAGGCCGCCGAGCAGCGAGCCGACCAGCACCGCGGCCAGGCCGTAGGTGCCATAGATCAGGCCCAGCATCTCGTTCGACAGGCCCAGGCCGCCCTTCGAGGCGGGATCGACCATGAAGAAGGGGCCGATCTTTTCCAGCAGGCCCACGCTGAAGCGGAACAGGAAGGCGAAGGCGATCATGCGCCACACGCCGCGCTTCTGGAACAGGGTGACGAAGGCGTCGAGCAGGATGCGACCGGCGTCTTTCACCGAGGACGGCGTGTCGGCCGCGCGCGCGCCTTGCGGCATGGTGCGCCAGTGCCACAGCGCCATCAGCAGGGTCAGGCCGCCGACCAGCAGGAAGATGATGCGCCAGGCGTCGATCCAGTCCGGCCCGAACACGGTGGGATCGTGGCCGAAGACGTGGGTGTGCAGGTAGCCGGAGAGGTAGACCATGCCGCCGGCGGCCACGATCGGGCCGATATTCCAGGACAGGCTCTGGATGCCGCAGTACAGCGATTGCGCACGGGCGTCGAGCGAGGTGACGTAGACGCCGTCGCTGGCGATGTCTTGCGTGGCGCCGATGAACGACAGGGCGAAGAAGATCGCCATCAAAAAGGTCATGTAGCCGGGCAGTTCCATCAGCAGCGCGACCCCGGCGAAGCCGGCGCCGATCGCCACCTGCGCGCACAGCACGAAGAACTTCTTGGTGCGGTACATCTCCACGAACGGCGCGAACAGCGGCTTGACCGTATACGCCAGGATCAGCAGGCTCGAATACTGGGCGGCGCGGCCGTTGTCCATGCCCAGGTTCTTGAACATGATGGCGGTGACGCTGGTGAGCATCACGTAGCCGAGCGCCATCGTGAAGTAGCCGGTCGGCACCCACAGCAGCGGCGAGGCGATCTTACGCATGGGCGGCCTCCGTGCTCGTGCTCGTGCGCGGTGCTGTCGCATGGGTCCAGGCCAGGTGGTCCGACAGGATCGCCGAGGCGCCCTGCAGGGCCGGATAGGGCGCCGTGATCAGCCAGGTGGGGATGCGCGCGGTGAATTCGCTGAAGCGGCCCTTGCGCTCGAAGCGCGGGCGGAACGGCGAGGCGACGAAATAGGCGCCCAGGCGCGGCACGACGCCGCCGCCGATATAGATGCCGCCGCGCGCGCCGAGGGTCACCGCCAGGTTGGCCGCCACCGTGCCCAGCATGCCGCAGAAGCAGTCGATCGCTTCCAGCGACAGGGCGTCGCCGCCGGACAGGCCGCGCGTGACGATGTCGGACGGCGACAGGTCCTTGTCCGGCGCCATGCCGCGGCTCATGGCCAGCGCCTCGCGGATCAGCACCAGGCCGGGGCCGGAGACGAAGCGCTCGGCCGAGACGTGGTCGTAGCGCTGCCAGGCGTGGCGCAGCACGGTCACCTCGCGCTCGTCGAGCGGAGAAAAGGCGACGTGGCCGCCTTCGCTATTGAGGGGAAGCCAGCGCTCGCCGCTCGGGACCAGCCCCGAGACACCGAGGCCGGTGCCGGCGCCGACCAGGCCGATGGCGGCGCCGGGTAGCGCTGTCCCGCCGCCGACCTGGGCCAGGTCGCCCGGCCGCAGGGCCGGCAGCGACATGGCCAGCGCGGTGAAATCGTTCACCACCAGCAGCGTCTCGAGGCCCAGCGCACGGCGCGCCGCCTCGATCGAGAATGCCCAGTGGTGGTTCGTCATGCGGATGGCGTCGCCCTCCACCGGATTGGCGATCGCGATCACCGCGTGGCGCACGCGGGCGCCGTGGAGCCGTTGCGTGCCGGCCAGGTAAAAGCGCAGCGCGTCTTCGAAGCGGGCGTGGTCGGCGCAGGCCAGCGTCCGCACGGCCTGGATCGTGCCCGGCGCCAGCTCGAGGGCGAAGCGCGCGTTGGTGCCGCCGATGTCGGCCAGCAGGCGCGGGCCGTCGGGGTAGGTGTTCGTTTGCATGTCTCCTCCTTGTCGCTCTTATTTGTGGCGATCAAGTCTTGATGCGGTTTGCCCTGTTACGGGCCGCAATGAATTCGCGATACCACAGCGCGCTGTCCTTCAGGGTGCGCTGCTGGGTCGCATAATCCACGTGCACGATGCCGAAGCGCTTGGCGTAGCCCGAATTCCACTCGAAGTTGTCGAGCAGGCTCCAGAGGAAGTAGCCGCGCACGTCGACGCCGGCATCCATCGCCTCCTTGAGCGCGGCCAGGTGGCTGCGCACGTAGGCGATGCGTGCCGGATCGTGGACACGGCCGTTCTCGACCAGGTCGGGATTGGCCATGCCGTTCTCGGTAATGTACACCGGCGGCAGGTCGGGGTATTCAGCTTTTAATTTAATAAGCAGTTCGGGCAGGCCTTCGGGGAAGATCTCCCAACCCATGTCGGTGACGCCGTGGCGGGCCGGTGGCGGCACCGGCGGCGTGTCGGCGCTGCACCAGCTGCGGAAATAATAGTTCGAGCCGAGGAAGTCGATCTTCTGCTTGATGATGTCGAAGTCGCCGTCGCGGACCTGCGGCGCGTTGGCGCCATGGCCGCGCAGGGCCAGTTCGGGGTAATGGCCCTTGAAGATGGGGTCCATGAACCACTGCACCGAGCGCGCATACTCGAATTCGGCCATGGCGCGGTCGGCGTCGGAACCGGTGGCAGGATCGGCGGTCCACTGATTGAGCACGATGCCCAGTTGCGCTGCGCCGCCCACCTCGCGCATGGCGCGCATGGCCAGGCCGTGCGACAGCAGCAGGTGGTGCGAGACCTGGATCGACTGCTTCAGGTCGACCACGCCCGGCGCGAACTGGGCGTTGCCGTAGCCGAGGTTGGCCGTGCACCACGGTTCGTTGTGGGTGGCGATCGCCTCGATGCGGTTGCCGAAGCGGCGCGCCACTTCATGCGCGTAGTCGGCGAAGCGGTGCGCGGTGTCGCGATTCATCCAGCCGCCATCGTCCTGCAAGCCTTGCGGCAGGTCCCAGTGGTACAGCGTGGCGTGCGGGCGGATGCCCCTGTCGAGAATCTCGTCGAGCAGGCGGTCGTAGAAGCCGAAGCCGGCCTCGTTCCAGGCGCCCTTGCCATCCGGCTGGACGCGGGCCCAGGCCATCGAGAAGCGGTAGGCGTCCACGCCCAGCGAGGCCATGATCTCGACGTCTTCGCGGTAGCGGTGGTAGTGGTCGCAGGCGACGGTGCCGTCGCTGCCATCCTTGATGTTCGCCTTGTCCTTGCAGAAGGTGTCCCAGATCGACGGACCCTTGCCGTCGACGTCGTGCGCGCCTTCGATCTGGAAGGAACTGGTAGCCACGCCCCAGGTGAAGTCGGATGGGAAGTCGTTGTTGAAGTCGAAGTTGGGGCTCTTGGTCATGGAACTCTCGAATCTGGAACAAATCCACGTGAAAAACAAAAAAGCAGGCCCGGTGAACGGGCCTGCCGTGCTGCGGCTTAGAAATCGAAGCCGGTGTTGATGCCGACGGTGCGCGGCGGCTTGTACTGCGCCAGCCACGGACCGAAGCCGTTGAAGGCGCTGGTTTTGATCTTCTTGTCGCTCACGTTGCGCACGAAGGCGTCGACCCACCATTTGTCTTTCGCATAGCGCAGGCCGAGGTCGGCGCTGGCATAGGCCTTCTGGCGGTCTTCCTCACCCAGGTCGAACACGCTCAGGCGAACGTCATCCTCGTAGCGCGCCGTGATGCGCGGCACGATGGTGCCGCCGTTGGCCAGGTAGAAGGTGTGCTGGTACTGGACCGTGGTCGAGAACTTGGGCGCATGCGGCAGCTTGTGGCCGGTGACCTCGAGGCAGTTCGAGATGCGCGGGTCGACCGTGCAGGGCGGCAGCGCGTAGTCGTTCGAACCGGCGATCAGGCGACCGAGCTTGGTGTCGAGCACCGCCAGCGCGATCGACAGGCGGCCGTCCTTGGCAATGCGCGCCGCGATCTCGGTCTCCAGGCCGTACACCTCGGCGCCCTCGGCGTTCTCGATGGCCAGGCCGCGGCTGCCGTCGGCGAAGCTGACCGGCGAATTGAACTGGAAGTCCTTGAAGTCCATGTAGAACAGCGCGTTGTTGATGCGCAGGGCGCCGTCCATGAAGGTGCTCTTGGAGCCGATCTCGTAGTTGGTCAGGGTCTCTGGCTGGTACGGCAGGCCGCGGTCCTGCACGCCGCCCGACTTGTAGCCCGTCGACACGCTGGCATAGACCATATTGTTACGGTCGATGTCGTAGTTCAGGCGCACCAGGCCGGTGGCCTTGTTGTCGCTGTAGCGGCCATCGTTCGGCACGCCTTCGACATAGCCGTTGGCCGGGTCGCGCGGGTCGATGTGCGGGTTGAGCGGCAGCTGCGGCGCGGCTGGATCATAGCCCCAGGTATAGCCGCGGCCACCGATGTGGACGCGCTTGTCGTGCGTGTAGCGCACGCCGCCGGTCAGGTGCCAGGCGTCGTTGATGTTCCAGGTGGCCTGGCCGAACACGGCCGAGGTGTCCACGGTCTGCTCCGGCTGGATGAAGGAACCCTGCCAGTTGACGGCGCCGTCCGGGGTGCCTTTCATGCCGGCGATGTCGAAGCGGATATCGTTCTTCTCGTGGCCATAGTAGGCGCCCACCTGCCAGTCGATGGTGCGGGTGCCAGTCGATTGCAGCAGCACCTCGTGGCTGTAGCTGCGGTAGTTGGAATCGACCGTCGTGTGTTCCTGGAAGATGCCGCCGGTGGTGATCGAGGTCGGGACCACCGTGCCGCCATCCTGGTCGAAGCGCATGTCGCCGCTGTACTTGGACCAGCCGGCCACGTATTGCAGCGCCATGTCGGGGCTGATGTCCCAGCTCAGGCGGCTTCGCACATTGTGGCTGTCGCGGTTGATCCAGGGCGCGCTGTCCGACAGCGTCGACCAGTGCTTTTCGCCGGCGCGCGGGACTTGCATCAGGTTGGCGCTCGGGGTGCCGCGGTCGATGAATTTTTCGTAGGCGATGTCCCAGCGCAGGTTGGGCGCCAGTTGCCACAGCAGCGACAGGCGCGCCGCGCTCTGGTCCTGGGCGCTGTACTTGTCGCCGCCCGAGACGAACTGGTTCGGATTGATCGGACGGAACGCCGCCGGGTCGGCGCCCGAGGCCAGGTAGGCGGCGCGCTGCGACTCGACCGACGGGTTGTTGAAGCGCTGGTAGTCGACGTAGCCGTCGTGGCGCTCGTGCACCACGGCGAAGCGCAGCGCCGCATTGTCGGCGATCGGGATGTTGATCGCGCCGCGCGCGCCCAGGCGGTTGTAGTCGCCGATGCCGCCTTCGACATAGCCCGAGCGGCTGTTCAGTTCCGGCTTGACGGTCTGGATGTTGACTGCGCCGACGGTGGAGTTGCGGCCCCACAGCGTGCCTTGCGGACCGCGCAGCACCTCGATGCCCTCGACGTCGAACAGCAGCGCGGTGGCGCCTTCGGCACGCGGCGAATAGACGTTGTCGACGAAGGTCGCAACCGCAGGATCGGCGTACTCGGTCTTGGCGCTGTCGTTGCCGATGCCGCGCAGGGTCATGGTGGTGACGCCATGGTCGCCCTGGGCCGTGGCCTGGAAGCCCGGCACCAGCGCCACCACGTCGAGCATGGTCTGCACGTGGTTGTCCTGCAGGGTGGCGGCGTTGAGCGCGGTGACCGCGATCGGGGTGCGCTGCAGCGAGGTCGAACGCTTGGTGGCGGTGACCTTCACCTCGGCGATCTGGCCGTTGTCGACGACGGCGGGCGGTGTGGCGGCGGCAGGGGAGGCGGGGTCGGACGCGGTCTGCGCCTGGGCGCTGCCGATGCCGGCCAGCAGGGTCAGGATGGCGAGGCGGATGGGGGTGGACGACGAGGTGCGTACTGCGGCCCCCGCGGGCGTAGTCTTGGTCATTGCTTGTCTCCGAGTATTGTTTTATGGGGTAAATCAGGCGCTGAGAGCGCTAACACATGAATTGATGAGAAATCGATTTCATTAATTCTGAAAACGGTTTCATAGTAGTTTCGTCCGCAAAAAAATGTCAATTAGAATTTGTGAACACCCTTGTCGGGTTTGTTGCATCTCAACGACGGCCGTCTCATGAAAGATTTTCATGATGTCGCGCTTTCTATCCTTTCCGGGTGAGTATCGGTGATATACTTCAAGCAACTATCTGCCTTGAATGGGTCCGGAACGCTTCATGAAAAACGTCGAGAGCAGCACCAGCACCCTGTACCAGGTCGCCAGCGCTGCCGGCGTCTCTCCCGCCACGGTCTCGCGCTTCCTGAACGGCACCGCCAAGGTGTCCGAAGACAAGCGGCGCACCATCGAGCGCGTCATCGATGAACTGAACTACCGGCCGAACCGCCTGGCGCAAAGCCTCAAGATCGGCAGCACCCGCACCATCGGCGTGCTGACCCAGTCGCTCGAGAGCGGCTACTTCAACCGCGCCATGGTCGGCATCGAGGATGCGATGAAGGCGGCCGGCTATGCGCTCCTGATCATGAGCGGTCACTGGCATGCCGACGAAGAAGCCGAGCGGGTCGAACTCCTGATCGGGCGCCGCGTCGACGGCGTGGCCATCCTGACCGGCAATATGAGCGACCAGCAGATCCTCGATTTCTCGAAGCGGGTGCCGATCGTCGCCTTCGGGCGCGACGTCCAGGGTGCGCGCACCCACGGCTTTTGCCTCGATAACTACCGCGGCGCCTGCGAGGCGGTCGAATACCTGATCGCGCAAGGCCATCGCCGCATCGCCCACATCACCGGACCGGACGACCACCGCGACGCGCGGGCGCGCCTGGCCGGCTATCACGACACCCTGGCCAAGCATCGGATCGAGGCTGATCCGCGGCTGGTGGTGGCGGGCGACTTCAGCGAGTCCGGCGGCTTGCTGGCGCTGAACGGGCTGCTGGCCGCCAACCTGCGCTTCACCGCGATCTTCGCGGCCAACGACCTGACGGCATATGGCGCGCGCCTGGCCCTGTACCGGCGCAATATCCGGGTGCCGGAAGACATCTCCCTGGTCGGCTTCGACGACCTGGAAAGCTCGATGTATACGACGCCTCCGTTGACCACGGTGCGCCAGCCGCTGTACGACGCCGGGATCGGTATCGGACGCCGCATGCTGGCAATGCTGGCGCACGAGCAGCCGGAGGGCGAGGTGCCGCAACTGAGCCTGATCGTCAGGGAATCCGTCAGATTGCTGTGAGCCCATGCAGGCCCGCAGTTACATCTGGTAACAAGTCGGCGATATAAATCGTTTGCAATTAAATCGTGAGCTATGTAATATGCTTTCCATGGCAGCGCCGAACGGACAGATAAACGGGTCGGCGGGCCAAGGCAGCAAGTCATTTAAATAGCGCGCTACTAAATAGCGAATTAATGAAATCGGGCGGCACGCGCCGTCGACCAAGACAAGGAGTCTCATCATGGCAATCGAACAAGTCCTCTACCGTGCCAGCGCCAAAGCCACCGGCGGCCGCGAAGGTCGCGCCGTTTCCTCGGATGGCGTGCTGGACGTGAAACTGACCACCCCGAAAGAACTGGGCGGCGCTGGCCTGGAAGGCACGAACCCGGAACAGCTGTTCGCGGCCGGCTACTCGGCCTGCTTCCTGGGCGCCATGAAATTCGTTGCCGCCCGCGACAAGCTGAAAATCTCCCCGGATGTGTCGGTGGAAGGCAGCGTCGGCATCGGCGCGATCCCGACCGGCTTCGGTATCGAAGTCACCCTGAAGATCAGCCTGCCAGGCGTGCCGGCCGACGAAGCGCAAACCCTGGTCGACCGCGCCCACATCGTCTGCCCATACTCGAACGCGACCCGCGGCAATATCGACGTGACCCTGCAACTGGTGTGATGCACCGCTCCCCCGGGAAACCGGGGGACACCGGAACCATGTGAATACGCAAGTAGCCAGAGTGAATAGGTAGTGTGCGATTTAATCGTGAATATAATCACTAGTCCACCACCACCGAATGATCCGTTTATGCAATGAAGGCCCGCGGCGCGCTGCTAATGTGGCAGACGGCCCACGCCCGATTCAATCGAACCCAACAAGAAAGGACGCACCATGAACACCCTGAGCAAAGCCCTCGTCGCCGCATCCCTGGCCCTGACCTACGGCGCCGCCGCAGCCGCCGATATCCAGCCCACCGTGGAACGCCGCACCGCCGAATTCCTGAAGGCGCTCAACGCCGGCGGCGGCAAGCCGATCGAACAACTGTCGCCAGCGGACGCCCGCAAGGTGCTGGAAGGCGCGCAAAAAAGCGTCAAGGTGAACCTGCCGGCGGCCGACGTCTCTGACAAGGTGATCACCGTCGACGGCAAGCAGATCAAGCTGAAGATCGTGCGTCCGGCCGGCGTCAAGGGTGTGCTTCCCGCCTTCATGTTCGTCCACGGCGGCGGCTGGGTGCTGGGCGACTATCCGACCCACGAACGCCTGGTGCGCGACGTGGTCGAGAGCTCGGGTGCGGTGGCGGTGTTCGTCGACTATACCCGCTCGCCGGAGGCCGGCTACGGCGTGGCGATCAATGAGATCTATGCCGCGACCAAGTGGGTGGCGGAACATGGCAAGGAATTGAATATCGACGGCAGCCGTCTGGCGGTAGCGGGCAATAGCGTCGGCGGCAATATGGCGGCCGCGCTGACCCTGATGGCCAAGGACAAGGGCGGACCGAAACTGCGCTATCAGGTGCTGATGTGGCCGGTGACCGATGCCAACTTCGAGACCGGTTCGTACAAGCAGTTTGCGGATGGTCACTTCTTGAGCCGCAATATGATGAAGTGGTTCTGGGACAGCTATACGAAGGATGCCGCCAAGCGCAAGGAAATCTATGCCTCGCCGCTGCAAGCCACCCTGCCGCAACTGAAGGGCCTGCCGCCGGCGCTGATCCAGGTCGCCGAGAACGATGTGCTGCGTGACGAAGGCGAAGCCTATGGCCGCAAGCTGGACCAGGCCGGCGTCGACGTGACCGTCACCCGCTACAACGGCATGATCCACGACTTCGGCCTGCTCAACCCACTGGCCACCGTGCCGGGCGTGCGTTCGCAAGTGCTGCAGGCCGGCACTGAACTGAAGAAACACCTGGCCAAGTAAGATTGCTGCTTCCTGTTTGGGCCGCCTGAGGGCGGCCCTTTTTTGTGCGCCGTCATCGATCGGTGTCGCCGGGGTAAATAAATTTAACAATTGAGGGAATGGTTTACTGGCTGGCGCAGGCGAATCAAAAGTGATGGGAAATCATGAACATGGTCTGGTCTCGGCGACGCGCGAGTTGATCCGATGACATGTCACTTTGCCCAAAAAACAGACTTTTTTTGAACGAAACTGCTGCTTTGCAGCAATCTAATGAATGGGTCCAGCGCCGACAGTCACAGCAATAAATAGTTACATCTGCCGCTAAATTCCAACTTCTCCTTCCGTAAATCATGCTGGGCTGACATGAATTCGTATGTGTCCAGCAAGTATGTTGTCATATTTGCGTCAGCGCAATACAACGACGCGAAATATTTTTCCGCACGGAAAACAAAAGCGAAAAAAGGTGTTTAGAATTGCCGTCCATCAGATTCCTAACGTAAATATTTCAGACGCGTCCGGACTGTAAAAAGCGCTCTAGCAATTACTTTACACCTCAAGAAATTTAACAATTCGCCGCTTCCATGCAAACCACTGTTTCTGTTTCACGTCGTTCGTCTTCGGTACTCGTACAAGCCCAGCTGTTCTCGCTGCCGGTCGTGTTCGCCCTGTTCGGTCTGATCATGGGCTCGTGGGCCGGCCGCATCCCGGCCCTGGCTGCCGGCGTCAACATCTCGCACGCGGCACTGTCGATGGTGCTGCTGTGCGGCGGCCTCGGCGCCGTGATCTCGTACCCGATCTCGTCCTTCCTGATGGCCCGCTTCGGCGCGCGCAAGACCATCATGATCGCGGGCCTGGCCCTGCTGTGCGTGCTGGTGTCGATCGGCATGGCGCCGGACGTGTCGCGCCTCATGATGGCGGTCCTGATGCTGGGCATCACGGCCAGCACCTTCGACGTCGCCATGAACTCGGCGGCCGCCCGTCGCGAAAAAGAGAGTGGCAAGTCGGAAATGTCGCGCCTGCACGGTCTGTGCTGTGCCGGGGGCCTGGTCGGCGCCACGCTTGGCAGCCTGATGGCCAGCATGAAGATCGCCCCGGCCACCCACTTCCTGATGCTGGCCGGTCCGCTGGCCGTGCTGCTGTGGCTCGCCGTCAACATGCTTGAAGCGGATGAAGTCGGTGAGAAGGTCGAGAAGAAGAAGTTTGCACTGCCGCGCGGTCCGCTGGTCCTGCTGGGTCTGCTGGGCTTCTTCGGCTCGATGGCCGAAGGCAGCATCGCCGACTGGAGCGGCGTGTTCCTGAAAGAGCATTTCGGCGCGTCGGATGGCCTGGCGCCGCTGGCACTGTCGGCGTTCTCGATGATGATGCTGATGTCGCGCATGGTCGGCGACAAGCTGAAGGAACGCTACGGCGCCAAGCGCCTGGTGACCCTGGGCGCGCTGGTTGCCGCATCGGGCCTGTTCTTCGCGGTGCTGGCGCCGAACGCCTATATCGCCCTGGGCGGCTTCGCGATCGCCGGTGTTGGCCTGGCCCTGGTGTTCCCGTTCGTGTTCAGCGCCGCCGGCGCACAGGGCCCGGCGGCCCTGGCGGCTGTGGCCAGCATGGCCTACAGCGGTAGCCTGATGGGTCCGCCGGCAATCGGCGCCGTCGCTCACTTCATCGGCATGCAGGCAGCCATCGCCTATGTCGGCGGCCTGTCCCTGGTGATCGCCATGGTGGCGTGCCGCACCCGCCTGCTGAAGTAAGCGAGATGGCGGCCTCGACGGCCGCCGTGTAGTAGTTCCGCAAGAATTGATCACGCAGACGCATCCGCAAGGGGCGTCTGCGTTTTTTATTAGCCGGCGGCCTGCTTGAGCCACTCGCGCGGCGAGGCGCCCATCATCGTGGTGAAGGCGCGGGTGAACGTGGAGGGGCTGGTGTAGCCGGTGCGGCTGCTGACCTGCTTGACCGGCATGCCCTGGCGCAGCAGGCGGCTGCCGACGCCGATGCGCCAACGTGTGAGGTATTCGCCCGGCGGGATGCCCATCACGTCGCGGAAGCGTTCGGTGAAAGCGGCGCGCGACATGCAGGCGACCTGGGCCAGCGACTGCAGGCTCCAGGGTTCATGGGGCCGCTCATGGATGGCGGCCAGGGCCAGCGACAACTGGCGGTCGGACAGCGCGGCCAGTAAGCCCACCGACAGCCTGCCACTGTCGAACTCGCGGCGTATGACCTGGATCAGGAGGACGTCGCACAGCCGGTCCAGGATCACTTCGCGTCCCGGTTCACTGCGGGCGGATTCGTCGAAGAGCAGGTCGAGCGTCGATTGCAGTCCGGCCATCTCGCTCAGCGGCAGCACCAGGCATTGCGGCAGGATGCGCGCCAGCGGATTGCTCATCCCGTCCTGGAACACGATGTGCGCGCACAGCAGGCTGGCGCTGTGGCCCGTATGCACCTGCAGCCGGTGGCTGGTGCCGCGCGGATAGAACAGCAGGCTGGGCTCGGTAACGTTGATCACCGTGCCATCGTCATGGATGAAGTCCACCGGGCCGGACCGCACCACGTGCAGCTGGCCAGATACCCCGTCTTCTGCGAAGTGGTTGGCATCGCAAAACGTTCCGTTGAAGAAGATGCGTGCGTTGAACGAGTGGCGGCCGACCAGTAATGACAGTTTGTCCATGACGATAAGGATGTCGAATTGATCCAGGTATTCTGGACGAAAAAATAGTTTGCCGCGTGGGAATTGGTGAGATTTAGGATGCGGCTACAACGCTTTGTGACATCCCGGGTATGTCGCAGGTGTTTTTGGCAAGGGAAAGACTTGGCCGGTGCCGGCTCCGTCACGGGGTGTGCTCGAGTGCGCGCAAACCTTGCAGTCGCAGCAACATACAGTGGAAAGCCGGTGTGTGGCGACGGCTGGCTGTACATCATCGGTTCATAGCCAGTTCACCGCCGTCGATGACCAGCCAAGGCGGCCGGCCAATGACGGCGGCAGCTTTCTTGCGGACGCGCGGGCCGCGGCCGCTTACCAATAAGGCCACATTCCGGCTGCCCGTTGCCTGCTGGGTTCGGCGCCAGTGAGCAAGGTGCGCGCATGCTGCAGCACGACGGTGGCGCGCTCGGCGCCGGGATCCCAGATGCAGCGGTGGCGCAGGCGGTCGAGCGGCGCCCAGCGCGCGATGTCGGCCTTGCTGAAGATGACCACGCTGTTCAGCCCCAGTCCGGCCGCGATGTGCGACACCCCGGTGTCGTTGCAGATCAGCAGGCGCGCGCGGCTCATCAGGGCCGCCATGGCGCCGATCGAGATCGGGGCGGCGGCGATGATGGCAGGCGCATGCATGCGATCGGCGACCGCCTGCGCGAGCGGCGCCTCATCCGCCGATCCGGTCAGGACGATGCGCATGCCGAACTCGTCGGCAAGCCGGTCGGCCACCCTGGCGAAGCGTTCCGGCGGCCAGCAGGTGTCGCGCTGGCGCGCTCCCGGGTGCACGCAGATATAGCTGCCCGGCTCGAGCCCTGCCGCCAGGCCGCTGGCGGCAAGCTCGTCCTCGTCTTCGTGCAGGATCGGGAACTCGAGCTGCGTGCTGGCCGCCGGCGCCCCGAGCTGGCCGACCAGGTGCAGCAGGCGTTCTGGTTCGGCGCCCGTCTCGGGGTAGGGGACGAGGACGGTCTTTTCGGTGGTCAAGGGCTTGCCGCGGGAGTGGCCCGCCATCGCCGCGGCCCCGAAGCCGGACACGATGTGGTTCGCGATGTCGCCGCTGCCATGCAGCTGCACGGCCAGGGTGAATTCGCGTGCGCACACTGTGGCATAGAACGGGGGCAGGTCGTCATGGTGCACGGTTTGCTCGGGCAGCAGGGGATGGCCCGGAAACAGCAGGAATTCATCGAGGTAGGCGCCAAAACGGTGGACGAACTGCGCCGCCCAGGGCAGGCCGACCAGTGCAATATGGGCCTTGGGCAAGGCGGCGCGCAGGGCGCGCAAGGCAGGAACCGCACACAGCATGTCGCCCAGATGCAGGGCGCGGAACACCACGACGGACTGGACCGGGAGACGATGCAGCAAAGGTCGCCGGAGCATGGTTTTCTCCTCTCACTATCGTTTTTCATCGCCGCGAATTCTTGTCGTTCGCCGATGTTTCATCGTGTTGCGCTACCTACGCCGGCCCATGCCGCTCGCGCGAAGGAAGGTCTTGCCAGTGGCGGTCGAGGTGGCAGGCCGCCAGCACCGGATAGCCGCGGATCATGCCGGCAGCCCGGGTTCGTGGCGCTTCATGACGAGGTAGGGCGGCATGGCCAGGCCGTGCAGGGGCAGGCGTCGGAAGGCGGCGACGGCTTCTTGCGGCGTCTCGACCAGGGGCTCTTGCTTGCCGCACAAGGAGGTGTTGAGCAGCACCGGCACCCCGGTGCGCACTTCGAAGCCGGCCAGCAGGGCGCGCAACACCGGATCGTCGCTGGGGCCCACCGTTTGCAGGCGCGCGCTGCCGTCGACGTGGGTGACCGCCGCCAGCAGCGGCATCACGCTGCTGCGCACCGTGACCGAGAATTGCATGAAGGGCGATGGCGCCTGCAGGTCGAAATACTGGGACGCGCGTTCTTCGGCCACCATGGGGGCGAAGGGGCGGAACCACTCGCGTTCCTTGACGCGGACATTGATCCAGTCGCGCATGCGCTCGCGGCGCGGATCGGCCAGGATGCTGCGGTGGCCCAGCCCGCGCGGGCCGAATTCGCTGCGGCCCTGGTACAGGCCGACGACCCGCCCCGAACACAGCAGGTCGAGCATGCGTGCGCACAGGGCGTCGCGCCCGCGCGGATGCTCGACGATCAGGTCGCTCGCGCCATCGAGCGCCGCCTCGATGTCGGCCAGCTGGGGCGCCGGACCGAGATAGTCGTGGGTCCAGCGGAAGTCGGCGCTGCGGCTGGCCAGCTCGAGCAGGCCATAGATGGCGCAGCCGAGGGCGGCGCCGGCCGCGCCCGGCGCCGGCGGCACGAACACGCGCCGGAACGGGCTTTCGCGCAGCAGGCGCGCATTGGCCGCGCCATTGAGGGCGGCGCCGCCGGTGAGGCACAGGTCGTCCAGGCCGGTGCGCCCGTGCAGCCAGCGGGCCAGCGCCAGCAGCGCTTCTTCGAAAGCGCGCTGGCCGGCCGCCGCCAGGTTGGCGCAATCGGTGAAGCTGGCCTTGGGCGAGCCGAAACGGAAACGCTCGGCGTCGTCGAGCAGCACCGGCCAGGCGTGCGGGATGGCGACCTGCATGCCGTCGACCCCGAGGGGCGGCAGGCCAAGCGCGTGCGGATCGCCGTAGGGCGCCAGGTCGGCCACCTTGCCTTCGTTGCCCTGACCCGGGAACAGCGCCTGGGTGAGGCTGGCGTAGAACATGCCGAGCCCTGCGGCATGCCGGTCGCCATCTCCCCTCAGTTGCTGGCCGATGCAGGCGATGCGTTCGCGGTCGATGCGATGGCAGGAGGCGACTTCGCGCCGCCCGTCGGCCGCCAGGCTGCCCTGGCCGCCCACGACCATCACCGCCGCCTCGCGGAAGGGCGAAGGGTGGAAGGCGCCAACCACGTGCGCCAGGTGCTGCGGGATGCGGGCGCGCCGCGCGCCGCGGGCGAAGACGAGCGCGCGGTCACCATCTCTGCCCTCCACCTCGTTGGCGACCTCGTTGGCAACCTCGCTGGCCAGCTCGTTGGCAACCCCGCCGGACGCATGGCATTCGACCAGCACGTCGAGCGGCCGTTCGAGGCCGGACAGGTGGGGCAAATAGGAGGCGTCCATATCGCCCGGTTCTCCCGGGTGGTGCTTGTGGCGCGTGAGGCGCTCTTTCTGGATGGCCCATTGCACGTGTGAGCCGTGCATGAGGCAGATGCTCGCATGCCGGTCGCGGTTTATGCCGAGCACAACGGGGGTATCGTCCATCGTCTTCTCCTGGTTAGTGCAGCGGCAGATCAGTGGATTGAACACCGGGGGCGAACGCCGGTGTTATATGCCGGGTTGAAAGCAGCGGGCAGCGTGCAACTGTCAACATGCGGTGGTCAGCCATTCTTTGAGCGCGACCGTTCAGGATTAGTTCGCGGCCACGCGGCGAATTCGGCCAACCGGCCTGGGCCGCCAGCGCCGGGCCGGCGCCTGTACGTTGCCGGGAAAGGCGGTATCATCATTGGATCCCGGCCACCATCCTCCCGACCATGCTCCAGACGCCCGCCTCATTCACGCCGCTGTTCGCGCCGCATCCCGACCCGGACCCCTTGAACTTCATTTTCCACAAGGGACAGCTGCTGGTGCGCGAAGACGGGCCGGCATTGCCGGACGCGGCGGCCCTGGAGCGCATGGGCGTGGCGCCCGACACGCTGCAGCCGCTGGGCCTGCTGGACGGGCGGTATTGCCAGGCCGGCTGGTTCGACCTGGAACCCGCGCTGCCGCCGGGCCATGCCTGGCGTGGCCTGCGTGCGCTGTTCGGGGCGATCGACGAGGCGCTGGTGGGCGTCGCGGGACGCGCGGCGCAAGTGGCCGAGTGGGCGCGCACCCACCGCTTCTGCGGCGTATGCGGCAGCGGCACCGTGCTGGCCGTCGGCGAGCGCTGCTTCAAGTGCGTCAATTGCGGCCACATGGCCTATCCGCGCATCTCGCCGGCCATGATGGTGCTGATCCGCAAGGGCGACTCGGTGCTGCTGGCCAAGCATCTGCAGCATGCGACGCAGCGCTTCGTGCCGCTGGCCGGTTTCCTGGAAGCGGGCGAGTCGATCGAGGAAGCGATCCACCGCGAGGTGTTCGAAGAGGTGGGCCTGCGCGTGCACAATCTACGTTACTTCGCCAGCCAGTCGTGGCCGTTCCCGCATTCGCTGATGCTGGCCTTTACGGCCGACTACCTCGACGGCGAGATCCGGGTCGACACCAGCGAGATCGCCGAGGCGCGCTGGTTCGGGCCGAACGACGAATGGCCGGAGCGGGTGCCGCAGATGTCGATCTCGAGCGTCCTGGTGGACGCTTACCGTCCGCCCGGCCGCTAGGGACGTACTCGGAGCAGCACGCTCAGGACTGGACCGGCGCCACCACCACGGTCACGCCATCCGGCGCGCGTGCGGCGGCCGGCGCCGGCGTGGGCGCCATGGCCTGTTCGACATTGAGCGGGGCCGGCTTGGCGCCGGTGCTGCGCAGGTTGATCGCGCGCTGCAGGATGTCGAACCAGAACGGCGCGCCGAACAGGGTGGTGCTGGCGGTGACCAGCCAGCCCGAGGCCTGCAGCGCGAAATCGGCATTAAGCAGCGGCGGAAAGGCTTGCCAGCCGATCGGCAGCACCCACAGCTGGGCCATCACCTCGGCGTCCAGCCCGTCGGGCACGGCGGTGATGTGGGCTGCCATGGCGGGATGCTGCCACAGGGTCTGGAACAGGTGGATGCTGTCGATGTTGAACAGGATCGTCAAGAGCAGCGAGACCAGGAACGAGATCAGCAGCTGGCGCCGCTTGTAGACGCCGGACAAGCGTTCCATGGCGGTTTCGAACCAGCCGGCAAGGGCCGCCTGGAAACGCTGCAGGTCGCCGCCCGCCTGCTGGTACAGGGTCTGCAGGGTGCGCCGCAGCTGGGGATCGGGAACGGCCGCGATGTCGGCCTCGAGCGAGCCCTGGCTGCCGCGGATGGCGTCGATCAGCGCGATCGCGAAGTTTGCCGGTTCGATGTAGGATGGACGCAGCCTGGCGGGCAGGCGTGCGCCGGGATCGAGCCCGCCGGCGCGCGGGTTGACCAGCGGATGCGCGTACAGCACCCGCGCCGTGGCGTCGAAGCGGGGATCGTTGAGCATGCGCTTGACGGCGTCTTGCAGCATGCCGGCGCGCAGCTGGAAGCTTGCTGCCAGCGCCTCTTGCAAAGTGGTGACGACCAGCGCCAGGGTGCCGTAGCAAAATGCCAGGCCGATGGCGACTTCCAGAACCGTGCTGCCGAACATAGCGCTCTCCCAGGCTGGAACCACGCTCAACGCTAAGCGATATGTGTCATATCGGATTTAATTTTCCTCAAGAATAGGTCGGCCGCCAGCCGGCTACAGTGCTTCCCTATATACTTGCGGCAATCGTTTTTTTAAGGTGCACCATGTCTGACAAAGAAGCTTTCACCGAACACGACTGGCGTCGTCTCCTGACCAGCCTGGGCGAAAATCCGGAACGTCCGGGCCTGGTCGAAACGCCGGCGCGCGTCGCGAAAGCCTGGAAACACTGGACCTCGGGCTACAACCAGGATCCGGTGGAAGTGCTCAAGGCGTTCGAGGATGGCGCCGAGGAATACAATGAACTGATCGTGGTGCGCGGCATCCCGGTCTACAGCCACTGCGAACACCACCTGGCGCCGTTCTTCGGCAAAGCCACCGTTGGCTACCTGCCGAACGGGAAGATCGTGGGCCTGTCCAAGTTGACCCGCCTGGTCGACATCTTCTCCAAGCGGCTGCAGGTGCAGGAACGCATGACGATGCAGATCGCCAATGCGCTGATGGAAGTGCTGGAACCGAAGGCCGTCGGCGTCGTCGTCAAGTGCCGCCATATGTGCATGGAAAGCCGTGGCATCCGCGCCATCGGCGAAGAAACCATCACCTCGACCCTGCTGGGCGAGCTGCAACCGAACCTGGCGCTGCGCACCGAGTTCCTCGCATTGGCGCGCGACTGAGATTCCGGGAATAGGTTACGTTGTAAATACAACGGGAACCTGTTCCAGATCAGGACCTCCAAGTTGTTTTGGAGGTCAGTATGGATCGTCCAGCCTATCCCAGCGATATTCCCCGCGAGCAGTTCGAGGCGATACGCGCCATGCTCGAGGCAGCCCGGCGCAAGACGCGTCCACGCAAACATGATTTGTACGATGTGTTCTGCGCCGTGCTGTACTTCTTGCACACCGGCACCACCTGGCGTGCGATGCCGCCCGGCTATCCGCCCTGGCGCACCGTGCACGAGTATTTCACCCAGTGGACCATGCAGCGCGAGAACGGTCAGTCCCTGCTAGAAAGTGTGCTGGAGAAAGCCGAGAGGCAGCCCGAACTTGCCCAGCTACGCTTCTTGCTGCATAAACGCTAGGCACTGCCGCGCGCGCTGTCACCAACTTGTCACATTCTGTTGCACTTTGCCAAAGGTGCGCAGGAATGGATGGGCTAAGCTATGGAAAAAGTTATCAATTTTTCATCAATAGCCCCGCGCCATGATCGAGCACGTCAACCTTATCCTGTTTTCCGTCCTGAACGCCCACGCTGGCCTGACTGGCTGGCAATTGCTAGGGGCTATGTTTGCGGCCGAGTGGCTGATTTTCCTGGTGCCTTTTTCTCTGGTGCTGTTGTGGGTCAGCGGAACGGGACCGCGGCGCGAGGTGGCGCTGCGCGCCTTCCTGGCGGCGGCCTGTGCGCTGACCGTGAACGCCATGATCGGCCACCTGTGGTACAGCCCGCGTCCCTTCGTGGCCGAGATCGGCCATACCTTCCTGCTGCATGCACCCGACAGCTCTTTCCCCAGCGACCACGCGACCAGCATCTTCTCGGTGGCACTGGTGCTGGCCTTCAGCCGCGTGCCGCTGGCGCGCAGCCTGGGACTGGTGATGTTGCCGCTGTCGCTGATCGTGGCCTGGTCGCGCGTCTATCTGGGCGTGCATTGGCCGAAAGACATGTTCGGCGCGCTGCTGGTGTCGGGCGGCTTCGCGCTGCTGGCCTACACGCCGCTGGCCCAGGCCACCTGCGCACGGGCGCTGCCGGCGCTCGAGCTGGTCTATCACCGGCTGCTGGCGCTGCCGATCGGGCGCGGCTGGCTGCGGCCCTGATTCCGTGATTATTCGGTCGCGGCTTCCGGCTTTTCGAAAGTCAGCTTGTCGTCGTTGCCGAGTTCAAAAATCCCCAGCGGCAGGCCGGTGATGGCGTCGGCATCCGGCGCTTCGTGCCCGCTGCAATCCGTGGTGTCGATCTGCCAGGCCTGGTCGTCGGCGCGCAAGGTATACACGTTGTTGCCGTTGCCGAACAACTCGACCTGCAAACCCGACAGCCATACCGAACCCAGCTCGACCTGGCGCTGGCACTCCGGCAGGCGCGACATGATCACGCGCAGCGTTCCTTCCTTGGCCCAGAAGGTGTCTTTTTCGACCCTGACCGTGATCGCGTGATCGGTATTGGGATCGATGGAATAGGTGGCCGTCTCGATGAAGCAGCCGGTCAGCAGCAGGGGAGCCAGGAGGATGGGAAGTAGACGCATCGGCAGTGTCATTGTTCATTCATGCAACAGTGTAGTGTGCCGAGTATAGCAATAGCGATAAGGGCGGGGCCAATTCAGGCAGGCAGCATGGATTGTCGTTTTGCGCCATCATGCGCCGCATGGAACAGAACGACTACGACGTACTCGGCCCTGGCCAGGGCGATCGCCCCATCAAGATGTGGACCCGGGGCGTGCCGGTCGAGCTAGACGCGAAGGAACAGTTGTCGAAACTGGCGCAATTGCCTTTCGTCTTTCACCACATCGCCGTCATGCCCGACGTCCACGTTGGCAAGGGATCGACGATCGGCAGTGTGATCCCGACCCTGGGCGCGGTGATCCCGGCCGCGGTCGGCGTCGACATCGGTTGCGGCATGATGGCGACCAAGACCACCTTGCGCGCCGACGACTTGCCCGACAACCTGGGCAAGCTGCGCAGCGCCATCGAGCAGGCGGTGCCGCATGGCATGTCGCCGAAGACGCGCAACGCCAGGGGTCGCGACGCCGGTTCCTGGGACAAGCCGCCGGCGGCCGTCGATGCCGGCTGGATCAGGCTCAAGGACGAGTTCGACGAGATCTGCCGCAAGTACCCAAAGCTGCGCCATGCGAACCACTACAAGCACCTGGGCACGCTGGGCAGCGGCAACCACTTCGTCGAGGTCTGCCTGGACGAGGAAAACTTCGTCTGGCTGATGCTGCATTCCGGCTCGCGCGGCGTGGGCAATGCGATCGGCACCCATTTCATCGAGCTGGCGCGCCAGGACATGCGGCGCCACATGGTCAACCTGCCGGACCAGGACCTGGCCTACCTCGAAGAAGGCACCCAACATTACGACGACTACGTCGAGGCGGTTGGGTGGGCCCAGAAGTTCGCGCGCATCAACCGCGAAGTCATGATGCAGAACCTGATCGGCGCCGTCCGCAGCGTAATCAGGAAGCCGTTCGAGACGCATGTGGAAGCAGTCAATTGCCACCATAACTATGTGCAGCGCGAGCGCCACTTCGGCAAGGACGTCCTGATCACGCGCAAGGGCGCGGTGTCGGCGCGCGAAGGCGAGCTGGGCATCATTCCCGGCTCGATGGGCGCGCGCAGCTTCATCGTGCGCGGCAAGGGCAATCCAGAAAGTTTCAACAGCTGCAGCCATGGCGCGGGACGCGTGATGAGCCGCACCGAAGCCAAGCGCCGCTTCACGGTGGCCGACCAGGAGCGCGCCACGCGCGGGGTCGAATGCCGCAAGGACGAAGGCGTGATCGATGAAATCCCGATGGCCTACAAGGACATCGACGCCGTCATGCACGCCCAGCGCGAGCTGGTCGACGTGGTCCACACCCTCAAGCAGGTGGTGTGCGTGAAGGGATGAGCGCCATCTTCCACCAAGCGAACCTGTCCATGAATGAAGACCAGAGCCTGACTGCGCGTTCCGGCAACGCGCCGGTAGCGCCACGCGCCGAGGGGTGCAATCCGGAGCGCACCCCGGCCCCATGCGCGCCGCCCGACAACCTGTGCCGAACCGGCAGCTATGCCGGCCTCGTCACGGCGGTACGCAAGGCGGTCGAGCGCTAGGCCGACTTCGGCAGCTGAGGCGCCTGAGGGGCGCTACCGCCGCGCCAGCGACAGCAGGTCGGCCGGCGCGCCGAATTCGCGCTCCGGCGCCACCCGGCGCAGCATCTCGATCGGCGCATAGCCCCAGCTGACCGCGCCGAAGCCGATGCCGGCGCGGCGTGCGGCGTCGGCGTCCGTGGTCTGGTCGCCCACGTACAGTGCCTGCGAGGGCGGCGTGTGCGCCAGCCGCACCACCTTGCGGATGCGCGCGGCCTTGCCGAAGATCGACATCCCGCATTCGTACTGCCCCATCAGGGCCCCCAGCTCGGGCCCGAGCACGGCGCGCACGTTTTCCTCGGCATTCGAGGACACCACCGCCAGCCGCACGCCGGCGCGGTCGAGCGCGTGCAGGGTCGGGCCGATGCCGTCGAACAGCGGGATGCGGCCCGAACCGGTGACGGCGCGCATGCGGTCGATGAAGGAGCGCGAGGCGAACGGCAGCTTCCAGGCCGGCATGCCGACGTGGCGCATGACGTCGCGCGGACCGTAGTGGCGCAGCCGCTCGGCCTGTTCGGCGTCGACGCGCCGAAAGCCATGCTGGTCGGCGATATCGTTGAACACGCTCAAGAAGAAGGGCCAGGAATCGGCCAGCGTGCCGTCGAAGTCGAAGATCGCCAGGCGGTAGCTCATGCGGGCAGTCGGGAAAGAGTGGTCATGGCGCGATTATAGGAGGCGGTGGCCATGGGACGACGCAAGCGAAACCGAATGGCATGCGTCTTGCTTAACGGGAAGTAGATTTTACCCCTTCCTCCCATGAACCAAGAACCCGATATCGATCTGGTGGAGAACTTCCTGCCATACATGCAGGATGTCGTGAAGCGCCAGGCGGCGCTGCATGAGCTGCACCAGACATGGCGCCTGATCGAGGCGTCCGCGAAGATGAATTGCCCGCTCGAGGCGCGCCTGCTGTTGCCGGCCGTGCTGGCCACGCGCACCGGCCTGGTGCAGCTGGAGCGCGACCTGGTCGCCAATATGGTGACCGAAAAAGTGCGTCAGGTGATGCGCGAGGCCGCCACGCGCGCCCAGTATGCACTCGACCTGCTGGTGCGCAACCTGTTCGAACGCACCGCCGACGTGGGCTTCCTGGCAGCCGACCTCGACCTGTGCCGCTTCCTGGCGCGCCTGGCCGCCGGTGAGGCGCCGGACCGCGAGGCGGCGCGCCGGCGCCTGGAGGCCTATCGCGACAAGTACACCGTGTACGACGACATCGTGCTGCTGGCGCCGGATGGCGCGGTGCTGTTGCGCGCCGATGCCGGCGCCACGCTGGCGGCTAGCTGCGACCCGCTGGTGGCGGCCACCCTGGCGGCCCCGGGCTATGTCGAAACCTTCCGCGCCAGCGACCTGCGTCCCGGTGCGCCGCATGCACTGCTGTATTCGCAGGCCATGCGCGATCCCGACAGCGGCGCCATCCTCGGGGTGCTGTGCCTGAGTTTTTCTTTCGAACACGAGCTGGACGCGATCTTCAAGGCCTATGGCGGCGCCGACCGGCGCGCCAATATGCTGCTGCTCGATGCCGGCGACCGCGTCGTCAAGAGTCTCGATCCGCTGTGGATCGCACCCGGCGTGCGGGTGCCGGTCAACCTCGATGGCGACCCGGCTCCGTGCCTGTTCGCCGGCCGCGAATACCTGGTCGCCACCAGCATCTCGCAGGGCTACCAGGGCTATCCCGGCCCACCCGGCTGGAAGACGCAAGTGATGGTGCCGCTCGAGCTGGCCTTCCGCGGCGCGCACCCGGACGCGGCGGCGCAACTGGTGCCGCGCATGCTGCAGGGACTGCTGTCGCACGCCCACACCTTCAGTCCGGCGCTGCATGCGCTGATGTCGTCGGTGCTCGGCGCCACCCAGGCGATCAAGCGCATCGTCTGGAACGGCAAGGTGACCAGCAGCGGCGCCGCTGCAGGCATTGGCAACGGCCGCCTGGATCCGGTACTCGACCAGATCACCGAGACGGGCGAGCGTAGCGACGCAGCATTCTCGCAGTCGATCCAGGGCCTGTACCAGACCGTGCTGGCGTCGAGCCTGCAGGAGGCCGGCGCCACCGCCCAGCTGCTGGTCGACATGCTCGACCGCAGCCTGTACGAGCGCGCCAATGACTGCCGCTGGTGGGCCCTGGCCGGCCAGCTGCGCCAGGCGCTGGCCGACGGCGACGACCCGCAACAGGCCGAGGCGATCGGCGCGCTGCTACGCCACATCAACAGCCTGTACACGGTCTACAGCCGCCTGTTCGTGTACGACCGCAGCGGCCGCATCGTGGCCGCCACCGGCTCGCAGGAGGTACTGGGCAGCCACGTCGCCAGCGATACCCTGGGCGCCGTGTGCGGCCTGCGCAGCGAGATGGACCACCATGCCGAGCCGTTCGGCGCATCGGCGCTGCACGACGGCCGGCCGACCTTCGTCTATCACGCGGCGATCCGCCATCCGGAGCGCGAAGCGGCGGTGGTTGGCGGCATCGGCATCGTGTTCGACAGCGGGGTAGAGCTGCGCAATATGCTGGACAGCGGCGTCGCCGGTCGCGCCGACATGCAGGCCTTCCTGGTCAGCCCCGACGGCCGCGTGCTGTGCGGCACCGACCCGGACCAGCCGGCGGGGACGCAGCTGGCGCTCGATCGTTCATTGCTGGACGCGGCGGGGCGGAACGGCGCCGCGCGCCGTATCGTGGAGCATGCCGGCCACTACTGCGTGGCGGCCTGCGCGCGCGCCGGGGGCTACCGCGAATTCCGCGCCGGCGCCAGCCGCGAGGAACCGGTGCTGTCGGTGCTGCTGCAGTCCTTCGGGCCGGTGCGCGAGGACGCCGAGCTGGCGGCACTGGCCGGCGCCGAACGCGTCCGCTCGGAGCACGAGCATGGACGCGACTATGCGCTGTTCCAGGTAGCCGGCGCCCTGATGGCGCTGGACGCCGCGGCCGTGATCGAGGCGCTGCCGTTCTCACGGGTCAAGCGCACGCCACCGACGGACGGCGCGCGCATCGGCATGCTGGACGTCGAGGCCGAGCTTGGGCAGCACGCTGGCCAGGCAAGGCGACCAGGTTTCGTATGGGTGTTCGACCTGGCGCGCCTGGTCTTCGGCCGAGCACATGCGCCGCGCGCGGACGGGCAGGTGATCCTGGTGCGCCACGGCGCCACCACGGTCGGCCTGCTGGTGGACGACGTGCATTCGGTGCAGCGCTTCGATCCGGCGGCATCGACCCCGATCGGACTAGCGGGCAACGATGGCGCGCTGGCGGCCAGCCTGATCAAGGCAAACGGCGGCGCGCTGCTGATCCAGGAGCTCAGCGCGCAGCGAATCCTGGAGCAGGTCTGCGGCGCGCCGGTCGCTGCCTAGCGCATCGCCTGCAGCAGGCTGGCGCCACCCTGCGACTGGCGCAGCCGCGTCGAGTCGCGCCCCGGCGACAGGCCGAAGAAGCGCGCGTACTCGCGCGAGAACTGCGAGCTGCTCTCGTAGCCGACCGCATGGCCGGCGCGCGCCGCGTCCTTGGCGCCGGTGAGCATCAGGCGTCGCGCTTCCTGCAGGCGCAGCTGCTTCTGGTATTGCAGGGGACTCATCGAGGTCACCGACTTGAAGTGCTCGTGCAGGGTCGATGAGCTCATGCCCACGTCGCCGGCCAGGCGCTCCACGCTCAGCGGGCGGTTGAAGTTGTCCTTGATCCAGCAGATCGCGCGCGTGACCTGGGCCATGCGGCCTTCGCCGCGCGCGATGTGGCGCACCACGTCGGCGTGTTCTCCGGTGAGCAGCCGATAGTGCAGCTCCTTCAGCAGCAGCGGGGCCAGCACCGGGATGTCGTCCGGGTTCTCGAGCAGGCGCACCAGGCGCGCCGCGACGTCGGCCAGGCCGGGCGTGGTCTCGCTCAGGAACAGGCCGCGCGACGACGCCGTGCCGCGCGCACGCGAGGTGGGCCGCCCCGGCAGTTCGAGGTCGAGCGCGGCCAGCATGTGCGGATCGAGGTCGACCCGCAGGCACAGATAGGGTTCTTCCTCGCTGGCCTGGGTGACGCAACCGGTCACCGGCAGGTCGACCGACACCACCAGGAACTTGGCCGGGTCGTAATGGAAATCGCTGCCGGCCAGCGACACCAGCTTGGCTCCCTGGGCGATGATGCAGACCGCCGGCGCATGCACCACGTGCAGCGGTTCGGTGGTGCGGTCGCTGCGGATCAGCCACATGCCCGGCACCTGGCTGCGGTGCATGCCTTCGTCAGGCGCATGGCGGGCAATCAGGTCGGCGAGGTCACGGATCGCTTGCATTGTCGGTCTCTTGGCGGTTGGGATTCGTGCGCCTATTACACCTTATTTGCCGGGTACGATGCTCCGCAAGACTTGCCCAATCCTCCGGCGTTGGCTAGACCACGCCGCCGTTGGCGCGCAAGACCTGGCCGTTGACCCAGCCGGCGTCGGGACCGGCCAGGAAGGCGACGACGCTTGCAATATCCTCCGGCTCGCCCAGGCGCTCCAGCGGCGGCAGCCCGGCGAAATGGGCGATCTGCTCGGGCGTCTTCCCGTCGAAGAACAGCTCGGTCGCCACCGGGCCCGGCGCCACCACGTTGACACGAATGCGGCGGCCGCGCAGCTCCTTGGCGAAGATCTGGCTCATCGTCTCGACGGCCGCCTTGCTCGCGCCGTAGATCGCATAGCCGGGCGGCTTGAGGCCGACCACGCTGGTCGAAAAGTTGACGATGCTGCCGCCTTCGTTCAGGCGGGTGGCCGCTTCGCGCATGGTGTTGAAGCTGCCTTGCACATTGATGGCGAAGGTGCGCGCGAACAGCTCGTCGGAGGTGTCGGCCAGCGGCGCGGTCTTGAGGATGCCGGCATTGTTGACCAGGACGTCGACCTTGCCCAGCTCGCGCTCGACGGTGTCGAACAGCGAGCGCACCTGGTCGGGCAGCGCGACGTCGGCCTGCACCGCGATGGCCGTGTGGCCGGCAGCGCGCAGGGCGGCGACGGTGCGCTCGGCTTCCTCGGTATTGCTGGCGTAGTTGATGGCGACGCGGGCGTGCGTGGATTCTTGCATGGGATTCTCCTGGTAAATGACAGGGATCCATCATGCAGTGTTATCGCAAAAAGATCATTCCATCGAAACTGAAACGATTATCTACGAATGAATAACAAACTTCAGGTGCAAAAGTCGTTGGCATTCATCATGCACATCGTTGCGACCCGCGAGCGCTCGACATAGTCAGGTCGCGGCACGCTGCCGTTGTCCGGGCACTCCGTACCGCTTCCATTGCACGCGACCGCCTCGATCCGGTAGATGCGTTTCTTGAGGGCCGTGCCTGCAGTGCCGGGCGTTTCACCTTCGTTGTAGGTGCGGAAGGTACATCTGACGCTGACCAGGAATCCGGACTCGCTGCGGAAATCCGCCAGGTGGTGCGGCTGCGCTTGCGGAGTGTCGGTGCAACGATCGGCTGGCCGGTGAAATGCCCATTCGATGCCGGCGCGGGCCGCGAGGCCGGCGCGCGCTGCCAGCACGGCCTGGTTGACGGTCGTTTGCTGAACATCCGTCAGGCGCAGCAGCGCCACCGAAAGGCCCGCGACCACCACCAGCAGGACGACCGCCGCGATGTAGGCGAAACCGGATTGCCGGCGAGGAAAGACGATGTGGTTCATGGCTGGTTGTCCACGTAGGCGCCGATCGTGAGCGGAACCGACTCGCCTTTGTCGGTCAGGGTCAGTTGCAGCTGGATATAGCCGCTGTCCTGGGTTGCGCCCTGGTTCGCATAGAACACGAAGGCGCAGGCTTCGACCCGGGTGGCGACGACCGCCGCACCGTCCGGTGCAGCGAGCAGAGGCGGCGCGCCGAAGTCGTTGCGGGCGATGCGCAGCAGCCGCCCGGTGCCGCTGCCTGTGGCCTCGTCGCGGCCCGGCGTATCGCACAGGTAGGTCACGACGCGCTGGCCGTCCGGCACGACCACGAAACGACCGCCGTCGTAGCCTGGCGGAACCTGGATATCGCCGTTCAGCTCGATGCGATTGAGGCCGGTCCCGTTGGCCAGCGCCGTTACCTGATTGACGACGGCAACGTTCGACTGGCCGTACACGTCGGCCGGACTGCGGTTGCCGATCACGATCGCGTCGCCGGGCCGCGGTGTGTTCTTGAACGGCGTCAGCACATCGAAGACCTTGCCTGGCTCGGCCTCGTTGATATGCCTGGTGTCGCCGGGCTTGTCGATGTCGGGGCCGGCGCGATAGCGGCCGCCGTCGCGGGTCGGCACCAGGTCCAGGGATACGGACGAGTTCAGGCGCAATGAATTGGGCACGGCGCTGCGCACATCGGTCACGATCCGGCGCAGGGCGGTGTCGGCCTGGCTGGTCAGGTTGGCGCGCTGGCTCACCAGCAGGTAGCTGCGGATCGCCGGGGCGAGCTGCAGGGCCAGCACGCCGCCGATAATGCCGACCAGGACGATCACGACGATCAGCTCGACCAGCGTGAAGCCGGAATGGCGTCGATTGGCGCTACCGATCCGGTTCATGGCTGGGTCCTCCAGCCGGTCAGGATGACGGGAACGGGATCGGGCTGGTCGCCGGCAACGGTGACGGCCACCCGGATGCGCAGCGCCTCGCCTTGCGGAATGCCCTGGATGGGCGGCACGCCTTGCGCGCCGGGCGACGCGACCGTGACGGCGACACGGTAGCGCTCCAGGCCCTGCACCGCATCGCCATTGACGTTGCTGATGGCGGCGGGACCGTAGTTGTTGTAATCCCGGACGTCATCGAAGAAGCGACGGTCGTTCGTGGCCGGCCCTCCCACGGCGAAAGGCTTTTGCATGACTTCTTCCATCATGGATTCGGCGATGGCCAGCTTTTGCTGGGTCAGCAGGGGATCGGCCGAGGCGGTGTTGACGCGGTTGTACACCGCGACGAGCCCGGCCAGCGCCGTGCCGACGATGACGATTGCGACGATCAGTTCGACCAGCGTCACGCCGCTCATGCGCTTAATCAACATTGCCGGTGCTTCCTTCAAGACGGATGGTACGGTGGACGACGTCGTCCGACTTGATGCGGACTTCCAGCCGCCCGATCTGCTGGCCGTCGTCGCCGGTAATCGCGCCGTCCGGCTGGAAGCGCAGGGTGGACGGCATGCCGTCGATGACGATGCCGGCATCCTTGCTTACATACAGGTCGTCCGTGATGCCGTCGATACGGACATCGCCGCATGTGCCGTTGCCGACGTCGGTACGGATGCGGATGGTGATCGCCGAAGCAGCAGCACCGACGCAGACGGTGCGGCGGCGCGCCACCGCCGCCTTCTGCGCCAGCCGTAGTCCGCTCGTCACCTGCTCGGCGAACACCACGGCGCTGATGTCGTTCCCGCCCATCAGCCGCGGAATGCCGATCGCCGCCAGCACGCCGATCAGCACGATCACGGTGATCAGCTCGACCATCGTGAAGCCGGCCTGGGGCCTCAATTGAACACCTCGCGCATGTGGATGATGCGGCGGTTCTCGGGCGACTGTTCGCCGAATACCGCCCGTGCCGAAGGGTCGCGGCAACCTGCGGGCAGGCGCAGGTAGGCCAGTTGCGCGCCGGTGCTGTCTGGATAGCTCGCATTCCCGCAGGCCAGGACCTTCTTGTCCACACCGAGATTGAGCGCCACGTCGATCCAGCCAGCCTTGTCTCCGGTCCGCTCCAGCGTTGCCCGGCCGCCTTCGATTTTGAGATCCTTCCCGACCGGCACGACCTGCGGACCGCCGGCCCCGCCGCCCTTCGCGTACGGTAGTTGCGCGAAGGCGCCGGCCGGAATGACGGTGGCATTGTCGGTCTGGTTGAACAGCCAGCTCTTGCCGGTCCAGTAGTGCGCTTCGACCGGCATCCCCACCGTGTCCCCGGCACGGCCGAAAGCATTGCCGATGCGAAGGCGGCCGCTGTGGACATCCGGGCGCGCCTTTTCGTACGTTCCCTTGCCGTCGGCGGACGTCACCGGCGCTACGCCGGAGCTGCTGGCGGCCCGCAGCACGAGGCCTTTCACCGCGATTGGCGTGGCGCCGGCCGGCCAGTATTCCGGCCTGGCCGAGGCCATGCCGGCGCTGAATGCGCTTGCGGGCACGGCCGTCGCTTTCAGGACGCCGCTGCCGGGGTTCTCCGTGCCTTGCGGCGTGTCGAAGGCCGTCAGTGTGACGGCGGCGCTCAGGCTGTTCGCGGTGGAATAGTTCGTGGTGACGCCGCCATGGGCGTTCATCGCGGTGACCGTCACGGGGATCGGCTCGCCCGCATAATAAAAGGCGCGCGCCGCGCCGGGCGCGGCGATCGGGCCGTCGACCTGGAAATACTTGGGAATGAATGGACCGACCTTCGCCAGGCAGCCGTTGCCATTGCCGGCGGTGGTGCCCTCGACGTCGATTCCACTGCCGAGAAACTTGTCCAGCTTCGCTTTCACGTCCATGGAACCCACCTCCGACCACGACAGCGAAGCGCTGGCGATGCCCTTGTTGAATTCCACCCCGGCGGCAGCGAGTTTGCCCTCCGCTCCTTTTGCAACGCAGGCCACCGACAAGGCAGTGTTCGTGGCGCCGCTTCCCAGGAGCGTCTTGTCGAAGCTGGGCGTCACGTCGCCCGCGACGTTCACGGCCTTGACCGTCAGCCCGAACGTGTCGCCGGCGCGCACGAACGTCGTCGGCAGGTCGGAGAAGAGGAAGGCAGAGGGCGCGACGGTGAAGGGATCCTCGCCACTGGCGTCCTCGAATTCGGCCTTGAGATTCAATGTGCCGGCATCCTTGTAGTTCAGCGTCAGATCTGCCTTGCCGGTGGCGTCGAATTTGGTGCTGACCGCGCCGGCGCCGCCGGTGTCGCAGCGCAGTGTGGCACTGGCCTTGGTAAGGACACCGGTCACGCTCAGTCCCTGCTGGTCGCTGCTTTTCGTCATATGCCGGCAGCTGTACGCGATGGACTTGGTTTCGCCCCGGAAGGCCGCGGCGCACTGGCCGGTGGCCGGATCCAGCTCACGCGCACGGATGGTCGCTCCGGCGCTTTCACCGGCCCGGTGGTCGGGAGCCACGATCTCGAAGCTGACGCCGCTGCTGAACTTCATCGTGCAACTGGATGTCGCGCCAATGAAGCATGAAAACGTCGGCTTGCTTCCATTTTGCGTCAGCGCCAGGGACACGTCACCGGGTTTGTTGTTGGACAGCTGCGCCGAGACGACGCCGGTGCTGCCCGTATTGACGGTCGGTCCGCCCGGCAGCAGCGTCACTTGCGCGCCGCCCTTGTAATATTCGGTGCAGTTCGCATTGGCGCAGGCCTTGATCGTCACAGTCTCTGGGGCGCAGGTGCGTCCCTCGCCGTCGTGCTCGATGCGGAAGTGATTCAGCGGACTGGGTTCGGGCGGCCGCACCTGCCCGCACTTGGGCCCGAGCGTCGAATTGAACGGATAGCCGCTCTGGTTATTGACGCAACTGCAGTCGCTCACCGTGGCGCCCTTGCGGCACTCGATAAGCTCGGCAACACGGCCATGCCAGAACAGGTCGGCGCGGTCGACGATGGCCGTCCCCTTGATGATGGCTTCCGAGCTTTGCAGGGTCAGCACACCGGTATCGACGTTGCCGTTCACGGTCACGGATGAGCCGAGCGTCAGCGTCTGCGTTGCCGTCACCTTGCCGGTCACGACGCTGTTGGAAGCCAGCAGGTCGGCCACCAGCGCCGTGACGTCGCCATTGACGGTGCTGCCCGACGCCAGGGTGAACCTGCCGTTCTTTGCGTCGATCTTGCCGTTGAGGACCACCGGCGAACTGGTCGTGATGTCGGAGCCGGTGATGGGCCCGTTGATCCTGGCATGCGAAGCGATGGCCACCGGCCCGCTCGCGTTGATGACGCCGGTGATCTCGAGCTGCGAGCCGCTGCCCAGTTGCATCGAGCCGGCGGTGATGTCGGCGGTGATTTTCTGGTTCTGGTTGCCGATCGTGAACTTGCCGCCGGCCTGGAAGGAGCCGCCCGAGATCAGCGTGCCGCTGGGCCGGATGTCCCCGATATGGAGATCGCCGCTGCTGGTCAGGCGCGCATTGCCCGACATCGTCAGGCTATGGTTGTAGCCGAATGTGACGCTGATCGTGAAATCGACGGTGTAACCGTTTTCGATGATCATCGCGTCATCCCATGCGGTCAGGGGAAACGCGGTACAGGTATAGACTTTCTTGTCCTGTTTGCAATTATCGACCTTGGGACCACCGAAACGATAGGTGGTGCCTGCGTGCGCCGACTGGGCAGCGCACAGCGCAAACGCGAGCAGGCATAAGGGCAGCCAGCGCCGCGCTGCATGGATCAATGCCGACATGACAGGAAGTGGAAGCACGAGAAACCTTACGCTGAGCGTGATGCCGAAAGTGTGCACCGGATTGCCGCCAAGCGACAATAAGTTTTTCACTTCGGCAACGATTCCCCAGCTTTCCCCGCCAATAGTGCGTTCCCCCGACAACGGTGTGTGACTATCATGGAAACAGACTTACAATAGTTTCCACCTTACTAACGCTTGCGGACACCATGGCCCTTATCCAACCTGCCGGCTGGCGCGAGATGGCCGTCACCGGCGCCGCTGCGCGCGAGATCGAAACCCTGAGCGACCTCGAGCAGCGCCTGGCCGACACCCCCTATGTGATCTACCACGGCGTGCACTGGACCAATGTCGAGCAGGGCTACTCCGTATATGGCGACGTCGACTTCATCGTGCTCGCCCCGAACGGCCGCATGCTGGTGATCGAGCAGGTCGCGGGATTCCTCAACGAGACCCCGGAAGGCCTGGTGAAAAGCTACCAGGGCAAGCCGCGCAAGATCCGCAGCCAGATCCTGACCACCATCGAGGGCCTGACCAGGCGCTACCACGGCACGCTGTCGGTCGACTACCTGCTGTACTGCCCCGACTACATCGTGCGCGACCAGCAGCTGGCGGGGATCGACCCCGACCACATCATCGACGCCACCAACAAGCCCAAGCTGGCGCGCGTGATCCGCGAGTCGCTGCCGGTTACGGACCGCACCGACGACTTCGACAAGGTCACGCGCTTTTTGGGCGACACGCTGAACCTGCGCCCCGACCCCAGCGCCATGATCGGCAACGCGGTGAACATGGTGACGCGGCTGTCGGGCGGCCTGGCGACATGGGCGCGGCGGCTGGAGTTTTCTCCGTTCCGCCTGCACGTGATCGGCACCGCCGGCAGCGGCAAGACCCAGCTGGCGCTGGCCGAATACACGGCCGCGCTCGACGCTGGCCTGCGTCCGCTCTACGTGTGCTTCAACCGGCCGCTGGCCGACCATATCGAACGGCTGGTGCCGGCCGGCGGGCGGGTGGCCACCTTCCACATGCTGTCCGACGCCTGGCTGCGCGCGCAGGACGTCACGCCCGACTACGGCGCGGCCGACGTCTGGGACCGCATCGAGCATTCGATGACGGACGCCGAGCTGCCCGAGACCTGGCAGTTCGACGTGGTGATCGTCGATGAAGGCCAGGACTTCTCGGTGGCCTGGCGCGACATCGTGCTGCGCATGCTCAAGCCGGGCGGGCGCGCGATCTGGATGGAAGACCCGGACCAGAACCTGTACGGCCGCGCGATGGTGCCGTTGCCGGGCTGGGTCACCCTGCATTCGCACACCAACTACCGCAGCCCGCGCCAGATCGTCGATATGCTGACGGCGCTCGGCGCCGCGCGCCAGCCGGTGGAGGCGGGCAGTCCGTTCAAGGGCGCCGACATCGAGGAGCTGACGTATCCGGAAGGGGACGAGGAAGCGATGCTGGCGCAGACGCGGCGCGCCGTGACTTCCTGCCTCGCGGCCGGTTTCGGACGCCAGGACATCGCGATCTGCGCATTTCGCGGACGCGAGAAATCGGCCATCCTGCGCCTGGACCGCCTGAGCGACGCGCACACGCTGCGCTCGTTCACCGGCGCCTACGATTTGTTCGGCAACCCGGTGTTTCGCGAAGGGGGCTTGCTGGCGGAATCGGTATACCGCTTCAAGGGCCAGTCGGCGCCGGCGCTGATCTTCACCGAGATCGATTTCGAGGAACTGGACGAACGCGCGTTGCGCAAACTCTTTGTGGGCATGACGCGTGCACGGCTGAAGCTGGTGCTGGTGATGAGCGAACGCGCCTCGCTGCAGATGCTGGACCGGATGAGCGGGCCGGGCGCCGCGGCGTGAAGCGCGCGCCGCATGGCGCCGGGCGGCGTATAGTCGGAATATCCGGCCACATCGGCAGGGAACAGGAGGCAGCATGCGCGAAGCGACCCCGGGCACCACGTTCCACGGCCTGCCATTGACCGCCGAACAGCATAGCGAGATCCAGCACTACATCCACTGCCGGCAGCGCGCCGGCAAGGACTGGGACACGCCGGAACTGCAGGCCATGCTGGCCGACATGCTCGATCCCCCCGAAGCAGCACTCGACTCCCGCCTCGACGACGATGCGTCGACCGCCACCGAACGTTTCACTGCCGGCCGCGACGACAGCGAAGAGCCGATGCCGCATTGAGACAGTACGAACATTATTTTGTGCGCCGCACAAAAATGCTGTTATACTCGGCCGCTCGATCAGGCAACGCCTGTTCGACAGTTCTCCGATCCGTGACCGCGCCTGTGCAGTGCGCGACTTTCCGGGGGACGTGTTTTCGGTATGTCAGTCAGCCTGTACAGCGGACGCACCGCGCAGATAGCGCGGGCGTCCATAGCTCCGGCACCACGCAGATAGCATGGGCGGGAGCGGCGATAAATCGGTAATGCTTTGAAACGAAGCCCGCAGGATGCGGGCTTTTTTTTCATCCCTCTCCTGGCGTTGCATGCCGGGCCCCAACGATCCCCCGCATCCACGACGCCCGGCGCCTGCCGGCGCCACACCAGGAGAACCCGCATGGCAAAAGAAGAACTGATCGAAATGAACGGCCTCGTGTCCGAAGTGCTGCCCGAACTGCGTTTTCGCGTCGAGCTGGAAAACGGCCACAAGATGATCGCCTATACGGCCGGCCGCATGAAGAAGAACCACATCCGCATCCTGATGGGCGACCGCGTCACGCTGGAGCTCTCGCCCTACGACCTGACCAAGGGCCGCATCGTGTTCCGCCATCTCGAGTCGCGCGGACCGGCCGGCCCGCGCCGCGCGCCGCAGCGCCGCCGCTGATCGATCGGCGCAGCGTCAGGGCGTCCCGCGCCCCGCCGCACGCTCCGAACCTCAGGCCGCCAGCGCGGCCGAATTCTCTCCGCCCGCCGCCATGTGACGGTTCACCGCCGACAGCACCGACTTGAACGAAGCGGTCACGATATTGCTGTCGATGCCCACGCCGAACAAGGTCGGGCCATTCCCCACGCGCAGTTCGACGTAGCAGGCTGCGCGCGCATCGGCGCCCGAGCCGATCGCGTGCTCGTGGTAATCCATCAGGCGGATATCCAGGCCCAACGCCGTCACGAAGGCGTCGATCGGACCGTTGCCGGTGCCGGTGAAGGATTGCTGCGCATGGTGGCGCGTCACCGTCACGTCCAGCTGCACATCATGCTCGCTGTCCTCGACCATGCGGTGCGAGACGTAGTGATATGGCTCGTCCTGCTCCAGGTACTCGCGCGCGAACAGCGCGTGCAGGTCGCCCGCGTTGATCTCGCGGCCGCTCTCGTCGGCCACGCGCTGCACGGCGCGCGAGAATTCAATCTGCAGGCGCCGTGGCAGCTGCAGGCCGAATTCCTGCTCCAGCAGGTAGGCCATGCCGCCCTTGCCCGACTGGCTGTTGACGCGGATGACGGCGTCGTAGCTGCGGCCCAGGTCGGCCGGGTCGATCGGCAGATACGGCACTTCCCAGATCGCGTCGGGCTGCTGCTTGGCGAAGCCCTTCTTGATCGCGTCCTGGTGCGAGCCCGAGAAGGCGGTGAACACCAGGTCGCCCGCATACGGATGACGCGGATGCACCGGCAACTGGTTGCAGTCTTCCACCAGCTGGCGCACGGCGTCGATGTCCGAGAAGTCCAGGCCTGGGTTGACGCCCTGCGTGTACAGGTTCATCGCCAGGGTGACCAGGTCGACGTTGCCGGTGCGCTCGCCATTGCCGAACAGGCAGCCTTCGACGCGGTCGGCGCCGGCCATCACGGCCAGCTCGGCGGCGGCAACGGCGGTGCCGCGGTCGTTGTGCGGGTGGACGCTGATGACCAGCGATTCGCGGTTGTTCAGGTTGCGACACATCCATTCGATCTGGTCGGCGTAGACGTTCGGCGTGGCCGCCTCCACCGTTGACGGCAGGTTGACGATCATCTTGTTATCCGGCGTCGGCTGCCATACGGCGCTGACCGCATCGGTGATCTGCTTCGAGAAATCGAGTTCGGTGGTCGAGAACGATTCCGGCGAATACTCCAGGCCCCACTGGGTCTGCGGGTGCTGGCCCACCAGTTCCTTGATCAGCTGGACGCCCTTGACGGCGATCTGCACGATCTCGTCGCGCTCCATATTGAACACCACGCGGCGGAACACGGGGGCCACCGAGTTGTAGACGTGGACGATGGCGCGCTTGGCGCCGACCGCCGATTCCACCGTGCGGCGGATCAGCTCATCGCGCGACTGGGTGAGCACAATGATGGTGACGTCGTCGGGAATGTGCTTGTCTTCCACGAGCATGCGCACGAAGTCGAAGTCGGTCTGCGAGGCGGACGGGAAGCCGACCTCGATCTCCTTGATGCCGATCTTGACCAGCATCTTGAAGAAGCGCAGCTTCTTCTCCACGCTCATCGGCTCGATCAATGCCTGGTTACCGTCGCGCAGGTCGGTGCTCATCCAGATCGGCGGCGTGGTGATGCTGCGGCTCGGCCACTGGCGGTCGGCCAGGGGGACAGCGGGGAAGGGGCGGTATTTGGTGGCGGGGTTGTTCAGCATGATCGGGGCTCCTGATGGGGTGGTCACTGGGCGACCTTGTGGGTCTGAAGGGGTGGCGACAGGCTGCCGGGCGGGCCACGAAAACGCTAGGCCCGGCAACCGATCGGTAGCTTTAGCAGCAGGCGAATGCCTGCGCGCGAGCCAGTCGCCAGGACGAACCCGGTGAGGAAAATCGATGGTGTGAAAAATGGCGTGGTAGACATCGGTGCGAATCCTACTGCTGTTGGGGCCGGCGGAGCCGGGACGTACGGCGGAATTTACGCGCGTAGTAGCAGGGCAGCCAGCGATAGCGCGCCGGCGGCTGGTAGGGTGGTCGACAGATGCAGGGCGAAAGACATAATTTCGACTTTAAGGAACTCTTGGCCGTATGTCAAGCGGGCAATTGGCAATTGTGGGAAAGAAAGTACGGGAAATTCGTTGTGTTTCTTGGGCGGATTGCTCAGCGAAAGTGTCACTTTGACGCCGGGTTGGCGCTGCGGCGATGCAGTTTATGCAGCTACCATGGCTGAGAACAGGGGCGGGTAGTTTGCTGCGTGATAGCATCGAAGACGGACCTTTCTGGAGAGATTCATGACCCGCCGCGCCGTGACCGACACCGCCCTCGATACTGCCCGACTTCGCCTCAAGCTGTGCGGCGCCGCCGCCCTGATGCTGCTGTCCTCCGCCTGCGGCGACGGCATCCCGAAGGACAAGGACGACGAGGAAGGCGGCGATCCGCCCTCGACGCCGGTGGCGGCGCTGTCGATCCTGGCGGGCGATCCGACGATCGAGGGCACGATGGACGGCAGCGGCACGGCTGCGCGCTTCAAATCGCCGCGAGGCATTGCGATCGATGCCGATGACAATCTGTATGTCGCCGACACCGGCAACTACGTCATTCGCAAGATCACGCCGGCAGGCGTGGTCACGACGGTGGCCGGGGCAGCCGGCACCAGCGCCTTTGCCGATGGCGACACGGGCAATGCCCGGTTCGACAATCCGGTGGCCGTGGCGGTGAACCGGCGCGGGACAATTTATGTTGCCGATAATTTGCGCATCCGGAGCATTACTTCCGCGGGACGCGTCAGCACCACGGCCACGATTCCGATCGGAAGTAACGTGGGCGCGGGCCGGTTGAACTCGGTAGTGCCTGGCGCGATCGCGGTCGATGCCAACGATAACCTGTTCATCACCAATAGCTACAGTACACGCAGGATTTCGGGGAGCGACACGCTGATGCTGGAAGGCCAATCCGTCGTGAACGGTCTGACCGGCGTGAGCCTGCTCGAACCGCGCGGCGTGGCGCTGGACAACAACAATAACCTGTTCGTGTTCGACCTGGATCGCGAGATCAGCCGCTGGAATCCGAATGGCTTTATCGGCGTCAATAATATGATTACCCTGGCCGGCGCGCCGAATGCGCGGGGATCGTCCAATGGCGTCGGCAATGCCGCGCGCTTCGAGCAGGTGGTGGCGCTGACGGTCGACCCGCGCGGCAATGTGTACGCGGCCGATGCGATCAATAACCTGGTGCGCAGGATCACGCCGGAAGGCGTCGTCACGACGGTGGCAGGCTCGACGCGCTCGACCACCCTGCGCACCGGCGACCTGCCGGGCAGCCTGGCCGACGTGCGCGGCGTCGTCACGGATGGCAAGGGCAATCTGTATGTCACGTCCGGCAATGCGGTGGTCAAGATCAGGCTGCCGTAGGCGCTGATCCGCATCTTCGGATGATCGTGCAAGCTTCCCGGATGATCGAGCTAACGTGCGCCAGCGCGTGCGCTGCACACTAGCCGGAAGCGGAAGAGCCGGGATGGCCTTCCCATTCAACGATCATCAAGGAGTGCGATATGGAATTCTCTCGATCCGGTTCGGGTGCTGCGTTACGCTGGATGGCTGCCTGGGTGTTGATGGCTGCGCTGGCCTGGTTCGCGTCCCCGGCGCGTGCCGACAGCGGCGCGGCCCAAGCGCAAAGCAACAAGGAAGCGGTCAGCAAGGCATTCGCCGCCTGGGCTGCCGGCGGGCGCACTTTCTTCGACGATATGCTGGCGCCGAATGTGGTCTGGACCATCAAGGGCAGCAGCCCGACCGCGCGCGTTCTTCGCGGCAAGCAGGAGTTGATCGACGGTGCCGTCACACCGCTGTCGACCCGCCTGCAACGCCAGATCCGGCCCACGATCCGCAACCTGTGGGCCGATGGCGATCACGTCATCATCGAATGGGACGGCGAAGCAGTGGCAAAGGACGGCAAGCCCTATCGCAACAGCTATCTGTGGATCTTCCGCATGCAAGGCGGCCGCGCGACCGAGGTGACGGCTTATCTCGATCTGGCGCCTTATGACGACGTGTTGCGGCGGGTGCCTGCCTCGCAATAAATCCAGTCAGGCTTTAATCGCGTCAAGTTAAGGCAAATTTCTTCTCGA
This sequence comes from Massilia sp. CFBP9012, assembly GCF_034045115.1. Taxonomy (NCBI): domain Bacteria; kingdom Pseudomonadati; phylum Pseudomonadota; class Betaproteobacteria; order Burkholderiales; family Oxalobacteraceae; genus Massilia; species Massilia sp. CFBP9012. Next base: position 28,061 of record NZ_JAXCWM010000007.1, on the reverse strand, counting down.
GTTAGCATAAAACGTCGTCCCCACGAAGGTGGGGACCCAAGTGCTGCAAGCGTTTCGACGACGTTTGCAGCACTTGGGTCCCCGCCTGCGCGGGGACGACGTGGGGTTAGCTTAGCAGCCCAGCTTAACGGCATTACCCTCAGCCTGGCATCACGACAGCCTGCTTCCCATACTCGACCATACGCCCGCCGTGCTCGCGCTGCCAGGCCGCGGCGGTGGGCTGGTCCGCAAACCAGATCTGCTCATGGTCGCCGAACGCGCCGAGGTCGAGCCGGAAGCGGTCCAGCACTTCCGGTGGACGGCGGTCGATGTCGCGCTTGCAGGCATCCCAGGTCGCGTAGCCCAGCTCCGCGGCCAGCGTGCGGAACATGTGCTTGAGCTGCAGCGCCGTGCGTGCGTGGTAGAGCTGCGTGACGCGCGTGCCTGCCGTTTTTCCAGCCGCGTGCACGCGGCGCACGATGGGCAAGGCTTTGCTGGGCTGCTCCGAATGGGCGCTGCGCAGCATGCCGCGGGCGTGGCGGCGCAGGAAATCGGTATTGGTGTCTGGAGGGGTGTTTCGGTGGAGGCGCATGCCAAGTCCTTTTCACATGGTATTGGCCGCTCTCGCTACGGCATCAGTGAATGAACAGGGGATGAACTCCTGAAAAACGGTCACGTCGTGGACGTTGGCAGGTGCGCTGGCTTTCGCGAGAGTGGGCGTCCTGCACAGCCCGGAGCGGATGGTAGCACGAGTTTTATGTCTTGTTGTCGCTGTGTTGCAAACATGCCATGGCAAAAAAGGCGCAACCGGTCAGTGATCGTGTTTGATACCATCCCGAAATGAACGTTACCCCTACTCACCTGTCCGCGACTTCGCGCATCCGCTACCGCCAGAATCTGGCACTGACGCTGCTGGTCGTCACCGGCGTCATCAACTACCTCGACCGCGCCACGCTGGCCGTCGCCAATGAATTCATCCGCGCCGACCTCGGCCTCTCGCTCGGCGAGATGGGCGTGCTGCTGTCGGCCTTCTCGTGGAGCTATGCGCTGTGCCAGCTGCCGGTTGGCGCCCTGGTCGACAAGATCGGGCCGCGCTGGCTGCTCGGTGCGGGGCTGGTGATCTGGTCGCTGGCCCAAGCTGCCGGAGGTCTGGTCTCCACCTTCGGCTGGTTCGTACTCGCGCGCGTCGTGCTGGGCATCGGCGAGGCGCCGCAGTTCCCGGCCGCGGCGCGGGTGGTGAGCAACTGGTTCCCCTTGCGCGCGCGCGGCACGCCGACCGGCATCTATAACTCGGCCTCGCCACTGGGTTTCGCGCTGGCGCCTTTATGCCTGTCGCCGCTAATCGCCGCGACCAGCTGGCACTGGGCTTTCTTCATCACTGGCGCGCTGGGCATCGTCGCGGCGATCGTCTGGGTCATGCTGTATCGCGACCCGGTGCGCGACGAGTTGACCGACGCCGAGCGTGCCTACCTGGACGAAGGGCAGACTTCGGAAGCCGCGCCGGCGGCGGGCTTTGCATCCTGGCGCGCGCTGTTCCGCCAGCGCGCCACCTGGGGCATGCTGCTCGGCTTCTTCGGATCGGTGTATCTGAACTGGGTTTTCCTTACCTGGCTGCCGGGATATCTGCGCACCGAACGCCAGATGGACGTGGCCTATGTCGGTGTGGCGGCGACGATTCCCTTCCTGTGCGGCTTCCTGGGTGCGCTGTCGGCCGGCTGGGCGTCGGACCAGATTACCCGCCGCGCGAAATCGGTCGTGGCGGGGCGTCGAACGGCGGTGGTGCTGTCGATGCTGGGGATGGTGGCGTTCACGATTCCGGCTGCGCTGGTCGAGAGCAATACCGCGGCCATTGCCTGCATCTCGGTCGTGATCTTCCTGGCCAATGCGGCGTCGGCCTGTTCGTGGTCGCTGGTGACGGCGGTGGCGCCGCGCAGCCGGATTGCCTCGCTGGGTGCGATCCAGAACTTCGGCGGCTTTATCGGCGGCGCACTGGCGCCGATCTTTACCGGCTATATCGCTCAGAGCTGGTCGTTCGTGCCAGCCTTGCTGACCGGCGCCGGCATTGCCTTCCTTGGCGCGATGTCATATCAATTTTTAGTCACTAGACCAATCCCTGAGATGGATAAGCCAGTTGCTAGATAAGTTCTTTTAAGCAAATCTTTTCTTTTCTTTAATGTCTTTGTGAAAATCACGGAGCTTAGGATTCACTATTTTACGAAGCTCATCGAGCGAGGGGCATCCTAGTCGATGGATGATCCGATGGCAGGTCGGACACAATACTGCGAAATCCCGCTCTGTAAGCTGTACACCCTGCTCAGGTACTTGTGATAGCGGAATTAAATGGTGGGCTTCGATAAATTCTTTTCCGATTTTGCCATAGATAGAATCGAGGGCTGCCTCGCATCCTTCGCATGTGTAGCCGCGTACACTTTTGACGTCTCTAACGAGCTTTGAGTTGCGTTCTCTACGCTCACGCTTTTTGTGCTCATCTACTTTAAGCGCTCCGTCAAGACCAGTTGCACCAGTCGGAAGCTCTCCGGTCGCTACAAGACTTTCGATAGCGATTTCCTCCTCGATGAAAGTATCGCCAAGCCTATCGTAAATGCTTCCATAGAGCTCTAAAATCGCACTAATATCGCTTAAAAACTCTGCTGAATTTGGCGGGTTGTCAATAAAATATCGCTTGCCAAAAGCCACTGAAACGGCCCATGGGTCATCGGCATCGCGTCCCAACGCGGCATTTCCGCGGCTGTAGGTTTCGAAGGGCCCTATCGAAAATCCTCTAGCTTGCCAATTGGGCGCCGCCTCTCTAATTCTGGGCGCGCGTGCCTTCAGTTCTCTAAGAGCTGCTTTATTTCCCAAACTGTTCTTTAGTCGATCGGCACCTTGCGCCATAACTAAACAAAAGGATTTGAAGCCGCGTTCATATAAGAATACTGGGTAGTATCCACGTTGCGGTGATGTTGTTAGGCGTTCATCTAAAAATGCCATGAAGGGCGCCGCATTCCAGCCACCTATTCCTGCACTGGATTTTGCGATTATTGGTGTATTTATATTTTCTAATATATGAGCAACTGATGCTGGCCAATCGCTACGAATAATGTTGGCTAGATAATTTCCTTTGAGGGGTTGCATACGTTCAATCTCGAATTCGTTGCCAATCTTAATTGCTATCTGAAGCGCGTCCATAAGGTTTCCTGTTCAATATCTGAGCAGCAAACATACTATGGATTTGAATTGTGGAAAAGATATTGATCACGGCTGTGTCACTAACGATACAGTCGGTTGCAAGTCATTGTTGGAATAACACGCTCGCCCTAACACGCCAGAATGAAAAACGGCCTCAAGATGAGGCCGTTTTGAACATAAAAGTGTGTGCTTACACGTCGATATTGCCAGCGCGCAGAGCATTGGCCTCAATGAAATTCCTCCGCGGCTCCACCTCATCCCCCATCAGCGTCGTAAAGATCTGATCCGCCGCAATCGCATCCTCAATCTGCACTTTCAACAAACGACGCACGGTCGGATCCATCGTGGTCTCCCACAGCTGCTCCGGATTCATCTCGCCCAGACCTTTATAACGCTGCTTGGACACGCCACGTTCCGCTTCTTCACGCAGCCATTCCATCGCTTGATGGAAATCGCGCACCGCGAATTCCTTCATGCGCTCGCCTTCGCCGCGGCGCACGAAGGCGCCTTCGCCCATCAGGCCCTGGAAGGTCGCAGCCGAGTCGGCCAGCAGCGCGTAATCCGCACCTGCGACGAAGTCGGCGTCGATCGACGTCACCTGCACGTTGCCGTGGTAGATGCGTTCGATACGCAGGGCATGCTTCTCGGACAGCTCGTCCGAACGCACCTTGACCTGCACAGCCTTGTCGTTGATCGCGCTTTCCATGGCCTTGGCCGATGCCTCGGCGCTCTCGAGCGTCGTCAGGTCCAGTGCCACGCCGCCGCTGTAGATCGCGGTCAGTGCGGCGCGGTCGATCACGCGCGCAAGGCGCAGCATGATGGCGTTGGCCAGGTTGTACTTGCGTGCCAGTTCGCCCAACGCTTCGCCGTTCACCGGTTCCGCGCCTTCTTTCGGCAGCAGCGACGCGGTGTTCAGCGCGAACGTCATCATATAGCTGGCTTCTTCGACGTCATCCTTCAGGTAACGCTCGTCGCGGCCGGCCTTGACCTTGTACAGCGGCGGTTGCGCGATATAGATGTGGCCGCGTTCCACCAGTTGCGGCATCTGGCGGTAGAACAGGGTCAGCAGCAGGGTACGGATGTGGGCGCCGTCGACGTCCGCATCGGTCATGATGATGATGCGGTGGTAGCGCAGCTTGTCGACGTTGAACTCGTCCGGGCCGATCGAGGTGCCGAGGGTCGCGATCAGGGTCGTGATCTGTTCCGACGACAGCATCTTCTCGAAGCGCGCCTTTTCCACGTTCAGCACCTTGCCGCGCAGCGGCAGGATGGCCTGGAACTTGCGGTCGCGGCCCTGCTTGGCCGAACCACCTGCCGAGTCACCCTCGACGATGTACAGTTCGGCCAGCGCCGGATCGCGTTCCTGGCAGTCGGCCAGCTTCGACGACAGGCCCAGGCCGTCCATGATGCCCTTGCGGCGGGTCAGGTCGCGCGCCTTGCGCGCCGCTTCGCGGGCACGGGCGGCTTCGACGATCTTGCCGCAGATGATTTTCGCGTCGTTCGGCTTTTCCATCAGGTAGTCGGTCAGCGTCTTGGCGACGATTTCCTCGACCGGGCCGCGCACTTCGGACGACACCAGTTTATCTTTAGTCTGCGACGAGAATTTAGGTTCAGGCACTTTAACGGACAGCACGCAGGTCAGGCCTTCGCGCATATCGTCGCCCGAGATCTCGACCTTGGCCTTCTTGGCGAAGTCGTGCTCGTCGATGTACTTGTTGATCACGCGCGTCATCGCCGCGCGCAGGCCGGTCAGGTGGCTACCGCCATCGCGCTGCGGGATATTGTTGGTGAAGCACAGCACCTGTTCGTTGAACGAATCGTTCCACTGCATCGAGACGTCGACCGAGATGTTCGTGTTCTGGTCCGACATACGGTCGCCGGTCGCCTGGAACACGCTCGGGTGCAGCACGGTCTTGGCCTTGTTGATGTACTCCACGAAGCCGCGGGTGCCGCCTTCGAAGGCAAACAGCTCTTCCTTGCCGGTGCGCTGGTCGGTCAGCTTGATGCTGACGCCATTGTTCAGGAACGACAGTTCGCGGATACGCTTCGACAAGATTTCATAATGGAACTCCACCAGCGTGAAGATCGTTTCGTCGGCCCAGAAGTGCACCTCGGTGCCGCGCTTGTCGGTTTCGCCGATCACCTTCATCGGGGAGACTTCGAAGCCGTCACGCATCTCGATCAGGCGATCGACCGGGACGCCGCGCGTGAATTCCATCTGGTGCACCTTACCGTTCTGGCGCACGGTCACGCGCAGCAGCTTCGACAGTGCGTTCACGCAAGACACGCCGACGCCGTGCAGGCCGCCCGACACCTTGTAGGAGTTCTGGTTGAACTTGCCGCCCGCGTGCAGTTCGGTCAGGGCGATCTCGGTTGCCGAGCGCTTTGGCTCGTGCTTGTCGTCCATCTTGACGCCGGTCGGAATGCCGCGGCCGTTGTCGGTGATCGAAATCGAGTTGTCGGAGTGGATGGTGACGTGGATCTCGGTGCAATAACCGGCCAGCGCTTCGTCGATCGAGTTGTCGAGGACTTCGAACACCAGGTGGTGCAGGCCGGTGCCGTCCGAGGTGTCGCCGATATACATGCCCGGGCGCTTGCGCACCGCTTCGAGGCCTTCCAGGATCTGGATGGAGGACGCGCCGTAATCATCCGCGCTTGGGGCGGGCTGTTCTGCTGGGATATTCTCGGACATGGACTGCTTTCTATAAAACGGTGAATCCGGTTGCCTGCGGCCAGCCGGCTTCAGCACTGGCCTGCAACCCCGGAACCGTCGTTCCCGCGTAGGCGGGAACCCAAGTTTGCTGGCAGATCACACAGCGCTTGGATTCCCGCCTGCGCGGGAATGACGGGTTTAAGCTAACTCATGATTCTTGGCGATGCCGTTGAGCCAACCTTCTTAAATGCGCATCGGCATGACGACGTACTTGAAATCGCCATTGTCGGGAATCGAGATCAGCGCCGACGAGTTCGAGTCGCCCAGGGCGATGTTCACCTGGTCGCACTTCAGGTTGTTGAGCACGTCGAGCAGGTAGGTGACGTTAAAGCCGATATCGATCGAATCGCCACCGTAGTCGATCTCGAGTTCTTCGACCGCTTCTTCCTGGTCGGCATTGGTCGAGCTGATCTTCATGACGCCCGGCTCGATGATGCAGCGCACGCCCTTGAACTTGTCGCTGGTCATGATCGCGGCGCGCTGCAGCGAACGCAGCAGTTCATCGCGGCTGATCGTGAAGTCGTTCTTGTAACCCTTCGGGATCACGCGGGTGTAGTCAGGGAACTTGCCCTCGACCAGCTTCGAGACCAGCTCGATATCGGCGAAGCTCAGTTTTACCTGCGAGGCCGCGATATCCAGGCGCACGGTTTCATCGCTTTCTTCCAGCAGGCGCTGCAGTTCGATGATGGTCTTGCGCGGGATGATGACTTCCTGGCGCTCGAACTGCTGCTCGGTCTCCACCTGGCAGAACGCCAGACGGTGGCCGTCCGTTGCCACGGCAATGATATTGCTGCCGTCGAGCACCAGCAGCAGGCCGTTCAGGTAGTAACGGATGTCCTGCTGGGCCATCGAGAAGTACACCATATTGAACAGGTGCTTCAGCGTTTTCTGCGGCAGGGTCACCGAGGCGTTATAGCTGTCGGCCACCGAGACGGTCGGGAATTCCTCGGCCGCCAGGGTCTGCAGCGCGAAGCGCGACTTGCCGCTCTGGACCGCCAGGCGCTTGTTCTGCAGGGTCATGGTGACGTCGCCCGATTCCGGCAGCGCGCGCAGGATGTCGAGCAGCTTGCGTGCGGCCACCGTGGTGCCGGTCACGTCGTCGCCCGAGCCGATATTGGCGTGCGTGGTGATCTGCACTTCGGTGTCGGTCGACAGGAAGGACACGCTCTCGCCGGTCTTGCGAATGAGGATATTGGCCAGAATCGGCATAGTGTGCCGACGCTCGACAATACCACTCACGATCTGCAGTGGCCGGAGAAGCGTATCTCGGGTGGTTTTGACCAATTGCATAGTTATCCTCAGTACGTTTGAAAGGTGATGTATTACTAAAGCGATATTGTGCCATTGCCTGAGGCAAACACAAAAAAACTGCTCAAAGGCAGGCAATCAGCCCTTGAGCGTCTGTTCCAGCACGTGCAGCTCGTGGTTGCATTCCGGATTCTTCTGGCGGTCGCCGGCGATCTTGCGCACCGCGTGCAGCACGGTCGTGTGGTCCCGGCCGCCGAACAGTTCGCCGATTTCCGGCAAACTCTTTTGCGTGAGTTCTTTTGCCAGGTACATGGCGATCTGGCGCGGACGGGCGATGTTCGCCGGCCGGCGCTTCGAATACATGTCCGCAACCTTGATGTTGAAGAAGTCGGCCACCGTCTTCTGGATGTTTTCCACCGAGATCTGGCGGTTCTGCACCGACAGCAGATCCTTCAGGGCTTCCTTGACGACATCGATGGTGATGTCCTTGCCGTGGAAGCGCGAGTAGGCCAGGATCTTGCGCAGCGCGCCTTCGAGTTCGCGCACGTTGGAGCGCAGATGCTTGGCCACGAAGAAGGCGACGTCGTCCGACAGGGTCACGTCTTCGGATTGCGCTTTCTTCAGCAAGATCGCCACGCGCATTTCGAGCTCGGGCGGTTCGATCGCCACCGTCAGGCCGGAATCGAAGCGCGAGATCAGGCGGTCGTCCATGCCCGTGATTTCTTTTGGATACGTATCCGAGGTGATGATGATCTGTTTCTTGGCCGCGATCAGCGCCTCGAACGCATAGAAGAATTCTTCCTGCGTCCGGCTCTTGCCACCGAAGAATTGAATATCATCGATGAGGAGCATGTCGAGCGAATGATAGTAATGCTTGAAGTCGTCGAAGCCCTTGCGCTGATAGGCGGTGACGACGTCGCGCACGTACTGCTCGGCGTGGATGTAGCGGATGCGCGCGTTCGGCTGGTCGGCCATGACCTGGTTGCCGATCGCATGGATCAAGTGGGTCTTGCCGAGGCCGACGCCGCCGTAGAAGAACAGCGGGTTGTACGACACGCCCGGGTTGTTGGCGACCTGGATTGCGGCGGCGCGCGCCAGCTGGTTGGCCTTACCGGTCACGAAGCTATCAAAAGTAAGCTCGGTGTTGATCCGGCTTTGCTCACGCTTGGGCGAGTTGGCGATATTCAGGTTCTGGGTCGGGCTCGGGCCGGCAGACGGATGCGGGTTCTCGGCGCCAGGCGCAGGGCGCGGCGCATTGAAATCGACGGTGGCCGAGTTGCCGGATGCGCTCGAGTCGCTCGCTTTGCGGGCAGGATGGTTCTTTGGGTCGAGCACGAACTGCACCTCGACCGGCGCTTCCCAGTACTGGGCGGCCAGTTCGGTGATGCGTGTGGCGAACTGCGTCTTGACCCAGTCGAGCTTGAAGCGGTTGGGCGCAGCAATGCGCAGCTTGCCGTCTTCGTAGTCGAGGGCGACCAGCGGTTTGATCCACGCGCTGAATTGCTGCGGCGTGAGCTCAAGCTCAAGCTGCGCGGATGCTGACTGCCAAAAATTTTCCATACTTCGCTTTTGATACGTAACACGCTATTTTACCTGTCTCGGCCGAAGTTATCCACAGGCGCTGCACATATTTTCCACCGAAATGCCGAGCCGGGCCGACCCCTTGCCAAGCTGGAAACGCGTACGGGCGTCGCTTGGTGAAACAACACCCGCCTTGACATGAAGGTGCGAAGTAGAGTCTAATTCAGGGTTCCCCGTCCATGCGCCATGCCAGGCTGTGATTTTTCAGCGGCTGGTGGTTGGGCGACGAAAGACTTGCTGTGGCGTGACGCTGGTATAACCTTGAGCGAAACTGTCATCGGCGCCGAATCTGACACGACGTCAGACCCGATTTTGCATCTTATTTTGCTTTAAGCGAGACCACCATGAAACGTACTTACCAACCTTCCGTCGTCCGTCGCAAGCGCACGCACGGCTTCCGCGCACGTATGGCTACCCGTGGTGGCCGTCAAGTCCTGAACGCTCGCCGCGCCAAGGGCCGCAAGCGTCTGGCTGTCTAAGTCACGCACCGCAGATCGATTGCGGTCGGTGATGACAGGCGAAGGTTCGCACGACTTCGCGCGCGCTCGGCGCATCGTTAAAACGGATGAATTTTCATCCGTTTTTCGTTTGCGGCCGACGCAAAAAACGGCGCATTTCGTGCTCTACACGCGTCCAAACGACCTGCCGCATGCGCGGCTGGGCGTCGTTGCGGCCAAGCGTTTCGCGCCGCGTGCGGTGACCCGCAATACGATCAAGCGCATGACGCGCGAGCTGTTCCGTACGAGCAGCCTGGCGCAGGTCGATTGCATCGTTCGCCTGTCGCGTCCCGTCAACGCCAAGGATGGCCCGGCCACCACGCGCGCCCTCAAGGCCGCGCTGAAGGTGGAACTGGTGCGCCTGTTCGCGTCGCAACAGCGGCCGCGTACCACCACGGCCAGCACGCCATGAAGACGCTGCTCGTCTGGTTGCTTCGCGGCTACCAGCTGCTGCTGTCCCCCATGCTCGGGCCGCGTTGCCGGTTCTATCCCAGCTGTTCCAATTACGCAATCGAAGCGCTGCGCGTCCATGGCGCCGCACGCGGCTCCTGGCTGGCCGCGCGCCGCGTGGGCCGCTGCCATCCGTGGAACGCGGGTGGCGTCGACCCGGTGCCGCCGAAAGACGGCCCCAAGGAATCCCATTCAGCCGCTTGCGGTTGCAACCACTCCTGAAGACTCCAATGGAATTCAATAAACGTACTGTCCTGTGGATCGTGTTCGCCATCTCTCTGATCGTTCTCTGGAACAATTGGATGGTGGCTAACGGCAAGCAGTCGCTGTTCTCGGCGCAACCGCCGGCGCAAGTCGCGCAGCAGAATAAACCGTCGGACGTGCCGGCTGCCGCGCAGCCGGGCAGCGCCGCCGTGCCGGGTGCTCCGGCCGCCGCGGCCACCGCGGTACCGGGTGCGCCAGTTGCGCCAGCCGCACCGGCGAGCCAGATCGTCACCGTCACCACCGACGTGGTGAAAGTCGACATCGACTCGGTCGGCGGCGTCATCAAGCGCCTCGAGCTGCTGCACTATCCGGATCACTTCGACAAGACCAAGAACCAGGTCCTGTTCAATGTGAACGGCCCGAACGTCTATCTGGGCCAGACCGGCCTGATCGGCACCAGCGCCGCCGGCGTGCTGCCGAATCACACGACGCCATTCACCGTCAAGTCGGCGCAGACCACGCTGGGCGGCAACAACCAGGCGCAGGTCGTGCTGGAAGCCGAGCAGGGCGGCGTGCGCCTGACCAAGACGCTGACCTTCCGCAAGGGCGATTACCTGGTCGGCGTGCGTCATGACGTCACCAATATCGGCACCGCGCCGGTCCAGCCTTCGCTGTACCTGCAGCTGCAGCACGACGGCACCAAGCCGGCCACCGATTCCTGGTTCATGCCAAGCTACACCGGCCCGACCCTGTACACCGACGCCGACAAGTACCAGAAGCTGACGTTCGAGGAAATCGAGAAGGGCAAGGCCGATCACTCGACCAAGGCCGACAACGGCTGGGTCGCGATCTCGCAGCACTTCTTCGTCTCGGCCTTCATCCCGGCCGACAAGTCGCCGCGCGACATCTTCACCAAGAAGATCGCCAACAACCTGTACGCGATCGGCACCGTGCAATCGCTGGGCACCGTGGCGCCTGGCGCGACCGTGTCGAACGACACCCGCCTGTATTCGGGTCCGCAGGACGAGCAGATCCTGGAAACCATCACTCCGGGCCTGGAGCTGGTGAAGGACTACGGCATGCTGACCGTGATCGCCAAGCCGATCTTCTGGGTGATGACCCAGCTGCACTCGATGCTGGGTAACTGGGGCTGGACCATCGTCGCCCTGACCATCCTGATCAAGCTGGCCTTCTTCCCGCTGTCGGCGGCCGGCTACCGCAGCATGGCGAAAATGCGCGTCGTGACGCCGAAGATGCAGGCGATCCGCGAACGCTACAAGAGCGATCCGGCCAAGATGCAGCAGGCCACCATGGAGCTGTACAAGACCGAGAAGATCAACCCGCTGGGCGGCTGCCTGCCGATCCTGGTGCAGATGCCGGTGTTCTTCGCCCTGTACTGGGTGCTGCAGGCATCGGTCGAAATGCGCGGCGCGCCATGGATCCTGTGGATCCAGGATCTGACCCAGCCTGACCCGTTCTACATCCTGCCGGTGATCTACGCGGTGTCGATGTACATCACGACCAAGCTGAACCCGCAGCCGACCGATCCGGTGCAGGCCAAGATGATGCTGTTCATGCCGATCGCGTTCTCGGTGGTGTTCTTCTTCTTCCCGTCCGGCCTGGTGCTGTACTGGGTGGTCAACAACATCCTGTCGATTGCCCAGCAGTGGGTTATCACCCGCAAGTTCGAGACCGCCGCGGCGAAGTAAGCTGCGTGGTTCTTCGCAAAAGCCCGCGCCGTGTGCGCGGGTTTTTTTTGGGTATGCGGTACACGCAGTACTTGGGTTCCCGCCTTCGCGGGAACGACGTGCGTCGGGAGCGGGCCAAGGCATCTGCCATAGTCCGCTACCGCGAAACCGTCGTTCCCGCGAAGGCGGGAACCTAAGGTTCCCCGCGTACCTGCAACGCCCGCCAGCACCTCCAATCCCTTACAATCGCTCCATGAAACTCGACACATCCTCCATCGCCGCCATCGCCACCGCCCCGGGCCGCGGCGGTATCGGCGTCGTGCGCGCCTCCGGCAAATCGCTCGGCTTCCTCATCGACGCCCTGTTTCCCGGCGTGACCCTGGCGCCACGCCACGCGACCTATATCCCGTTCAAGGCCGCAAATGGCGACATCCTCGACGAGGGTCTGGCCCTGTTCTTCAAGGGGCCGCATTCGTATACCGGCGAGGACGTGCTCGAACTGCAGGGCCATGGCGGCCCGGTGGTGCTGCAAATGCTGCTGGCGCGGGTGCTGGAAGCCGGCGCGGCATCCGGCCTGCGCCTGGCCGAACCGGGCGAATTCACGCGCCGCGCTTTTCTGAACGATAAACTCGACCTGGCCCAGGCCGAAGCGGTGGCCGACCTGATCGACGCCTCCACCGAGGCCGCCGCCAAGTCGGCGTCGCAATCGCTGTCGGGCGCCTTCTCGCAAGTGGTGCACAAGCTGGTCGACGGCACGATCAACCTGCGCATGCTGGTCGAGGCCACGCTCGACTTCCCGGAAGAAGAAATCGACTTCCTGGAAAAGTCGAACGCCCGCGGCCAGCTGGCCGGCATCATCGAATCGCTCGAAAACGTGTTCCGCCAGGCGGCGCAGGGCGCGCTGCTGCGCGAAGGGTTGAACGTGGTGCTGGTCGGGCAGCCAAACGTTGGCAAGTCCTCACTCCTGAATGCGCTGGCCGGGGCCGAGGTGGCGATCGTCACGCCGATCGCCGGCACCACGCGCGACAAGGTGAGCGAGACGATCCAGATCGAGGGCATCCCGCTGAACATCATCGACACCGCGGGCATCCGCGCAGTGAGCGAAGAGATCGACGTGGTCGAGCGCATCGGCATCGAGCGCACCTGGGGAGAGGTCGGCAAGGCCGACGTGATCCTGCACCTGCTGGACGCGAATCTCGGCCCGAGCGCCGCCGACGAAGCGATCGTCGCGGCCTTCCCTCCGAACGTGCCAGTGGTGCGCATCTGGAACAAGATCGACCTGTCGGGGCACAAGCCGTCGAAGGACGAGAGCTCGGACGCCGTTCACCTGTACCTGTCGGCGCACGAAAAGCTCGGCATCGACCTGCTGCGCGCCGAACTGCTGCGCATCGCAGGCTGGCAGCAGACCGGCGAGTCGCTGTACCTGGCGCGCGAGCGTCACCTGATCGCGCTGCGCGCCGCGCGTGAACACCTGGAGCTGGCGCGCCAGCACGCGATGCAGGACGACCAGTCGCTCGACCTGTTCGCCGAGGAGCTGCGCCTGGCGCAGGATCGGTTGTCGAGCATCACCGGTCAGTTTACGCCGGATGATTTGCTGGGCGTGATCTTCAGCCGCTTCTGTATCGGCAAGTAACGATCAACAGGCTGCTGGACGGCTCGTGCTAGGCTTGGAATATGGATAAATACACGCCACCTCATTCTTCCACGCCGATGCGGCGTACGGTGCTCAAGCTGGCCGCCATCGCGGTCGGCGCCAGCCTGCTCGCCTCCTGTTCCAGCCTGATCGGCCCGCGCCAGGTCGAGCTCCCGCTGCACAAGCTGCAGGCCGGCCTGGACAAGCGCTTCCCGGTCAACGAGCGCCTGCTGGAACTGTTCGACGTCCAGCTCACCCGTCCGCAGCTGGCCATCCAGCCAGAGGACGATCGGGTCGCGCTGGCCGTCGAGGCCTCGGTCGCTCCGCCGTTCGCGCGCGCATGGACCGGCAATATCGCGTTCTCGGGCCGCCTCTACGTCGATCCGGGGCGCACCGCCGTCATGATGGCCGAGCCGCGCATCGATCGCCTGCAGCTCGGTAACCCCGAAGCCGAGCGTCACCTGACCCGCGTCGCCAACGGCCTGATCGACACCGTCGCGCGCGATATGCCGGTCTACACCTTCGAGCAAAAAGACTTGCGCTATGCGGGTGTGCAATTCGTCCCGACGCGAATCCAGACCACGCGCACCGGCCTGGTCGTGACGCTCGAGCCGGCAAAATAAGCCTTCGCACACAAGCGTGCATGCCGATAGTTGGCATTACACTACGATTTTTGGCGGTGCATTGTGGCTCGTGCAGCGGAAACGTTGCACACATGTCAAATCGCTCTTTGGGAGCGTGGCAGGGGATTGCACCCGCCTGGCATTGGGCGCACACTGATACGCAACGAAAGTCGTGATGGGTTCGCCTGTCGCAGTCCGGCTTGCGCTTTCTCATGCGCACGGAGTTCCGCTGAAGTAATCTTTCTCTGACTAAAGGCTGCCGTATCAGGGGGTGGATCTTGGAAACGACACACGAGAGTCTTCCGGACAGTGGGTTGCCCGCTGAGGCCTCCACAGGCAGCATGCCGACCCGCGCCAGTCTTCCGGCCAAGGGCTCGTGCTGGTACTGCGAAAAGCCGCTCGACAGCGTGCGGCGCTTTTGCGGCAAGTCCTGCGCCGACTCCTTCGACGAAGAAGCCGAGTACACGCGCTGACGGCGCGCGCCGCGCAGCAGACGCGGCCAGGGTCTGACTGAATCAAGGCACACGAAGTTATCTGCGTTGGAATCGCAAGCGAACACGTCGTTCCCGCGGAGGCGGGAACCCAAGTCCTTTGCGTTGCAGCTCCGTCGAATGTAGCGTTAGCGCGAGCAAACTTGGGTTCCCGCCTTCGCGGGAACGACGTGGCGATGGAGGCCGTGTCGTAAAACTCAGTCAGCTAAACCCTGGCGCCGGCCGGCCTGCTCCAGCAGCGCCAGCGCGTTTTCGAAATCGAAGCGCCTGAGCGCCGCGTCGAACGCCGCCACCTTCTCGCTTCCCATGCTCGCCAGCAGGCGCGGACGCAGTTGCGTGGCCAGGTCCGGCGCACGGCCATCGCCGAGGTCGAGCATGTCGCGCAGGCGCGCCAGGTCGGCCCTGGCGGCCGGCGAGCTTGCCGGCGCAGGCATCGGCGCTAATGTCTGCGTCTCAGGTGAAGCCAGCAGCGTGTCGACTTCCGCCAGCACCCGCGCCAGCTCCTGGTCCAGCGCCGCGATCAGCGCCAGCGGCGCCGCACCGCCGGCCTTCAACGCCAGTTCGACCTCCAGCGCCAGCTGGCGCAGCCGGTTTGCCTCGATCATCCCGGCCGCGCCCTTGAGCGTGTGGGCGATGCGGTGGGCCAGCACGGCGTCGCCGGCATCCAGCGCCGCATGCAGGCGCGCCGCGAGGTCGCGGTAGTCGCCGGCGAAGCGTCCCAGCACGCGCAGGAACAGCGCGCGGTCATCCATCACTCTTTCCAGGCCAGCCGCGAAGTCGATGGCCAACGCTGCGCCGCTCACCGCGTCGTGAACGACCAGGCGCGCGCAACTGCCACGCCATTGACCGTACCGGTGAAACTGACCTCGTAGGTCGTGGCCGCGCGCAGCGGGGCCACGGGGATGATGGAGGCGGCCGTCGCCTGCCCGAGCGGATCGACGCGCAGCACCTGCAGGTTGGCGCCGCCGCGCGGGCGCACCGTGAAGCTGCTAACTGCGAGCGTCGAATCGAGATTGGCGTGCACGCTGATCGGATACCCTACCTCGTTGCGGTCGGGGACCGGGTCCGGTTCCTCGGTATCGCTGAAGAAGTTGGGTGCGACTCCGGTCTGGCCGCTGAAGGGCCAGGTGACGATCGTGCCGCGCGCGATGCCGGGGCCGTAGCCGTTGCGGCTGGCGAAATCGGCGGTGAAATAATGGTAGCCGCGGCTGGCGCTGGCGGCGCCGGTGCCGAGCTCGCGGAACATCGGCTCGAAGATCACGAAGCGGTGATAGATCGCCGTGATCAGTTCTTCGGTCATGAAGAAGCCTGAGCCGTTATTGCTGCCGGAGATCACTTCGCCATAGGCAAAACCGCGCGCCCGATCCAGCGTGTAGCCGGCCGCGTTGAGGCGGTCACCCAAGGTGGCGCCGGTGAAGCCCTGGCGGCCCGGCACCTGGTCGTGGCTCATCAGGTTATTGATGCGCAGGTATTCGGAGTGTCCGAGCGCGGCATTGTCGATCTGCGCGTTCTGGGTGACCGTCGGCACGCCAGCCTGGGCGCGCCGGTAATTGATCCAGTTGCGGCCATCGAGGGCGATATTGCCGCTCAGGGCGGGGGCATCTACCGCCGGGGCGGGCGCGGGTGCTGGTGCAGCGGGGCTTGGCGCGACCGCCATGCCGCCACCGGCCTGGGGCGTCGGACTGCTGCTCCCGCCGCCGCCGCATGCACTCATGGCCAGGGCAGCACCCAGGATCGCGGCAATCGACTGCCAGCGTGGCGTATAGCTCATCTTGCAACTCCTGTCAATACATAAGCGTGGGGCATCATTCTAGGCCAAAAACGACGATCGTGACCGGCGCTGCAACCATCGCGCAACACCCTTACAGGGCTCACTGTAAAATAAGCCAACATTTCCCTTGCCGAGTCGACCATTGAAGCTATCTAACCAGCAACGCCTCGCGCGCGCCAAGTTCGCCCTGCCCAGTTCCGTGACGCTGCTGTCGATCGCCTGCGGCTTTGCCAGCATCGTGATCTCGGTCGACAACGCGCGCGTCGGCGACCCGGACGACTTCCGCCTGGCCGCGATCCTGCTGGTGCTGGCCGGCGTGTTCGACGCGCTCGACGGTTTCGTGGCGCGCGCCACCAATACCCAGTCCAGCTTCGGCGTGCAGCTCGACTCGATCGCCGACGTGATGAACTTCGGCTGCGCGCCCGGCCTGCTGCTGTACTGCTACGGCTTTACCCAGCTGGGCGACGTGCACCCGACCCTGGAGCGCATGGGCGGCCTGGCCTGCTTCGTGTTCGTCACCTGCGGCGCGCTGCGCCTGGCACGCTTCAACATCAGCCATGGCCGCACCGACCCGCGCTACTTCGTCGGCATGCCGATCACCGCCGGCGCGGCCTGCGTCGCCTCGGTGGTGGTGGCCTGGCCCGATCCCGTCGTCTCCCTGGCGCCGGCCTTCATGGTGTGCGCGCTGATGGTCTGCGTCGGCGCACTGATGGTGTCGACCATCCGCTTCCCCAGCTCCAAGCACCCGAAAGGCAAGGTGATGCTGGCGCTGGTGGGCGTGAGCCTGGTGCTGCTCGCGCTGCTGCAGGAGCGCTTCTTCGTGCTGTTCTTCCTGCTCTATGTGTGCGTGACCCTGCTGCTCAACATCGGCTGGAAGCTGGGCTGGCGCGGCGTGGCGCCGCCGAAGGTGTTCGAGGACTGATGCAATACCGTCGTTCCCGCGGAGGCGGGAACCCAAGTGTGCTCGCGACGACGCTGCGCTCGATCTATCGACTACGCAGACTGACTTAGGTTCCCGCCTGCGCGGGAACGACGTTTTTACGCTATTTGTTCAAGCGAACTTGTCGAGCATCGCCGCCAGGTGGGCGGCGCGGGCGCGTGCGTCTTCGAGGTCGGTGGCGTCGCCGGTCTGGGTCAGGATCGATGAGGTCAGCAATTGTACGAAGGAGCGGTCGAGCGCCTTGCGCGCCGCCGCCATCTGCTGCGCCACCGCGTCGCAATCCGACGGCGAGTCGGCCAGCGCGATCAGTTTCTGCACGCCGCGCAGCTGGCCCTCGATCCGGGCCAGCCGGTTCAGCAAATCCTTCTTTTGCTGCGCGCTGAGGGCCTTGCCCTCGACAATCCGGAGCGGGCCCTCGACCATCAGGCTACCTCGTGTCCGCGCGCGGCGCGCAGGATGCGGAACCAGTCTTCGCGTTCGAGCTCGAAGCTGGCGCCCAGCACCGCCTCGCGGATCGCCGCGATGCGTCCGCTGCCGGTGAGCGGGATCGGCCGGCAGGGCAGGCGCATGATCCACGCGAACACCACGCTGCAGAACGGCTTGTCCACGCGCTCGGCCACGTCCTGGATGGCCTGGCGAAGCGCGGCGCCATGTTCATCCTGCGCGCCGAACAGGCGGCCGCCGCCCAGCGGCGACCAGATCATCGGCGCGACGCCCAGGTCTTGCAGGCCGTCGAAGGTCTCGTCGAACATCGGCGCGGTGTGCAGCGGAGAGAACTCGACCTGGTTGGTGGCCAGCGGTATGCGGCGATTCAGCGACTCGAACTGGTGGCGCGTGAAGTTCGACACGCCGAAGTGCAGGACCTTGCCATCCTGCTTCAGGCGCGTGAAGGCGGCGGCGATCTCGTCGAATTCCATCAGCGGATCCGGACGGTGAATCAGCAGCAGGTCGAGGCGGTCGGTGCCCAGCTTGCGCAGCGACTCCTCGGCCGAGCGCATGAGGTGGCTGGCGCTGGTGTCGTAATGCTGGATGGAGTGGCCCGGGTGCTTGTTCGACAAGAGCTTGATGCCGCACTTGCTCACCAGTTCCATGCGGTCGCGCAGCGACGGTTGCGCGCGCAGGGCTTCGCCGAACAGCTCCTCGACGCCGTAGTTGCCATAGATGTCGGCGTGGTCGAAGGTCGTCACGCCCAGCGCCAGGCACTGTTCGATGAAGTCGATGCGCGCCGCCACCGGCATGTCCCATTCGACCATGCGCCACATGCCGGCCACGATGCGCGACAGTTCGAGACCGCCCTCGCGCGTCGGAATGCGGGGGAAGAGAAGTTCGGCGGGCGCTTGCGGCATCGGGGTTCTTTCGTGATGACTGGATTGCATGA
Source organism: Massilia sp. CFBP9012 (assembly GCF_034045115.1). Lineage (NCBI taxonomy): Bacteria > Pseudomonadati > Pseudomonadota > Betaproteobacteria > Burkholderiales > Oxalobacteraceae > Massilia > Massilia sp. CFBP9012. Next base: position 9,676 of record NZ_JAXCWM010000007.1, on the reverse strand, counting down.
TTATAGCGGCCCGAAGCCTGCCCCGCGTCAGCCGCCGTGCATGAAAAAAGCCCGTCCGGCGTGACGCGCGGACGGGCTTTCTGAGATCAAGCGCGGGAGATTACTGCATCCAAAGCCGCATCGAATCCCACGCGCGACCAAAAATGCTCGCTTCCTGCACTTCTTCCAGCGCCACCACCGGCAGCACCAGCAGAGGCTTGCCATCGACGGTCATCTTGAGGGTGCCGACCTGGCCGTTCAGCGCCAGCGGCGCGACCAGCGGATCGCGGCGTTCCAGCACCGGCTTGAGCTTGCCCGCCACGCCTTTCGGCACGGTCACCAGGATGTCGCGCGTGAAGCCGATCTTGACGGTCGACTGGGCGCCCTTCCAGATCGACGGGGTCTGGATCGCCTGGCCTTTCGAGTACAGCTTGACGGTGTCGAAGTTCTGGAAGCCCCAGTTCAGCAGCTTCTGGCTTTCCTGCGTGCGCACGTCGGTCGAGCTGGTGCCCAGCACCACCGAGATCAGGCGGCGTTCGCCGGTGCTGCCGTTCGGACGGCGCGCCGAGGTGATCATGCTGTAGCCCGAAGAGTTGGTGTGGCCGGTCTTCATGCCGTCCACGGTCGGGTCCAGCCACAGCAGGCGGTTGCGGTTCTGCTGGGTGATTTTGTTATAGGTGAACTGCTTGATCGAGTCGATCTTGTACAGCTCCGGGAAGTCGCGGATCACGTGGGCGGCCAGCTGCGCCAGGTCGGCCGCGGTCGAGTAGTTGTTCGCGTCCGGCAGGCCGTGCGGGTTGGCGAAACGGGTACCCTTCAGGCCCATGCGCTGCGCTTCGCGGTTCATCAGGGTGACAAAGGTGGCTTCGTCGCCCGCCACCGCTTCGGCGATGGCCACGGCGGCGTCGTTACCCGACTGGATCATCAGGCCATGCAGCAGGTCGTCGATCGAGACCGGCACGCGCGGATCGATGAACATCTTCGAGCTGCTGGAGTCGACCTTCCAGGCACGCTCGGACACGTTCACCATCTGGTTCAGGGTGATGCGCTTGTCGCGGATCGCGACAAACGCGACGTAGGCCGTCATGACCTTGGTCAGCGATGCCGGTTCGATGCGCATATTCTGTTCTTGCGAAGCGATGACCTGGCCGCTCGTCGCGTCGAGCAGCAACCACGATTTGGCGGCGATGGCGGGCGCGGGCACGGTTTGCGCACTGGCCGAGACCATCACCAGGCTGGCGGCGAAGGCCGCTAACAGTTTTTTCATGGGGAGAATTTCGTCATTAAAAAGGTAGGGCGGTGTTAAAGCGCAAGGCAATGTCTCAAAGGAAGCATTGCCTCAAGAGAAGGGAATTATTATAGGGGACTGTGACGACTAAATGTCACGCCGCCACAGTTGAATCACGAGATTTTTAATGTGGCCGAGCTTGCGATGGAAGAAGTGGTCGGCGCCTGTAATGACGGTGACAGGCAGGTCGAGCGGTCGCGCCCAGTCGAAAACTTCCTTCAGGGTAATAGTGTCGTCCAGTTCGCCGTGAATCAGGATGGTGTCTTGCGGCACTTCCGGCATCGGCCATTTGCCGGCCGCCGTGCCGACCAGCACCAGGCGCTCGGCCGGCTGCCCCTCGGCCGCCAGGCGCAGCGCGAACTGCGCCTGCACGAAGGTGCCGAACGAGAAACCGGTCAGCGTGATCGGCAGGTCCGGGTATTGTTCGCGCATGTGCGCATACATGACGGCCATGTCGTCGACTTCGCCCCGGCCTTCGTCGTGCACGCCTTCGGATTCGCCCACACCGCGGAAATTGAAACGCGCCGCCGCATAGCCGAGCGTCACGAAAGTGCGCGCCAGAGTTTGCGCAACTTTGTTTTCCATGGTGCCGCCATACAGCGGATGCGGGTGCGCCACCAGGGCGACGCCGCGCGGCGCGCCATCAGGCAGGTCGAGCAGGCATTGCATCTTGCCGGCGGGGCCGTCGAGTTCGAATTTGTGCGAATGGATGTTCATAAGGCGTCTTGTCAGATCAGATCTTGAGGCGGTCGACGACCTTGCCGCCGACCAGGTGGGTGTCGATGATGTCGTCGATGTCATCGGTGTCGACGTAGGTGTACCAGGTACCTTCGGGATAGACCACGAGCACCGGGCCTTCCTCGCAACGGTCGAGGCAGCCGGCCTGGTTGATGCGCACCTTGCCCTGGCCGCTCAGGTCCAATTCCTTGATGCGTTTCTTGGCATGCTTCTGGGCTTTTTCGGAACCGCACTTGCCGCAGCTCGGGCGCGCGTCCTTGCCCTCGCGGATGTTCATGCAGAAAAATACATGGTGTTTATAAAACTGTTCGGTCGACTGATCGGTCATGTCATTCTCGCTGGAAAGAGTAGCGCGGCCATGGGCCAAAGCGCCATGATACGCGCTCTTATTGACGATTGAGTTTATGCGAGGGCAGCAGCAAGAACCACAGGGCAACGAATGGCCAGGCCAGCGCCAGGCCCTGGGCCGCGCCATTGAAGTTGAGGAACTTGCCTTGCACCCAGCCCTGCAGGGTGGACGAGAAATACGGGTTCACCGGGATCGTATTGACCACCACCAGCGCCAGGATCAGGGTCACGACCGCCAGCCGGCGCTGCGCCACCTGCGGCGCGAACACCAGGCCGGACAGCATGATCAGGCCGATCAAAAAGCCCCCTTCGGCGCCCGGCGTGACCCAGACGAAGGCGTTATCGGGCCGGAACAGCAGCGAGCTCGCGAAGGCCTTCACCACGAGCGCGCTCGCCAGCAGGGCCAGCATGAGCCAGAAGCGCGGCGCGCCGCGGCGCACGAGGCACATCAGGGTGAGGGCGGCGCCGGTCATGCCGCAGGCGGTAATGATGGTCTCCGACAGCCAGTACTGTTCCACGCTCATTGTGTCGCCGCCGGGACGCAGCAGGGCCACCAGGTCGATCTCGGTGTCGAACCAGGACGACATCCAGCCGGACAGGATCGGCAGCACCTGGCCATGGCCGAACAGATAGCTCTGCGGGTAGATCTGGGCCAGCGGCCACATGGCCACCAGCACCAGGCCCTGGCTGGCGTGCGGCGCGAACCAGCGCTGGCGCAGCTTGAACAGGCGGCTGCGGTCGAGCAGGCCGGGAGCCCACAGCGCGCCGAGGATGGCGCCGATGAAGCAGCCGCCGGCATTGGTGACGAAGTCGAGGTTCGACGGCACGCGGCTGGGCAGGTAGGTCTGCACCGCCTCCATCGTGCCGGTGGTGAGCAGGCCGGCGAGCGTGGCCAGCAGCACCGCCCATATGCCGCGCACGCGCGGATACATCGACAGCACCAGCAGCATGCCGAACGGGATGTAGCCGGCGATGTTGACGCCGGCGTCGAAGCCGGTCCAGTAGCGCTGCTTGACCAGGTTCAGGAAGGCCAGCGGCGAGATGCCGCTATCGCGCCAGCCGGTGAACGGGAACCAGCTGGCGTAGACGATCAGGAGCAGATAGGCCAGCAGCGCGGCGCGCACGATGGGCGAGCCGCGCGAGCGGCCGGCGGCGACGTCGGCAGGGACTTCCGCTTCGGTCATTTGCCTTGCAGGTTGAGGGTGGCCAGCCAGCCGCCGATGTCGTCCGCCAGCCCGTCGGTGCTGGCCGCCAGCGCCGCCGCGCCGCCGGCCGCGTCATGGCTCGATGCCGGCGTGCTGCGCTCGAAGCTGCGCTGGTCGACCAGGCGGTGCTCGGTAAATACCGAGGCGCGCAGCATGATCCGGCCTTCGCTCCGGTCCGCGCTCGGGAACGCATGCACGAAGTCGTCGAGTTCGATGCGCAGGATCGGCACGCCGGTCGCGGCGTCGGTGGCCGACAGCACCTTCATGTGCGCCTGCGACAGGCGCGTCTTGATGCGGGTGGTGAACAGGTTCACCGGCGTGGCGCTCCAGCGGCTGCTGGCATAGGTGCGCGCCTGCTGGGCGTCGGCATAGTCCAGGCGGTAGAACATGCGCTCGGTGTCGAGGCCACCGGGGCCGGTGACGTCCATCACTACGATGGCGAGCGGAGAGGCGGGTGGCGTGGCCGGGGTGAAAGGCCGCAGCGACGGCGCGCCGAAGTCGTAGACGGTATTCGAGGTGCGCTCCTTGCTGGCGCAGCCGGCCAGGAACAGGGAACAGGCAAGGGCGATGACGGCAGGGATGCGCAAGGATTGACGATTCACGGTGGTCCTCATTTGGTCGGTGGCACGAAGCCCGGCTCGCCGGGGCCGGGCGCGTCGCCCGGGGTGCCGAACAGGATGCTTTGCGGGCGATCGGAGAACGAGTTGGCGGTGCGCCGCACCGCGCGCAGAGAAGCGCGCGCCTCGTCGGTCATCTGCACCACGTGCGGCAGCGTCTCCAGTTCCAGGTGGCTGGTGGCGGCGCCGAGCGCGCCGATGGTGGTGTTCAGGCGCTCGATCGGGCCGTCCGGCGCTTGCAGGCGGGTCGCCAGCTGGTCGTAGTTGCGGGTCATCGAGGTGGCGCTGGTGGCCAGGGTGTCGACCGAGTCCATGCTGCGGTTGACCTTGTTGACAAGGCCAGGCAGCTGGTCGAGCACCGGATCGAGGCGCTGAGGAATGGCGGCGTAGGCGTCGGCGGCGCGGTCGACGCTCTCGAAGGCGCCGACCATCTTGGCGCGGTTGTCTTCGCTCAGCAGCTCATCGAGACTGGCGGTCACTTTCTCGGCTTTCTCGAGGATCGCCAGGCCGCGGTCTTCCAGCTGGTCGAGCAGGCCCGGACGCAGCGGAATGCGCGCGATGCGATCGCTGCCGGTCGCCATGCGCGGCGAACCGGTACGCTCGTCGTCGAGCTGGATGAAGGCGATGCCCGTGACGCCCTGGTAGCCGAGGGTGGCGAAGGTGGTGTTGGTGATCGGCGAGGCGGCATCGACCGACAGGCGGATCAGGATCTGGCCGGTGACGCGCGGGTCGAAGATGATCTCGTCGACGCGGCCGATCTCCAGGCCGCGGTAGCGCACCGTGGCTTGCGGGTTCAGGCCGGGGATCGACTGGGTGGTGACAATCTCGTAGGGCACCAGCTCGGTCTTGTCGCGGTTGAACCAGAGGCCGATCAGGACGGTCGCCACCAGCAGGGCGATCGTGAAGATGCCGGTCATCAGGGCATGTGACCTGTTTTCCATAACTATCGATTCTCCGATTCATGCTGGGCGTGGCGCTCGTCGAGCACTTCGAGCGCTCGCTGGCCGCGCGGGCCCAGGAAAAAGTGTGTAATGAAGGGATGCTCGACCTGCAGCACGTCGCACGACGGTCCCACCGCCAGCACGTGCTTCTCGGCCAGCACCGCGATGCGCGAAGACAGCGCGAACAGGGTGTCCAGGTCGTGCGTGACCATCACCACCGTGAGCTTCAGTTCGCGGTGCAGGGTCTGGATCAGGGTGACGAAGGCGTCCGACAGGTCGGGGTCGAGCCCGGCCGTCGGCTCGTCCAGGAACAGCAGCTGCGGCTCGAGGGCCAGCGCACGCGCCAGGGCGGCGCGCTTGACCATCCCGCCCGACAGGTCGGCCGGCATCTTGTTGGCGTGCTCGGGGCCCAGGCCCACCATATTCATCTTGAGCAGCACGGCGTCGCGGATAACGTCCTCGGGCAGCGAGCGCAGCTCGCGCATCGGCAGGGCGATGTTGTCGAACACGCTCAGCGCCGAGTACAGCGCGCCCTGCTGGAACAGCATGCCCCAGTGGTTGCGCATGCGCTGCAGCTGTTCGGGCGAGGCCGCGCTGATGTCCTCGCCGAACACGTGCACGCTGCCCTGCGATGGACGCTCCAGCCCCAGCATCTGGCGCAGCAGCACGGTCTTGCCGGTGCCCGAGCCGCCGACGATGGTGAGGATTTCGCCGCTGTAGATCTCGAGGTTCAGGTCCTGGTGCACCACCGTGCGGCCGAATTTGGTCCACAGGTTGCGGATCTGGACCACCGGAGCGCCGACTTCCTCGTCGGGGCGCAGGTTCAGCTCTTGCTTGCGGGCTTGTTTGGAATCCGGCATCTAGAAACCCGTCCCGCTGAAGATGATGGCGTACACCGCGTCGGCCAGGATCACCACCGTGATCGCGGTGACCACCGAGGTGGTGGTGCCGCGGCCCAGGCTCTCGGTGTTGGGCTTGATGCGCAGGCCGTAATGGCAGGCGATCAGGGCGATCAGCACGCCGAAGGTCGCGCCTTTGAGCAGGCCGATGGTGTAGTTCACGAACGGCACCGCGTCCGGCAGCTTTTGCAGGAAGTAGCGGAACGACATGCCCATCTCGATCTTGGCCGAGACCATGCCGCCCAGGAGGGCCATGGCGTCGGTCCAGACCACCAGCAGCGGCATCGAGATCGCCAGCGCGATCACCTTGGGCATGATCAGGCGGTAGCCGTGCGAGACGCCCATGACCAGCATGGCGTCGAGTTCTTCGGTCACCCGCATCACGCCCAGCTGGGCGGTGATCGAGGAACCGGAGCGGCCGGCGACCAGGATCGCGGCCAGCAGCGGGCCCAGTTCGCGGATCACCGCCATGCCGAGGATGTTGACCAGGTAGGCGTCGCCGCCGAACATGCGCAGCTGCTGCGATGACAGGTAGGACAGCACGATCCCGATCAGGAAGCCGACGATGGCCGTGATGCCCAGCGCCTGGAAGCCGGAATGGTAGATATTGGCCGAGATCTCGCGCCACGGCCCGCTTTGCGGACGGCGCAGGAAGCGGCCCAGGTCCTGGATCACGATGCCGATCAGGCCAATGAAGCTGCGCAGATGCTCGAAGAAATTCAGGATGCCGGCGCCCAGCTTGATTACCCAGTCGAAGGGGCTGGTGCGGTGGCGCGGCAGCTTGATGTGGCTGGCCTCTTCGATGCGCTTGAACAGGTCTTCCTGGCGCGGGTCGAGCTTGAGGCGCTTGGGGCGCTCCTTGTTCCAGGTGTTCCAGAACATCTGGGCGCCGATGTGGTCGAGGCTTTCGACACCCGACAGGTCCCAGTCGCAGGCGCCCTTGTCCTTCAGGCCGGCCAGCTGGCGCGTGATGCCCTTGAGGACGCCGCGCTGCGACAGGCCGTGGACTTGCCACACCCCCTCGGCAATGACGGACTGGCCGGCTCCCTGGCCGGACTGTTGAATGGTTAATGTTGGCGCATTTTCAATCCGCATTGCGCCAGTGTAAAAGAGAATCGTTAGTGTTGCCAGCCACGATCCTCTTGCGTGCTTGCCCCATCAGGCAGCCAGATGCCGGACCTGGCGCGCCGGAGCCACCGCTTTCGGCGCATCCGCCGGCTGCTTCACGGGACGGGCCGGGGCGTCGACCTTGCCGGCATAGTCGCTGGCCAGCAGCGCCGCCGCCTCACCGGCACCCATGCCGCGTACCTGCAGCCACTGGGCCACCAGCTTGGCCAGGCGGTCCAGGGCGATGCGGTGGGTGGCGTCGGTATGGGCATAGATCCAGTCCGAGAAGGCCATGAAATTATCGAACGGCGTATCGCCCAGCAGCACCGGGATGGTGTTGGCGAAGCGGCCCGAGTTGGCCACCAGGTCCCAGTAGCGGGCAAAACGCACCAGGCGCTGCATGGTGGCGAAGTCGATTTTACTTGTCGCCAGCACCGTATAGGGCGGGTAGGGATCGTAGACCATGCCGAATTCCTGGGTATGGCGGATGATCGGCGTGCCGCGCAGGCGCTTGAGGATGCCGAACTGGATCTCTTCGGCGCCCAGGCTCACCAGGTGGTCGAAGCCGCGCGCGAAGCTGGCCACGTCCTCGCCCGGCAGGCCGGCGATCAGGTCCACGTGCAGGTGGGCGGTGGAGTGCTGCGTCAGCCAGCGGATGTTCTCGGCCGCTTTTTCATTGTTCTGGCGGCGGCTGACCAGGGATTGCACCTCGGGGTTGAAGCTCTGGATGCCGATCTCGAACTGCAGCGCGCCAGCCGGGAATTTGGCGATGGTCTCCTTGAGCGCCTCGGGCAGGTGGTCGGGCACCAGCTCGAAGTGGGCATAGACCGGGTCGTTTGGCGCCGCCTCGATCTTATCGAGGAAGAACTGCATGATGCGCAGGCTGGTCTTGACGTTCAGGTTGAAGGTGCGGTCGACGAACTTGAACAGGCGCGCGCCTTTCTGATACATCGCCTCCATCTCGGCCAGGAAGGTATCCAGGGGGAAGGGCCAGGCCGTCTTGTCCAGCGAGGACAGGCAGAATTCGCACTTGAACGGGCAGCCGCGCGAGGCTTCCACGTACAAGGTGCGGTGGGCGATGTCTTCTTCACTATATAAGGAGTAGGGCAGGGCGATGTCTTCCATCGGCGGCTGCACGCCCGCGTGCACCTTCATGATCGGCTTGGGGCCGTCCAGGATCTCGCGGCACAGCTTGGGGAAGGTGACGTCGCCCCAGCCGGTGACGACATAGTCGGCCAGCTTGACGATTTCCTGCTCGCCCGTCTCGTGCGAGACTTCCGGGCCGCCCAGGATGATGGTCAGATGCGGCGCCACGCGCTTGAGCATGGCCACCAGGCGGGTGGTCTCTTCCACGTTCCAGATATAGACGCCGAAACCGACGATGCGCGGCGTGTGCGCCAGGATGCGCTCGACCAGGTCGGTGGTCTTGGCGCCGATGACGAATTCCTGGATCTTCGTCTGCTCTTGCAGCGGGCCCATATTGGCCAGCAGGTAGCGCAGGCCGAGCGAGGCGTGCGTATAGCGGGCGTTGAGGGTCGAGAGCAGGATCGTCATGGCGGGGAGCAGGAGGGGCGGCGGGAAAGGCGGTATTTTACTTTGATCACAAGCACTTGCCGTTATATAGAAGCGTCTCTCTGGTGTGTTTCTGTGGCGTGGCGGCCAATAACGCTGGCGCTTGGCAGGATTGCTTGTTAGAATGCTCGCCGGAATTCAGGAAGCCTGTTGCCCAGTAGAGGAACAGTTTTCCAGCAAGTTATGCCTGATGACCATAGCAAGTCGGTCCCACCCCTTCCCATCCCGAACAGGACCGTGAAACGACATTGCGACGATGATAGTGCTGCAACCAGTGTGAAAGTAGTTTATCGTCAGGCTATTCAATAGAGAGAAAGCCCACCAGATGTCTGGTGGGCTTTTTTGTTTTCTGGCCTTGTTTCTGGTCTTGCCTAGCGCCAGGACCTTACAACGCCGATGCTGCGGGAGTGGCGATCGCTTCCAGTCGCGCCAGGACATCCGCCGACAGCATCAGCTGCGCCGCCGCCAAGTCGTCGCGGTAGGGGCAAAGCGCTTCGCGGATCGGCTGGTTGGTGATGTGCGGGCCATAGTAATCCGACGTGTCGATGTGGTTGACGCCGAGTTCCACGGCTTCGCGCAGTACCGCCCGCGCGGCATTGGTGTCCTTCAGCGGGCCGTAGACATGCGGGCCGGCCAGTTGCATGGCGCCATAGTCGAGACGGCGGACTGTGCGGGTGCCGGGCGCGCTTTGCCAGCGATGCGATGATTTATTGGACATTCGAGCGGGGCCGCGCTGCGGGCCTTCATCGATTTCCTCCATAACGACGCCGTTTCGTCACAAAACTGAAAAATAAGGTGTTGACGAAGCTCAGCAGGACGAGCATAATCTCATTCCTCTGCTGCTGACGAACAAAACGATTCGAAGCAAACGGCAGATGAAGCAGTGCCGGATAAAGTTCTTTAAAAATTAACAGTCGATAAGTGTGGGCGTTTGATGAAGGTGCCAAGAACTTCGGTTCTTGATTACTTAAATTATCAAATG